>DASRJX010000068.1:0-12075 GCA_035649235.1 Candidatus Cryosericum sp.
CCTTCTCGACCGTCGCCTGGAGACCTTGGATCGCGCTCTTCAGGAGATCGTGGGTCATCGGACGCGGGGTGACGATCTTCTCGATCTGCAGGGCGATGGCGTTGGCTTCGAAGATGCCGACCCAGATCGGGAGCACGGACGGTCCGGCCGGGTCGCGCAGGATGATGATCGGCATGTTGGTGATCGGATCGATCATCAGTCCTTTGATCTTCATTTCGAGTTCCATGGTCATGGCCTCGGAGCGCCCGCCGGCTGGGCCGGCCTCCTTATAGCCCGGTCGCGGGGCCGAGTCAAGCGGCTGGCGTGGCTTCGAGCGGTTCTCCGGTCAGGGAATGGGCGTGGGCTCGGGAGATTCGGACGTCGAGGAATCCGTTGCGCGTGGGTGCTGTGACCGGCACGTGCACGATGCGGTTGCAGCGGGTGCGCCCCTTGGCGACGCCGTCGTCGAGACGGCTCCTGCCGTCGATGAGAACCTCGAAGGTCCGCCCGACGAGTGCCTTCTGGCGCTCGGCCAGCACCTCGTCCTGAATCGCCAGGAGGCGCTGCAGTCGCTCCAGCTTAACGGGTTCGGGAAGCCCGTCTTTCGCCGCGGCCGCCGGCGTGCCCGGGCGCGGCGAATAGGTGAAGGCGTAGACCTGATCGAAGCGCGCCGCGCGCAGGAGATCGAGCGTTGCGTGGAAATCGCTCTCGGACTCCCCCGGAAACCCGACGATGAGGTCGGTGCTGAAGGCCATGTCCGGGATGTCCCGGCGCAGCGCCTCGATCTTCGAGAGGTACTTCGCCCGGGTGTAGCCGCGCTTCATCGCCCTCAGGACCCGGTCGCTTCCCGACTGCGCCGGCAGGTGGAGGTGGTTGCACACGGTCGGCAGGTCGCGGAACGCCCGCATGATCGCGGAAGTCAGATGTCCGGCGTGCGAGGTCGTGAAGCGGACCCGGCGGACGCCGGGGATGCGATCCACCATGAACAGCAGGCCCGCGAAGTCCGTCTCCCCTTCCCGCCAGGCATTGACGGTCTGGCCGAGCAGCTCGATTTCGCAGTAGCCTCGAGAGACGAGATCCCTCACCTCCCGCACGATCTCGGCAGCAGGACGGTAGACCTCCCGTCCGCGCGTGTAAGGCACGATGCAAAAGGTGCAGGTCTTGTTGCATCCCTCCATGACCGTCACGAAGGCACGGGGCCCCGGCGCCCGCGAGGCGGTTTCGGCAGGGAAAGTGATGGGATCGTCGTCGCGGGCCAAGCTGATGGAGCGCCCGTCGGTGCGGGCCTGCTCGAGCAGGGCGCCAAGGTGCGCGATGTTCCGGGGGCCCATGACGAGATCGACCCAGGGCGCCCTCCTGAAGATCGTCTCCCCTTCCTGCTGCGCCACGCAGCCGCAGACCCCGATCAGCAGGTCCGGATGGCGCGCCTTCAGCCGCCGCAGGGCGCCCAGGCGGTTGAAGACCTTGGAGGCGGCCTTCTCGCGGACGCTGCACGTGTTCAGGAGGATCAGATCGGCGGATGCGGCGGACTCGGCGGGCCGATAACCGTGCGCGCCCAGGATGCCGGCCATCTTCTCGGAGTCGTGGACGTTCATCTGGCAGCCCCAGGTCTCGATGACGAAGCGCCTCACCGCCGCCTCCCCCGCTCCCCCGCCGCGGCCCGGCGGCGCCGCGCTGACGCACGGCCACCCTCCCTCAGCAGCCGCTGCAGGCGCCGGTAGGTGATGTCGAGCGACTCCGGGATGACCCGAGTCCCGTGGACCACTGTCATAAAGTTCGTGTCCCCCTCCCAGCGCGGCACCAGATGGAGATGGTAGTGCCCTTCGATGCCGGCGCCGGCGCTGCGGCCGAGGTTCATCCCGAGGTTGATCCCGGCCGGGTGGTAGGCGGCCCCGAGCGCCCGCTCGCAGCGCACGACGAGCTGCATCAGCTCGACCAGCGCCTCCTCGCTCGACTCCCCAGGAGACGCCTGGTGCGCGAATGGGACGATCATGAGGTGGCCGTTGTTGTAGGGATACTTGTTGAGGATGACGAAGTTGCTGCGCCCCCGGTGGAGGACGAGGTGGGCGCGATCGCGGCGCCCGCGGATGGCCCGGCAGAAGACGCAGCCGGCGAGCTTGCGGCCCTCTGAGGTGACGTAGCGGAGGCGCCAGGGGCTGAACAGCCTGTCCATGCCGGACACCGTCTCGAACCGGCCGTCCGCCGGCCGGCGCTCAGGAGGAGGAGCGCTGCGGCGCGGGCTCCGGGCGCAGCGCCGCCGCGTCCGCGGCGGCGTTGATCAGCTCCTTGAGTTCCTTCCCCGGCTTGAAGTAGGGGATCCTCTTGGCCGGCACGTCCACCTTGTCGCCGGTCTTGGGGTTGCGTCCCTGGCGGGAGCGACGCTGCCGGATCCGGAAGCTCCCGAAGCCGCGCAGCTCGATCTTGTCGTCGCGCTGGAGCGCCTCCACGATCGAGTCGAAGACGGTGTTGACGATGGCCTCGCTGTGCTTCTTGGTCAACTCGCTGACCCGCGCCACTTCCTCGACGAGATCCGCCTTCGTCATGGGGGTGTCCTCGCTGCGACCGCTAGGCCTCTTCGCCCTCGTCGTCGTAGACGTCGCCGCGGCGCCGCTTCTCGCGCCGCCGACCGCCCGCGAGCCCGGCCACCTCTCCGATATTGACGGTGGGGCTCCCCTGGGTGCGCATGAAGGAGCGATAGTCTTCGCGGCTTGCGTCCTGGGTGGCGGCCTTGATCGAGAGGCCGATCTTCTGCTCCGCGATGTCCATCTTGATGATCTTGGCGGTGATCGCCTGATCGAGGGCCAGCTTGTCGGCCGGCTTCTCCACCCGCTCCTCGGCGATCTCCGAGACGTGCACGAGGCCTTCGATCCCTTCCTGGATCTCGATGAAGGCCCCGAAATCGGTCAGGCGCACGATCCGCCCCATGACCAGGTCGCCGATAGCGTGGTTCTTGAAGAACTCTTCCCAGATGTTGGGCTGGAGCTGCTTGATGCCGAGGGAGAGGCGCTGGTTCTCCGTGTCGATCTTCAGGATCACCGCCTCGACGTCGTCCCCCTTCTTCAGCATCTCGGAGGGGTGCTTGAGCCTCTTGGTCCAGGACATGTCGGAGATGTGGACCAGCCCGTCGATTCCTTCCTCGACCTCGAGGAAGGCGCCGAAGTCCGTCAGGTTGCGGACCTTCCCGGTGATCCGGGCCCCCTCGTGGTAGCGCTCGCTGATGGTGTGCCAGGGGTTCGGCTCGGTCTGCCGGAGGCCGAGCGACAGCCGGCGCGCGGTCCGGTCGACGTCCAGCACCACCGCCTCGACCGTGTCCCCCACCGTCAGCACCTTGGAGGGATGTTTGACGCGCTTCGTCCAGGACATTTCGGAGATGTGGATCAGCCCCTCGACGCCCGGCTCCAGCTCGACGAACGCGCCGTAGTCGGTCAGGCTGACGACCTTGCCGTGGACGCGCGACTCGCGGGGGTACCGGTCGTCCACGTTCTCCCACGGGTCGGCGGACCGCTGCTTGTGTCCTAGGGACACCCGCTCCTTCTCCGCGTCGAACTTCAGGATGACGACCTCGACCTCGTCCCCGACGTTGAACATCTCCGTGGGATGGTTGATGCGTCCCCAGGACATGTCGGTCTTGTGCAGCAGGCCGTCGATGCCGCCCAGGTCGATGAACGCGCCGTACTCGGTGATGTTCTTGACCACGCCGCGGACCACCTTCCCCTCCGTCAGTCCCTCGAGCGTGCGCTTCTTCTTGGAGCTGTTCTCCTCCTCGAGGACCGCCTTGCGGGACAGGACGATGTTGCCGCGCTTGCGGTTGACCTTGATCACCCGCATCTGCAGCTCTTTTCCCTTCAGGGCGTCGAGGTTGCGCACCGGGCGGATGTCCACCAGGGACCCCGGCAGGAAGGCGCGTACGCCGATGTCGACGGCGAGGCCTCCCTTGATGCGCTCCTTGACGATCCCGGAGACCGCCCGCCCGTCCGTGTAGGCGCGCTCGATCTCCTCCCAGATCTTCATCTTTTCCGCTTTTTCCTTGGAGAGGACCACGTAGCCGTCGCGGTTCTCCGTCTTCTCGAGCAGCACGTCGATCTCGTCCCCGACAGTGACGTGCGGCGCCCCGTCCGGGCCCATGAACTCCTCGACGTCGATGATCCCCTCGGACTTGTAGCCGACGTCGACGATGACGCCGGCGGCGCTGACCCTCAGCACCCGTCCGCGGACGACCTCTCCCTCCGCCAGCGTGCGGAGCGACTGGTCGTACATCTCGATCAGGGCCTGGTATTCGGGATCGGCCGGCTGATCGTCGGCCACGTGCATGAGGCGCAACGGCTCTCGCTTCTTGGGATGGCGGGGGGTGGACGGCAGGCTCGGAGGCGGCGCGTCGAGGCCGTCGGTGTGGTCGTCGTTCATGTTTTGCAAGTCCATTCGGTTGGGTTCCTCCTTCTTGGATTTCGTGGTCGTGGTCCTCTCGTTCTCTGCGCTGTGCGCCGTCAGACCTCGCCCCGGCGCCTTCGACGCCCTTCTACGACTCTTGCCGGGATTCGGCGATCATACGAACCGACCCCTGGCCTGTCAAGGGGAAAAACTTTGTTTTCATTGGATTACGGGGGTCAGAAGCGGTCTTGGGCGCCACCGCCAGAGGACTGCAGGACCTGGTCGAGCGCTTCCAGGAACCGCTGGTTCTCGCGGTGGGTGCCGATCGTGACCCGCACGGCATCTTTGTAGCCGTAGGCCTCCATCGGCCGCACGATGACCCCCTGGCGCAGCAGTTTCTGGTGCATCTCTTCGCCGCCCATTCCGGTCCGGACCAGGACGAAGTTGGCGACAGACGGGACGAAATCGAGGCGCCGCCGGGCCAGCTCGGCCTGGAGGTAGAGGCACTCGCGGGCATTTTCCGCCCGGGACCGGGCGACGTGCTCGGAGTCCTCCAGGGCGGCCAAAGCGCCTGCCTGCGCCAGTGCCGAGGTGTTGAAAGGCGAGCGCACCGCCTCCAGGGCGCGGGCGACGTCGACGGACGTGATGCCGTAGCCCACCCGCAGGCCGGCCAGGCCGTGGATCTTGGAGAACGTCCGCAAGACGAGCACGTTCTGTCCGTCGCGGAGCAGGTCCAGGCAGTCCGGGTAGTCGGGGGCCTGGACGTAGTCGAAGTAGGCCTCGTCGACGATGGTCAGGACGTGGGGCGGTACGCGTGCCAGATAGGCCGTCACGGCTTCTCTCCCCACGAAGGTGCCCGTGGGGTTGTTCGGATTGCCGATGTACACCAGGGCGGTCCGGGCATCGCAGGCGGCGGCCATGGCGAGCAGGTCGTGCCGGTCGTCCCGCAGCGGCACGGAGACCAGGGGGGCGTTCATCGCCAGGACGGCGATGCGGTACATGATGAAGGCGGGATCGGCGACGACCGCGGTCCGGCCGGCGCCCAGGAAGGTCTTGGCGACGATCTCCACGATCTCCGTAGAGCCGTTCCCGAGAACCACCTGGGAGGGCGCGAACCCATGCCTCGACGAGAGGGCCTGCCGCAGGATGTAGCCGCTGCCGTCCGGGTAGCGGTGGACCCGGGCGGCCTCGCGGTGGATCGCCTCCACCGCGCGCGGCGAGGGCCCCTGGGGGTTCTCGTTGCTCGCCAATTTGACAATGTCCGGGAGCCCTGTCTGGCGGGCGGCCTCCTCGAGCGGCTTGCCCGGGACGTAGGGTGCGATGCGCAGGACGTGATCAGGAATCCGCAGGCTCATGCGGCCCCCTTCAGCCGGGCGACCTCCGCGGGCGTCAGCGCCCGGAACTCGCCCGGGTGGAGCTCCCGGTCGGAGATCGTCCCGATCGCGGTGCGTCGCAGCTTCAGGACCGGATGCCCGAGCCGCTCGAACACGCGCCGCAGCTGGTTGCGCCGGCCTTCATACAGGACGACTTCCAGCCAGCTGTTGCTCTGCGAGGAGACCCGGGCGACCGGCGCCGGCAGGGTCCGCCGGCCATCCAGGAACAGCCCGCGGCGCACCGCCTCGAGCACCTGCCGCCCCACCAGCCCCTTGACCTTGACGCGGTAGACCCGCGGGACGTGGTTCCGCGGGTGGGTCAGCCTGAGCGCCAGGTCGCCGTCGTTGGTGAGAATGATGAGCCCCTCGCTGTCCCAGTCCAGCCGGCCGACCGGGAAGACCCGTTCCTTCACGCCGCGCAGGCAGTCGATGACCGTGGGCCGGCCGGCCGGATCGCGAACGGTCGAAAGGCAGCCCCGGGGCTTGTGCAGCAGGAAGTAGACCCGGCGCTCGAGCCTCCCCACGGCCGCCCCGTCGAGGCTCACGCGATCGCGCGCGGGGTCGACTTTCGTCCCCAGGGTCGTGACCACCCGCCCGTTGACCGCGACGCGTCCCGCCTGGATCAGGCGCTCGGACTCCCGCCGCGAGGCGACGCCGGCGGCCGCCATGAGCTTCTGCAGCCGGACGCCCTCCCGTCCCTCAGGAGTCGTCGCCGTCTTCTTCGCGCTCGGTGTCGTCTTCGGTCGCATCTTCGAATTCCTCGTCGTTCGCCGGTCCCGTGTCGTCGTCCTCCTCGAAGGGACCGCCGCGCGCCGCGAGAACGCCCTGAACGGGCAGGCTGAGGGAGGCGGCCAGGGCGCCGAACTCCTCCAGGGTCGGCAGATCGGACAGCGAATCCAGCCCGAAGTGGGACAGAAACTCGGGCGTGGTGCCGTAGAGGATCGGCTTGCCCACCACCTTCTTGCGGCCGACGACGCGCAGCAGCTTCTTGTCGAGGAGATTCTGCAGCACCCCCACCGGATCGGTGCCTCGGATTGCCTGGATCTCGGGCGTGGTGATCGGCTGCCGGTAGGCCACGATCGCCAGGGTCTCGAGTGCCGCGGGAGAGAGCCGGCGGCGGTGGCGCGAGCGGAACAGGGCGCGCACCCACTCGCCCAGCTCGGACCGCGTGGTCATCCGGTAGCCCCCGGCCACGCGGATGACTTGAAGTCCCCGGTCGGGGGACTCCCAGAGCGCCGCCACGTCGTCGAGGGCCGACTGCAGGGTCTCGCGGCCTTCGTCCGGGAACAGGTCTTCGAGGTCGTCGAGGGTCAGCGGCTCCTCGGCGGCGAAGACGAGCGCCTCGACGATGGCCCGCAGGCGCGCGCCGCCGATGGATGGTGCGCCGGGTTCAGACATGGTCCGCGACTCCCCTCTCGGTGGCCGGCTCCTCGTCCGCCAGCACGATCAGAATATCCTCCTGATGGTGGCTTTGGAAGGCGCGCGCCACACGGAGTCTCAGGACTTCGAGGAGAGCCAGGAAGGTCAGGATGAAGCCGAGCCTGTCGGTCAGCCCGTCGAACAGGGAGCGGAAGGCCACGCGCTTCCTGTCGTGGAGGAGATCGATGAGCCAGGTCATGCGGTCCATCAGGCTGACCTTCTCGCGCGTGATCCGCAGCGTCTCCGGCTCGGCGCCGAGGCGGCCCAGGATCGCCTGGAAGGCGCTCACCAGGGAGTAGAGATCGGCTTCGATCCCCTGCTCCCCTGCGAACTCCGCGACGGCCCCGGGAGGGCGCGTGAAGACCAGTTCCATGGCGGCCTCGCGCTCCTGAAGCTGCTCGGCGGCCCGACGGAGTTCCTGCACCGCCTCGGCCGCCCGCTCCGTCAGGGCTTGCGGCTCGATGGCGGCATCGACCTCCCGAGGGTCGGGCGGCAGCAGGCGGCGCGACTTCATGTGGACGAGCGTGGCCGCCAGGACCAGGTGCTCCCCCGCGGTCTCGAGGTCCAGGGCCTCAATCGTCAGGAGGTAGGCGTCGCACTGCCGGACCACCTCCACGACCGGCAGGCCGGTGATGTCGATCTCGCCGGTCCGCACCAGGTGCAGCAGCAGATCGAGCGGGCCGCTGAAATCTCCCAGCGCCACGCGGGTGAAGCGATCGGCGGGCCCCGGTTCAGTCACGGGCGGCGTCACTCCAGCCCTCCCGCATCGAGCCGCATGGCGGAGCGCACGCGCTCCATCGTGGCGCGAGCCTCGGCGCGCGCCCGCTCGGCCCCCGCGGTCAGGATGTCGCGCACCCGGGCCCGGTCAGAGGCGAGCGCACGCCTCCGCTCCTGAAAAGGAGCGAGCGCAGGCTCCAGGTGCTGCAGCAGGAGGTTCTTGCAGTCGATGCACCCGATCCCCGCGCGGCGGCATTCGACATCCACGTGGGCGCGCGTCGCCTCCGTGCTGAAGGTGCGGTGGAAATCGAACACCGGACAGACCTCCGGATTCCCCGGATCGGTCCGCCGCTTGCGGGCGGGATCGGTCATCATCGTCAGGACCTTCTTGCGGATCGTCTCCAGGGGCTCCTTGAGGTTGATGGCGTTGCCGTAGGACTTGCTCATCTTCCTCCCATCCGTGCCCGGCAGCCGGGGCGTCCTGGTCGTCAGCGCCTGCGGCAGCGGAAAGACTTCGCCATACAGGCCGTTGAAGCGGCGGGCGATCTCGCGACAGAGCTCCAGGTGCGCCAACTGGTCCTCACCGACCGGCACGAACTGGGCGCGGTAGATCAGGATGTCCGCGGCCTGCAGGACGGGATAGCCCAGAAACCCGTAGTTCGAGAGATCGCGCTGCCGGATCTGCTCCTGCTGCTCCTTGTACGTCGGCACCCGCTCGAGCCATGGGATCGGCACGATCATCGAGAGCAGGAGATGGAGCTCCGCGTGCTCCGGGACGTGCGACTGCACGAACAGGGTGCAGCGCTCCGGATCGAGGCCGGCCGCCATCCAGTCGATCGCCATCTCCAGCGTGTGCTCGCGGATCGCGGACGGATCCTCGTACTCGCTTGTCAGGGCGTGCCAGTCGCAGATGGCGAAGAAGCAGTCGTGCGTCTCCTGCAGGCGCACCCAGTTCTCGAGCGCGCCGACCAGGTGGCCGATGTGCATCGGGCCGGTGGGCCGGAAGCCGGACAGGACGCGTGGGCGTCGGGGCTGTGTCGTCGTGGCGCTCATCTCCGCTGCATCGGACCGGATTCTTCGGTCCGGGGTGTCAGGCCTTCGGCTTCTCCCCGGCCGCCTTGAAGACGAGGGCGACCATGCCGAGGGCGATCCGGTCCCCGGTGGCGAGGGCGTGGGGCTTCCCCGGCACCAGGCGGCGTCCGTTGACCAGCGTGCCATTCAAGGCCCCGACCTCCTCGGTCAGGAAGCAGCTGCCGTCCTGAAGGAACACCCGGGCGTGGCGCCGCGACACGGACCGGTTGATGTCCACCTGGGTCAGGTCGATCTCGGGCCGGGTTCCGGTCACCGGATCGTAGCGACCGATGACCGCCTGAGGGGTGATGATCGGGAAACACCGCTTGCCGCCGTCCAGGATGAGCAGACCGTGGGCGCCCGCGGGGACGGCGATGTCGCCGTTCGCCCCGGGGGCCGCCGCGGCCGGAAGCGCCGGCTGTGGGGGCGGTGCCTCGACCGGCGCGTCGATGTCGACCGCTTCCGACGCCACGGGCCGATCGGCGGGCGCGCTGCTCGTCACCGACTCCAGCTTGCGGTTCGCCTCCTGCAGCCGGTTGCTCAGCTTGCGCAGCATGCGGACGGCGATCTCGATGTTCGCGCGGATCATCCGATCGAACGTCGCGCTGTTGATCTCGATCAGCTCCACGTCCTTGACGGCCTCGGCGCCGGTCGTGCGGGGCAGTCCTTCGAGCACGGACAGCTCGCCGAAGAAGTCCCCCTTTTCCATCACGGCCAGCTCCTGCTTGACGCCGTCCCGCATGCGGAACAGGCGGACCTCGCCGACCTGGATCACGTACATCTCGGCGCCCAGGTCCCCCTCGGAGTAGACGGCTTCTCCCGCCTTGCGGCGCACCATGAGGTTCTTGAAGGGATCGGGGGCCATCGGCAGTGTCGTGCGGCGTGAGGTGGTGACGAAAGCCGCAACGGGCCGGATGATAATGGAAGCAAAAGCCGCAAGTCAAACGCGGCGTCCCGCGCGGGTTAGAATCGACGCTGCATGTTTCATCCGCCTGCTGGTTGCAGACGATCGAGGGTTTCGAAAGCCCGGCTCGTCATGAGGTTCGTGGCGGCGGGCGTGCTCGGAGCGCTCTCCGCCGCCGTCGGATACGAGGGCCCCGGTGCCCGGGAGGCGGAGGCGCCCGGGGCCACGGCCGGAAAGACGGCGGAGCGCCGATCCCTTCTCTGGCCCCTCGAGGGACCAGCGCCCATCGTCGCGAGCTTCGGCGAGTACCGCTACGACCACATGCATGCCGGCATCGACATCTCCACGGGGGGAGCCACGGGGCTCAAGGTGCTGGCGGCGGATGATGGGGAGATCGTACGCCTCAAGGTCGAGTGGCGGGGCTACGGACGGGCGCTCTACCTGCGCCATCACGACGGCCGCACCACCGTCTACGCGCATCTCGAGCGTTACGAGGACCGGACGCTCGGCCTGGAGCGGATGGTGGCGCGGCGCCAGGCGGCGGCCGGCACGCGCTATCCCGGGAGCATCGACCTCGATCGGCCCCTTCCGGTGCGCCGGGGCCAGGTGGTGGCGTTCTCGGGCGAGTCGGGAGCGGGCCCGCCGCACCTGCATTTCGAGGTGCGCGGCCGGGCCGACCAGCCTCTCGATCCCTTCCGGGCGGGCCTCCGGGCTCCCGCCGATCGGCAGCCGCCGGACCTGGAGTCGGTGACGGTCACGGCGGCCGACCCGATGACCTACATCGATGGAGTCCTCAGGGAGCGGACCTACCCGTTGCAGCGGCGAGGCACGCAGCACGAGAGCCAGGAGCCGGTGCGCGTCAGCGGCCCCTTCCACGCCATCCTCGATGCCTTCGACCCTGTCCCCGGTGGGCGCGTCGGGATCCGTTTCCTGGAGGTCCTGGTCGACGGCCGCCCGACCTACCGGCTCGACTACGAGGCCTTCCGGTTCGATCAGTATCCCCTCTCGGGGCTCATCCATGACCACCGCTTCAGCCACCTAGGGCCGACCCGCTTCGCATACCGGCTGGCCCGTCTGCCGGGAAACGCTCTCGCGTCAGGGTCGGCCGCCGGTGATTCGGAGGGGGGCTCTCCTCCCGGCTCGTTCGATCTGCCCGCAGGGCCGCACCGCCTGGACCTGACGGTGCGGGACGCTTCGGGTGCGACGAGCCGGGCCAGGCTCTGTGTCTTCGTCGCTCGCACCGGACCCGTGGCCGGGGCGCGCGTGCCGGAAGCTGGCGAGGCGCTGCCCGGCTCTGCTATGGCCAGGTTCGATCCCCTACCGGCCCCGGCCGCCAAGGCAGCGGTCGCGGCGGGTCAGCCGCAGGCCGCGGTCGATGCCGGATTGTGCGTCCCTGATACTGCCGATCTGGTTGAAGGGGAGATCTGGAGCGAGGCGGGGAAGCGCTTCGAGCGGCTCGACTGCCGCGCAGCCCAGGGGCTCTGCCTCGCCAGGGGGCCGCTCGCCGCCTCCGTGTCGGCCACCACGGTGCGGCTGAGGCTGATCGGAGGGGGCGTCCCCGGGCCCTGGCAGTCCCTCCCTGCCGACACCGCGGCTCAGGATCCGCTCCGGCTGCGGGTCGAGCCCTTACCCGCCTTCATCGATCTCGCGCTTCCGTCGGAGCCCGCGCGGACCTTGGATGCGCCGGACGGCCAGGAGTGTTCGCCGCCCGGCGCCGCCTCCTGGCGCCCCCTCCAGGGGCGCTGGCTGGGAAGCGGGATCGGCTATGAACGGGCCGCCGCGATGCAGTCCGGCGGCGGACAGGACGAATCGGATTGCCGGTTGCGGCGAGGTCTCGGCGGGATCGTGCTGCGCTACGTGGAGCCCTCCGCCGCGGCCCGCCTGACCGGGCCGGGATTCCGGATCGACATGCCGGCCGGCGCGCGTTTCTATCCGGGACCGCTCGCCGCCCGGACGGCGCCGGCCGCGGACCTGCCTCCTGGATTGACGTCGGGCGGAGCCGCTGTCGACGTGCTGCCGGAGGGGGAGGCGCTGAACGAGCGCGCCGTGCTGTCCTTCGATCTCGGCGCCGGCACTCCCGACGCGCGGGACCTCGGCATCTTCCGCTTCGATCCGGTGACGCAGGAGTGGTCTTTCGAGGGGGACGCGCTCGAGGAAGGGGGCCGGGCCATCGCGCTCCCCTTCAGGAGACATGGACGGTTCGCCTTGTTGCGCGACACGGCCGCCCCGGTCGTGGTCTCCGTG
>DASRJX010000069.1:0-39191 GCA_035649235.1 Candidatus Cryosericum sp.
CCTGTTCATGGGCCTCGCGGCCGCCCGCGTCGTGCCGGGCCTCGGCCGGGAGACTACTTTTGCCGTGGTGATGGTGCTGCTCAAGACCGGCGCCGACGCTCTGAGCCACGCCTTCGAGCATCGCTGGTTCATGATCGAGCAACCGCCGGTCATCCCTGATAGGGAGGCGACGGCCTCATGACGACACCGACACCGCCTCCGAATCGCCGGCGCAACCAAACGTCCTCGCGTCAGGACTCCGGGCGGGACGGACGATAGGAAGGAGGTGATGGCTATGCCGTTGCTGGTTCCGACGGCCGACGACTCGAATCGGATCGCCGAGCAGTGGGACGTGGCCGACCGGCTGGTTCGGGAGCACGTGGGTCAGGGACTCGATCGGTCCCTGCGCGACATCGACCGGCTTCAGAAGCTGCTCGAGCGCGGAGTCGTGACGGGCGCGCAGACCTACGAGCTGCAATGCCTCGGGATCGCTCTCGGCCAGGTGCTCGCGCGCAACGTCACAGGCCTCGACTGGGCCGTCATCGAGGACGAGTACGGTCGCGACCCGACCATCCGGTACCGCGACACCTCGTTTCAGATCAATGTCCTGACCATGATCTCCAAGCGGGTCGAATCCGGCCAGCAGGTCGATGTGCAGGGAATGTACGAGTGGGTCCGCGCACAGTTGAAGACACTGGGCACCGAGGTCGATTGATGGGCTCCATGGCAAGAGGGCGACGCCGGACCGGGGCCCTAATCCTCGTCGGCCTGCTGGCAGTCGTCTCCCTGTGGCAGGCGACTGCGCCATCTGCCCCGGCGCAGGGCAGGCGCGTCGTGATCGGCGCCAGCGCCGTGTTCGACGGCAAGGGCCGCCTGCTGCGCAACACGCGCATCGTGGCCGAGGGTGGAAGGATCGTCGCCCTCGATCCCAAGGCCGGGCCCGTGGACTACGACCTGACCGGGCTGACGGTGCTGCCGGGCTTCATCGACGCGCACGTGCACATCACCTGGGGCTTCGACAAGGACGGCAAGAACGCGGGCACGGGAGGAACGACGCAGGAGGCGGCCTACGAAGCGGCCTCGAACGCCTGGCTGACGCTGATGGGAGGCTTCACGACGGTGCAGAGCGTCGGCGCGCCCGGCGACGTGCCCCTGCGCGATGCCATCGCGAAGGGCGTTCTCCCCGGTCCGCGCATCCTGACGTCCATCGAATGGCTCATGGGACGGGGCGCTGAGACCGGGACGCCGGACGACGTCCGCGCCTTCGTGCGCAAGGAGAAGCGCGCGGGCGCCGACGTGATCAAGATCATGGCCTCGGGCGGGATGCTCAAAGGGGAGAAGACGCTGTCACAGGAGCAGCTCGACGCCGCCTGCGACGAGGCGAAAAAGCAGGGCCTGCGCACGCTGGTGCACGCCTATCGGGACGCAGTCCGGGCGGCGACGCTGGCCGGCTGCACGCAGATCGAGCACGGCCTGGGAGCGTCGGACGACGACCTCAGGCTGATGGCCGGGAAGGGGACCTACTTCGATCCGCAGGCCGGGCTGACGCTGGAGACGTATCTCCGGAACAAGGAGAAGTACGTCGGCACGCAGTTCTTCCCGGCGACGCTCGAAGGATTCGCGCTGATGGAGACGATCCTGCCGATGAACCACGAGCTGATGCGGCGCGCCGTGAAGATCCCGGGGCTGAAGATCGTCTTTGGCGCGGACGCCGTGGCGGGGGCGCACGGGCGGAACGCCGAGGAGATGATCGACCGGGTGCGCGACGGCGGCGCGGAGCCGAGGGCGGTCCTGATCTCCGCCAATGGGCTGGGTGCAGAGGCGCTCGGCATGGCGGATCGGATAGGCTCCATAGCGCCCGGCCTGCAGGCGGACATCATCGCTCTCCAGGGGGACCCGCTTCGGGACATCACGTCCGTGAGGCGCGTGGTGTTCGTGATGAAGGGGGGCGTGGTGTACCGGAACGTGGCGCGTAGCGAGACGGCGATGCTCGACCGTGTCGACGCGCGAGGGGAGGGCGTGAGATGAGCCGATCGACCGGCCGCTCCCGGGTCGCGCCTGAAGGGTGGACGACCGTGGTGCCGCGGATCGTGGCGCAGGACGCGCGGAGCCTGGTGGAGTTCGTCACGCGGGTGTTCGATGCGACAGGCGCCTATCGTGAGGATCGGCCGAGCGACCTCCGGATCGGCGACTCGGTCCTCATGATCAGCGACGCCGGAATCCGGCAGCCGACGGCGGCCTTCCTGTACGTGTACGTCCGAGACGCCGACGCCACGTACCGCCGGGCCCTCGAGGCGGGGGCGCGTTCTCTCGAGGACCCGATGGACACCCCGTACGGAGACCGCCGCTGCATGCTCGAGGACCGATGGGGGAACACCTGGCAGATCGCCACCTACAGGGCGCCCAAGGCGCGGCGCAGGCCGAAGCGCCGAGCACGCCGGTCCAGGGCCTAAGGAGGATTCTTGCAGCCTGGAAGCCCGGCGAAGGCGATCTTGATTGGAGGGTTGATGGCGGGCACGTGCGACATCACGGCAGCGTGCGTCCAGTATTACGCCTTGCGCGGCGTCGGTCCGGTGCGGATCTTCCAGTCCGTCGCCAGCGGCCTGCTGGGCGCCGACGCGTTCACCGGCGGCGCCCGGACGGCGGCCTTGGGGCTGGGCCTCCACTTCTTCATCGCCTTCGTCTGGACGGTGGTGTTCGTCCTGGCCAGCCGCCGGCTCAGCCTGCTCCGCATGCAACCCCTGGCCGTGGGCGCTGTGTACGGGATCGTCGTCTTTATCGTCATGCACTTCGCCGTCCTGCCGCTCTCGGCGGTCGCCAAGCGGCCGATCAACCCGGCCATGGCCGCCATCCAGGTCGTCATCCACATCGTCTGCATCGGCTGGCCGATAGCACTGGCCGCCCGGCGCTGGGCATGGCACCCTGAGATGGCTGGGTTCCAGGGGAGAGAACGTGTCTGAAGACCTGACAGCGTGGCGCCGGTTCTTCGCGGAGGAGATCCAGGCGGTGGTCGGCATCAAGACGGCCGCCCTGGTCGAGGCCCTGGCGACCGTGCCCCGCGAGCGGTTCCTGCGAAAGGGGCCGTGGCTGGTGCTTGGCGTAGGGGACCTCGGCGGGGCTCCGCGCATGACGCCGGACGCCGACCCGCGGCACGTCTATCACAACCTCTCGATCGCCATCGACGCGGAGCGGATGCTGTTCAATGGCGCGCCGGGCGTCGTCGTGACCTGCCTCGAGGCATTGGGCCTCCGGCCTGGCGACCGGCTGCTGCACGTCGGCTGCGGCCTCGGCTACTACACGGCACTCGCCGCGCTGTGCGTCGGTCCTTCCGGGCGGGTCCTGTCGATCGAGGTCGACGAGCGCCTCGCAGCCGAGGCGGCGGCCAATCTGAAGGCATTCGAGCAAGTGGAGGTCCGTCCGGGGGACGGCACCGACCTGCGCGACGAATCGTTCGACGCCATCCTGGTCAACGCCGGCGTGACCCACCCGCACGAAGCGTGGCTCGGCGCTCTGGCGGCGAAGGGCCGCATGGTGCTGCCTCTCACCTTCACCACGCCCCAGCCGCCCGCGACGGCCGGAACGGGGCCCGCGCGAACGGGACCCCCGGCCGGGACGGGATCTCTGACCGGGTCGGGCCCCACGATCGGGAAGGGCCCGATCCTGCTGTTCACGGCGGACGGCGAAGCCGGCTCGCTGGCCGCGCGCGTCGTGACGATGGTCGCGATCTACTCGGCGGTCGGGATCCGTGACGCGGCGATGAACGACCAATTGGCGAAGGCTTTCATGAAGGGGGCCTGGCCCGCGATCAGGCGCCTGCGCCGGGATCCCCACGAGGCGGCGCCGTCCTGCTGCCTGCACTGCGACACCTTCTGTCTGTCGGCATCCTAGAACCGGCGGAATGGGATCGCCCGGCGGCGACCTGCCCTGGAGGAAAAACCATGAACCTGGTTCACATAGGGAGTCTGGCGGCGCTGCTCGGCCTCGTGACGGCGGAAGCGGTCGTCGCCGGCCTCCCGAAGACGAAGTCGACCGGCTCCCTGGAGGTCGTCGAGGTCACGCCACAGGACGGTGCGCCGGTCGATCGCGACTCGACCATCACCGCCAGGCTGCGGTTCAGCATCGACAACTTCCAGGACAAGAAGGGCCGGTACGCCATCTCGATCAATTTCCAGGACGTCCAGTCGCGGTCGAGGACGTTCGCCGCCAGCGAAGACGACGCGCTCATGCTCAAGGAGGCGTCGGGCACGGTCAAGCTGTCCTGCCCCCTCGCCAAGATCTGGGACGATGCGCGGCTGCGCAAGCCCCTGGTCGTCTACTTCTACCTGCACGAATTCACGGGCAAGCGCGAGAGCGTCGTGCTGTACAGCACGGAGGGGGTCCGCTACTCCGTCCGCGACCCGGCCTCCTCGGCCGCCGACGAGGCGGCCACGGAGCTCCTCCTGGTCATGGACGTCGAGAGGATGATGATGGGGGGCGCCTCCGCCATGACCGATTCCATAATCCAGGACAACGCGGGGCTCGCGCCGTACCGGGACGTTATCCTCGAATGGGCCGGCAAGGTCATGACCTGGGACGCGCTGGCGCCGAAGCTGGTGACGATGTACACCGAGTCCTTCACGGAGTCCGAGTTGCGCGACCTGGCGGCTTTCTACAGGACGCCCGCGGGCCGGAAGGCGCTGTCGGTGATGCCCGAATTGATGCGGCGCGGGGCCATGCTCGGCAGCCAGGTGGCGAACGAGCACATGGATGAGCTGCAGGAGATGCTCCAGAAGCGGGCGGAGCAGCTCGAAAAGCAGCCGCCGCAGCCCTGACGCGCCGCCCGCCGGCGGATAAGCCTCCTCGCCGGCCCCGGGCGGCCGCCGGGCGAATGACCACTCCCACCGCGCCCCGGCCATCGTAGCCTCCGTCCGCGCTCCAGAGTTCGTTGCGGCGACCTTCTCGCCGCAGTTCAGGAGTGGGACAAGGAGGCGCCCCATGGACCGGATGTTGAAGTTCGCGGTGAAGGCTGTCGTGGTCTTGCTGCTGACCCTCATGCTGTCGGCTCCGCTCGTCTCAGGAGGCGAGACGAAGACGTGGGTGCTCGACGACTTCGAGGACGGCGACCTCAAGGCCACCTCCGGGCTGTCGTGGTTCCTGCTCGCCGACGATCTCATGGGGGGCGCGACCGAAGCGCGCCTCGAGGTGCGGCCGGGCGGTCCCTCGGCGTCGCGGCACGCTCTCGGCCTCGCCGGCCGCCTGGGCGCGGGGAAGCGGTCGTTCGCGGGCGCGTGGACGTCGCTCGATCGCACGGGACGCTCCGTCGACCTGAGCGCGTTCGAAGGCATCAGGCTCCGCGTCAAGACCCAGAGGCCGCTCCAGGTCGGGCTCCGAGGCAGCTTCATCAACTACATGGCGGACATCGAGCCCGGCGCAGGGTGGCGTCTGGTGGAGATCCCGTTCGCCCGGCTCACGCCGCTGGGGAAGGTCCCCGAAGGGACGCGCTGGAACCCCGGCAAGATCGAGAACTTCGGCATCACGACGCCACAGATGCCTTCCGCCGAGGATCGCCCGGCCGAGGATTTCGCCGTCGAGGTGGACGACATCGTTCTCTACGGTCCGGGGAAGGGAAGCGCGGCGCCGAAAGCATTGCAGTCGCCGGGGACGACGTTCGTGCTCCCCTTCACGCCAAAGGCAGAGATCCCGTCGAAGGGCTGGATCGAGCTGGCCACCGATCCGGCGGGGGACGGCCGGCAGCCATCCCTCCCGGACGCCACCCGCCTGGAGGCCATCCCGGCCTCGGCGGACGGCTTTCTGTGGCTGCGGGTCACCCTGCGCGAGCCGCCGCACGGCCGCTGGATGGGCGTGAACGCCGTCCTCGACGTCGACGGCGACCCGGCGAACGGCCAGCCGTGGTGGGGCGCCAACACCGCCTTCAAGTTCGACCGCATCGTCAGCGTCTGGTGCCTGAGCGTGGAGGACGGCTGCGAGGGGATGATCGGGGTCGCCGACGCCGACCAGGCCACCACGGGGGTCCTGTCGGACGACAACGGCAGTGCCGGACTCAAGATCGCCATCGACAAGGAGAGACGCGCCTTCGTCGTGGGTGTCCCCCGCGACGTCCTGCACCTCAAGGCGGATCCGGTCCGGATGCTCGTCGCGGTCGGTTCGGCGCTATCCTTCAACGACGATGTCCCGGGAGAGGGTGCTGCCACGCTCCGCTGACGCGGTGCCTCCGGCGGGGGGCGCCATGGGCACGCCGGTCGTCGTGGCGCTGTGCGCCGCGTGGCTGGCCTGCGTCGGCATCTACGCGGTCCTCTTTTCCCTCACGGGGTTCCCGTTCGCGTTCGCGCTGCGGGGGGCGCTCGCGAACGGGATCCCCGACGGGCTTCTGGCCCTCGTCGTCCTGCGGGCGGCGCGGAGGATGGACGCGGCCCGCGACACGCCCCTGGGCCTGCTGCGCTCCCACCTGCCGCGGGCCGCGCTCTTCGTGGGGCTCGCCCTCGCGGGCAAGTCGTTCCTCCTCTGGATCGAGTTCATCCTGGTGCGCGGGGACACCCACTACCGGATCGTCGCGGGTATTGTTGGCTGGCATCTCTTCATCAGCGTCCTCGTCTACCTCGCGGCCACGGCCGCCGCGCAGGCCTGGATGACCGCGCGGCGCCTCAAGGAGGAGGAGGCGCACGCCGCCCGCGCCGAGGCCCTCCGGGCGCGCGCCGAGCTGTCCGCGCTGCGGGCGCAGCTCAACCCGCACTTCCTGTTCAACGTGTTGCACTCGGTCCTCGGGATGGTGCGCCGCGATCCGGCCGTCGCGGAGGCGGCACTCGAGGACCTGGGGGACCTGCTCCACTACGCCATCCGCGTGCACCGCGACGGCGTGGACTGGACGGCGCTGCGCCACGAGTGGGAGTTCATGGAGACGTACCTGAAGCTCGAGACGCTGAGGCTCGGCGACCGGCTGCAGGTCGTCCGCCAGGTGGACGAGGCGGCGCTCGACCAGTCGGTGCCGACCTTCTCGCTGCAGCCGCTGGTCGAGAACGCCGTGCGCCACGGGATAGCGCCGCGGGCGGCGGGCGGGCGCATCGCCGTCGCGTCGCGCATCGAGGGGGCGGCGCTCCGCCTCGAGGTGAGCAACGACGGCGACGGGACGCGCCCGGTCGGGGAGGAGGACAAGTCCGCGCGCGCCGCCGCGGGGCGCGACGGGGGCGGGCGCGCCGAGGACGGCGACGAGGGAGGCCTCGGCCTGCGCGTCCTCCGGGAGCGGCTGGAGGTCCTCTACCGGGGCCGGGCCCGGATGGCGGCGGGCCCGACGGCGGCAGGGGGCTACAACGTGGTCCTCACACTACCGCTCGCGGCGGGCGATCCGGAGGCCGGCGAATGACGGCAGACAAGGTGCGCGCGCTCGTGGTGGAGGACGAGCCGGAAGCGCGGCGCACTCTCCTGGAGTACCTGCAGGACGCGGCGTGGGTGGAGGTCGTGGGGGAGGCCGCGGACGGCCGCGAGGCGGTGGACCGCATCGACCGGCTGGAGCCCGGGCTCGTCTTCCTCGACGTCAGGCTGCCCGAGCTGTCCGGCCTGGAGGTGCTGAAGCGCATTCGGCACCAGCCGGAGGTCGTCTTCGCGACGGCGTACGATCGGTACGCGGTCGCGGCCTTCGAGCTGGGAGCTCTCGACTACCTGGTCAAGCCGTTCGGGCGCGACCGTTTCCGCAAGATGCTGGAGCGGGTGCGGCGCCGGCTCTCCCGGGGAGCCGAGGGCCCCACGTCGGCGGAGCGGGCCCGGAGCGCCCTGGAGGGGGCGCCGATCCGGCGGCTGTTCGCGCGCTCGGGCGAGCGCATCCTCCCCATCCCGGCCGCCGCGATCCTCCGCGTCCAGGCGCGCGGCGACTACGCCGAGGTGCACGCGCCCGGCGGGCCGTTCCTCCTGCACCTGAGCCTCACCGAATTGGCCTCGCGGCTGGATCCCGAGCGCTTCGTCCAGGTGCACCGCTCGCACATCGTGAATCTCGACGCCGTGAGGCTGCTGCGCCCGTACGACGAGCGGAGGCTCCTCATCGTCCTCTCGAACGACGAGGAGATCGTCGCCAGCCGTTCGGCCTCCGAGGTGCTGCGCCGGCAGGCGCGGTGAGCGAGAGCCGCAGTGAGGGAGAGCGGCGCCCTCAGGCCAGGTCGAAGACCAACACCTCGGCCGGCTTGCGGCCGAGGAACAGGAGGCTGTCCTCGCCGCTGACGGCGGCGCCGTCCCCCGCCTCGAGGACGGTCCCGTTCGCCGTGACCGATCCCCGGGCGCAGTGGATCCAGCCGTCGCTTTTGGGGCGCAGCCGGATCTCGCGGCGCTCGCCGGGACCGAGAAGCGCCATCCAGAGGTCCGCGTCCCTGCGGATCGTCAGGCTCCCGTCGCGCCCATCCTTCGACGCGAGCAACACGAAGCGTTTGGCTGCCGTCTCGCAGTCGAAGGCGTATTGCGCGTAAGCCGGCGGTAGGCCCCGCGTGTCCGGCACGATCCAGATTTGCAGGAAGTGGACCGGCTCGACCTTGGAATCGTTGTACTCGCTGTGCGTGACGCCGGTGCCGGCGCGCATCATCTGGATCTCGCCCGGCCGGACAACACCGCCGCCGCCGGTGCTGTCCTTGTGCGCAAGGGCGCCGTCCAGGACGTAGGAGAGGATCTCCATGTCCCGGTGGCCGTGCGTGCCGAACCCCGCGCCCGGCTCCACCCGGTCGTCGTTGATGACGCGCAACGACTTGAACCCCATGTGCTCGGGGTCGACGTAGTCTCCGAACGAGAAGGTGTGCCGGCTGTCGAGCCATCCCCAGTTGGTGCGCCCGCGCTCGGCGGCGGGCCGGAGCTGGATCATCGCGTCGTCTCCCGGCCTCGTGACATCCTGTCAGGAACCACCATCATATAATCGCTCCCCATGACAAAGTACAAGATCCGACCCGGGGACACTCTGGGCAAGATCGCGAAGAAGTTCTACGGAGACGCGCAGAGATTCCCGCCGATCGTCGCTGCCAACCGCATCGCGAATCCCGACCGGCTTGCCGTCGGGCAGCAATTGATCATTCCCGACGCCGCCGTCGCCATGAGTGCTCTGGCGCCGAGCCCGGCGGATCGCCTGGCCGTCCTGACGGAGGAGCGTCTGAGCCGGGTCCACCCCGGTCTCGGCAGTCGCGGGAGGACCTTGGTGGCGCTCTGCGCGCAGGCCGGCGTCGCCGTCATGCTGACCCAGGGGCTCCGGACCTGGAAGGAGCAGGACGCTCTCTACGCCAAAGGCCGCACGGCTCCGCCCATCGGCAGGAAGTACATCGTCACGAACGCCAAGGGCGGCTCGAGCTGGCACAACTTCGGCCTCGCGTTCGACATCGTCGTGCTCGACTCGATCGGCAAGGCGAATTGGGACACGTCGCACCCCGGATGGGCCCGCGCCGCGAAGATCGGGAAATCCCTCGGCCTCGAATGGGGTGGGGACTGGAAGTCCTTCAAGGATCTCCCTCATTTCCAGTCCGTCGGAGGACTGGCACTGGCAGACGCCCGTGCCATGTTTCCTTCCGGACTTCAGTCGATCTGGGATGAGGTGAATCGGACTGCTTGATCAGGCGCGCGCCGCATCCCGGCCCGCCCCGGCCAGGGCGGTCGCCGCGACGGCCACCGCGATCATCAAGGCCGAGACAGGGTCGTGGGGAGGCTCCTGGCCCCGGTGCGTGGCGACGGCGAGGAACACGAGCGTGATGAAGAGGTCCGCCGCGATGCACAGATGACGCGTCGCCGGCTCGTGACGCCGGCGCGCGAGGTTCAGGAGGTTCAGTGCGCCGGTCAGGCCGATGGCTCCGCCTGAGGTGGCGAACCAGAGCGCGCTCTCGTCGAACGACTCGTACCGGAGCGGGGTGACCAGCATCTGCAAGCCCCCCAGCGAGACGAGCGCCCAGCCGAGTGCGAGGTAGAGCCGCGGGGCCGGCGCCGCCGCGCCCCAGGCCCGCCGGCCGAACAGCGCCACGAGCAGGATCGTGGCCCCGGACCAGATCGCCAGCATGACGAGCGCGTCCATCTCACACCCCCTGGACGAGGATCATGTCGGTGACGGAGGTCGCCTGGCGGAGCGCTTTCGGGGCGCGGTACTCCTCGCAGGCCCACCACTGCCGTGCCCGCTCGAGACTCTCGAACTCGAGGATCACCACCCGCTTCGGCTCATACGAGCCTTCCACCTTCTGGGCCGTGCCGCCGCGGACGAGGTACTTCCCGCCGTACTTCGCGATGCTCTGCGGCGCGGTCCGGACGTACTCGGCGTATCTGTCGGGGTCTTTCACTTCGACATTGACGATGAAGTAGGCTGCCATGTCGCGGTCTCCTTCAGAAGACGATCGATGATCTCCCGGATGTGCTGTTCATCGCTCCGACAGCGACGGTGATCGGGTCCGCCTCCGGCGTGGTACTCGCCACCGGGGTGAACGTAGCGGAGGACGCCGCGCCGATCCAGGATCCAGGTCACGGAGGTCCAGTCGCCTCTCGAGCGCTCGAGCCACCAGGATTCGACCAGCCGCCAGCCGGGATCGACGCCGATCGGAAAGGTCGCGCCCAGCGAGCGGGCGAAGCGGGCCACGTCCTCGGCCGCCACCTCTCGCGGCGGCTTCGGATGGTACACACCGAGCACCACGAGGCCGCGCCCCGCGAAGTCGCGATGCAGCGACTCCAGCGCGGGCAGCGAGGCGGCGCAGTACGGGCAGGTGTCCGTGAAGCTCCGGATCAGGACGACCTTCCCGGCGAGCGATTCGAGGCTGCGCGTCCGGCCGTCGAGCCAGTGGATGGCCGGCAGTGCTGGGGGTTTGGTTCCGAGGAGCGCCCGCGTTTCGGCATCCTCCCCGCGGTCGATCGGCCCCGGCCGGGCCTGCGCCTCTCCGGGCGTCGTTGACGTGAGATCCGGACCCGCCAGCGACGGGCCCAGGCCCGCCGCCAGGGCGAGCGTGAGGAGACCGCCGCGAGCCATCGATCGCTTCGCGCTCATTCCGCCGGTGGTGCCTCCGGATGTATCGACCCAGACATTGTAGAACCGGAAGAGCGCGCACACAGTTCCTTTATCGTGCGGCTCACGGAGTCTGCGCGTTGATGGAGTTCCGGAGGTCGATCATCAGCTGCTGGCTGACCTTCAGCAGACCCTCCTGGGGACGGTCGAGGTCCGAGATGAGCAGCATGACCGACGAGAAGGCGAGGGCCAGCGCCAGGACGGCCAGGGAGCGGCTCGACCCGGTCAGTCCGGCGTGGTAGCCCATCGCCGACACGCCGAGGACGGCGAGGACGTAGAGCGTCCCCCAAATGCTGGTGGGAATGCGGCTGCGCAGCGAGGCCTGCACCCGCTTCGAGTGGACGTCGATGACCTCGTTGAGGGACTGGACGAAGAGCCCGGCCATGATCGAGCCGGGGTTGCCGGCCGCGGCGGCGACCGCCTGCGACCAGAGCAATCCGTGCAGCTCCTCCGATCTCTGCATGGCGTGCGCGAGCCGGCCCGGCTGGACCCCCTCCAGTCGCGCGTCCACGTACTCGCGCAGCAGGCGCCGGATCTCGGATTGGTGCGGGTCCGGGAGCAGTCCCGCCCGAAGGTAGGCCGTCCCGATGGCGTTGGTTTCCTCCAGGAGGACCCGCCGCCGCGCTTCGAAGCGCTCCGCGCCCATGCTGAACGTGAAGGCGAGCATGAAGGCCAGGAGCCCGAGCGTGACCCCGACCATCGAGCCGACCGGTGCCTCCATCTCCTCCTGGCCGCGAGCGCGCCGCCGCTTCCCCAGGCGATATCCCGCCTCGACCACGAGCAGGATGACGATCAGGGTCGCAAGGAACAACCCCCAGAGTGGAAGGACGTCGAGCGCTCCTCGAGCCATCATCGGAGTTCCTCCAGGGCGTCAGGGACGAGGGCCAGGCCGGCGACATTATCGCTCCGGCTGGTTGGGATCCGGCCGTATACTCCGCCGGGATGAGCGCTCCTCGTGAGGGACAGCACGGGGACAGGGCCCGCCGGGCCGAGGAGCCGGCCGCGCCGGCGGCCGGCGGCGCGATCCGGGATGCCAGGGCGGTCTTCGCCGCGGAGCGGGACTACCTGAAGGCGCGCCGCCGCTTCGCGGGGCTGGGCGGTCCTGCCCCGGGCACGGCTGCCCCAGGTGCCCAGGCCCCCGGCGCCTCCGGGACGGCGCGGCCGATCGGTCTCGCGCTCTCGGGTGGGGGCATCCGGTCGGCGACCTTCAACCTCGGCATCCTCCAGGCGCTCTCGTCGCTCCACATCCTGCCGCGCTTCGACTACCTCAGCACCGTCTCCGGCGGCGGCTACATCGGAAGCTGCCTGGCGTCGCTCCTGTCGCGGCGCAAGGAAGAGCCGGGCCAGGGCAACGCCGCCTACGTCATCGATCCTGAGACGCAGACCGCGAACTTCGGGACGGTGCCCGAGACGTTCCCGTTCAACGCCCAGGCCGACGAGCAGACCGGGCTCGGAGCCTTTAACGGCCGCGCGCAGGTCCGGCACCTGCGCACGCACGGCGACTTCATCATCGCCAGAAAACAGCTCTTCTCGCGCGACACGCTCCGGGCGGTCGGGAGCGTCCTGGGGGGCCTCTTCTACCACCTCCTGATGTTCCTGCTGTTCCTGGTCGCAGGGGCCGCGATCTACTTCGCGATCGTCTGCTCGATGGTCGGGGACATCCGGCAACAGGTCGTCCCGTTCGAGTTCGGCGTCTACATCGAGCGGCTGATCGACTGGCCCGGCGCCGGCGGCCTCTCCGAGTATCCCGTTGCGTGGGCCTTCGTCACGGGCGCCCTGGCGACTCTCGTGAGCCTCCTCCTGACCGGGCTCGCCCTGCGGAGACTGCCGGACCGCGGGTTCCAGGTCGACGGACGCTCCGTCGAGGACCAGCGGGAGATCGCTTCGCTCGTAGTCCAGTTCGTCGTCACCGCCGCCACGGCGACGATCGTCACCTGGTGCTTCGTGGCCAGCGCCTCGGGCGGCCTGCGGCTCGTCTTCCTGACGCTGCCGCTTTGCGTCTACCTCGGAGGGCAGGCCGTGGCGCTCCTCCTCCATGCCGTCGTGGCGATGGTGTCCACGGCCGGCCGGAACGATCGTTCGCGCTTCGCGGCGGTCAAGGGGATCCTGAACTACCTCACGGCCGGCTCCTTCCTGGTCGTGCTCCTGCCATGGTTCATCTACCTGCTTCCGGACATGCAGATGGGGCTGCCCGCGGGCGGGGGTTGGCTCGCCAGCCTGCTCGGGACGTCGCTGCTGGCGCGCCGGGGCCCCAAGGGCTCTGCGGCCCGCGTCGGGTCCGCGTCCGGCGTCGGGTCCGCCGCCGGCCACGCCGCGTCAATGGCCGCCGGCTGGGTCAACAAGCTGTTCCGGCTGTCGACCTCGGTCCGGAACGCGCTCCTGTCGGTGCTGGTCGTGCTCGTCCTGGCCGGCGGCGTCGTGCTCACCTCGAGCGCGCTCGTGCGGATCGCCGATCAGCTTCAACTGTCACTCCTCTCCGTGTCGCTCGTGACGGGCCTCGCCGCGCTCGCGCTGTTCTGCGTCCTCGGGTACCTGCTGGACTTCAACCAGCTGTCGCTGCACTACTTCTACCGCGACCGCTTGGCGGAGACGTACCTGCAGACGTATGCGCCGGCCGCCGGCCGCGATCTCTCCGGCGCCGAGCTGCCGCTCCGCGACGACGCCGAGATGCCGCTGACGCACCTGCACGGCTGCAAGGTGGACGGTGAGGGACATCCGATTCCGGAGTGCGTCACGGCATCGCCGCTGCACCTCCTGGTCGCCTCGCTCAACCTGACCTCGAGCCGCGACATGACGCGGCGCGATCGCAAGTCGGACCATTTCATCTTCTCCAAACTGTTCTGCGGCTCGGACACGACCGGCTACCTCCCGACCGCCTGGTACCGGAGCGGCCGCACCAAGCTGGCCCGCGCCATGGCGATCTCCGGCGCCGCCGCCTCGTCGGCGATGGGGCGTGGGACCTTCTTCGCCGAGGCGTTCGCCCTGACGCTCTTCAACGGCCGGCTCGGCCAGTGGATCGAGAACCCGCGCTACCGCCGCGGCGCCCGGGCCCGCTGGAACGAGGGCCTCGTCTTCTGGCCCTTCTACCTGCTGCGCGAGATGCTCGGCAGCACCGACGCCAACCGCCGGCTCGTCCATCTCTCGGACGGCGGCCACACGGGGGACAACCTCGGCATCGTGCCGCTCCTCAAGCGCCGCTGCGCCGTCATCGTCGCCTGCGACGCCGAGGCCGATCCTGGCTACTCCTTCGGCTCGCTCGCCGAGGCCCTGCGCCAGATCTACATCGACGCCAACATCAAGGTCGATCTCGTGCTCGGCCCGATGCGCCCGGATCCTGCCACCGGCCTGAGCGCACGCCATTGCGCCGTCGGCCGGATCCGCTACCCGAAGGAACCCGGACTGGAGGAGGAGGTCGGCTGGCTCCTGGTCCTCAAGTCGTCACTGACCGGCGACGAGCTGGCCCGCATCGACAACTACCGGCAGGAGAACCCCGTCTTCCCCCAGCAGAGCACCGCCGACCAGTTCTTCGACGACAGCCAGTTCGAGTCCTACCGCGAGCTCGGCTACCACGTAGCCAAGGCCTCGCTCCTCAAGGTGTCCGACACGGCCTGGCGCCCCGAGATGGGCCGCGACTGGGAGAGGTGCTGGGAAGAGATGCAGTAGCGGCGGCGGCAGGAACTTCACTCCGCCGGGGCGGCCTTGCTGGAGGACTCCAGCGGCCGCACGTCGGTGACCCACGGCTCGTGCCGGCGGCCGTAGGAGAGGGTCACGGAGTAGCGCGGCCCACGCGGGCTGTCCTGCTCTTCACGCGCAACCTCGTCCCCCCTGCGCAGCGCTTCCTGTCGTGCCTGGTCCTGGCGGCGGACGGCGTCCAGATGGGGGCGCAGGCTGCGCGGGACGTGGATTTCGTCCACGAGCAGCTCCGACACGTAGGCCTCGAGGACGGGGTCGCCCTCCTTCTTCGTCTGGGGGTTCCAGGGCTTCCGCAATGCCAGGCCGACGATCGCTCCGGCGACGATGTGCCGCGAGCGATCGGGATAGCGCCGGCGCAGCTCTGCAGGGTCGCGGTCCACGTCGATGAGGAAGAGTCGGCTCTCGCGCACGCGAGCATACTCGAGCCTGTCCCTGGCGTCCTGGACCTCCGTCGGTCGCTCCTCTCCGCGCTCGACCTTGCGCCTCAGGTCCTCGATGGCGCGCTCTTTCGCTGCGAGCCAGCGGCGCCAGGAGTCGCCCTCGTACTCCAGGACGGCGTAGTGCTGCAGGGGCAGCGCCTTCGAGTAGAAGACCTCCGCTTTGGGATCGGCCACGGGGACGCTGACATCGAAACCGAGCCGCTCGAGCCTCTCGGGGCTCGACCACTCGGGAAGGTTTTCGTCCACGGCTCCGAGCCAGCGGTAACTGCTTCCCGCCAGGTCGAGCCGGAGCCACAGGCCGGTGTCCTCCTTGTCGATGAACCCGATCGGCAGCTCCCGCTCGGTGAGGACCAGGCTCGACTCGGGCGCCCCGCGGCGGTTCCAGGCAACGCCGGCGAGGACGATGGCGTCGACCACGACCACGAGGAGGAGCGCCAGGAGAGGCCCCGTGCGCCTCATGCCAGCGCTCCGCGGCTCATGGTGCGGAGCCGCTTCAGTACGAAGAGCAGGGCCACCGCGATCGCCCCCAGGATGAAAAAGAAGATGTACTTCGGCATCCAGTCCCACCACCAGTCGAAGAGCTTGGTGTAGAGGTAGACGACGAAGAAGACGCAGGAGACGTTGGTCACCTCGCGCTTGTTGGTGCGGATCCCGAGCCAGATCGCCAGGCCGGCCACGACGAAGCCGGCGACCTGGTACAGGTTCTCGATGCGCTCGGCCGGCAGCATCAGATAGCTGACCTCCCCCCAGTTCGCCAGGACCAGGATCGGCAGGAAGATCCCGAGGAGGCCGAAGATCCGGTACAGGGGCGGGAAGTCCTGGAACCGCCGGTGGGGCCAGAACGGTATCGCCAGCAGCACCAGACCGGCGGGGAGGAAGTTCTCCGGCCGCTCGCCGAACGACAGCCAGTACATCCCGCGCCAGGTGCCCATCGTCGCCGACAGCCAGCCCGCCAGGCTCAGGATGCCGGCGACCTCCAGGATACGCAGCCCGTACGCGTAGGCCAGGAGGAACGCGAACGCCGCCCAGGGGAGGAAGGCGCGCGGCGACGGGGTGATGTTGAAGATCGACCCGAGCACCACGAGGTTCAGGACGAAGCCGCCGAACGCCACCAGCCCCAGGATGCCGGCGAAGTACAGCGTCGTCTCGCGCCGCGCGGCCAGCTCCATGCCGACGACGGCCAGGACCGGTGCTATGACGATGATCGCTATCTGGGCCGGTGTCGTGAGCAGGCCCCAGAAGCGGTAGAAGAACAGGAAGACCGACGCGCACAGCGCCAGCGCCCCCAGGAACGAGGCGATGCGCATGCCCCAGGAGAGCTGCTTCTGCGCCTCGGTCGTGTCGATGTCGAACTCGCCGGCCAGGCGACGGAGAATCGCGTCGTGGTGCCGCGCCAGGCGCTGTTTCTCTTCGGGCGGCAGCGCCAGGACGCCTTCCGCTTCCAGAGCGCGCAGCTCCTCGCGGAAGGTGCGGATGCGGTCGGCGCGCTTCTGGGCGTCGGGCTGGCTCATGCGGCCTGCTCCGCGACGCCCTGGCTCATGCGGGCCTATCCGGGGCGCCGGCCACGTGCACCCGCGTCTTGGTCGCGATGAGGAGCGCCGGCAGCGTCGTGAGAGCCGTCAGGAGGCAGGTGACCGAGCCGATGGCGCAGACGATGCCCATCGACTTGAGGCCGGGGTAGTTCGACAGGCCGATGGTGCCGAAGCCGGCGACGTTCGTCAGCGCCGCCATGACGACGGCCTTGCCGGTCTCCAGGAGGCCGACGGGGTTCGAGAGGCCCTCCTGCGAGATGCGGTGGATGATGTGGATGCCGTAGTCGATCCCGACGCCGAGGATCATCGTGGTCACGAAGGCGTTCACGAAGTTCATCTTGATCCCGAGCAGGTGCATGGCGGCGAGCATCCAGATGACGCCCAGGAAGACCTGCAGGTTGGCGAGGGTCGTGAGCCAGAGACTCCGGAAGTCGAGCCACAGGAGCGCGGTCACGAGGAGGATGCCGACCAGGACGGCGCGCCAGGCGTCGCGCTTGAAGATGCGCCGCAATTCGGCGCTGACGATGTTGACGCCGGTGATCTCGAACCCCTGCTCCGGGCGATCGAGCGCCTTCACCAGCGCCGGCGGGGCGATGCGCTTGGCGCCGGGCGAGGCGGGGAAGAGGTACGTCACCGACATCCAGGAGCCGTCCTCCTCCTGGTGCACGTAGCGCCGCACGAACCGGTCGAGCCCGGCCTCCTCGAGATCGTGCAAGCCGACCGCGCGCTCCGGGCGCAGGGTGGCGGGGAGCGCCTTGAGGTAGTCGTCGTAGGCGCCGTCGCGGAACCCCTGCTCGTGCAGGGCTTCCCGGAAGGTCTTTTCGATGCGCGCCGCGTCGAACGCGTCGCCCGCTCTCTCCTTGAGCAGGCGGATGACCGCCTCCTGCTCCTGCCGCGCCGGCAGATAGGAGAAGATCGACTCGTAGCCGAGCAGCGTGCCGTCCTTGACGAAGCCGTCGAGCAATCGGTTCGCCTCGCGGTTGCGCTGCATCATCGCATCGAGGTCGGGTCCGCGCGCCACCACCATCATCGGGTTGAACGAGGCCCCGAACTCCTTCGCGATCCGCTCCTGCATCAGGATGCCCTTGTTGTTGGCCGAGCGCAGGTCCTGGATGCTGTCGCTGAACTCCACCCGCCAGGCGTGCCAGCCGGCCGCGAGCGTCAGCAGGACCGACGCAGCCAGCACGGGCGCGGGGTGCCGCGTGCTCCACGTCATGATCCGCTCCAGCCCGAAGGAGTGCAGGTAGAGCTTCTTGGTGACGTCGGTGCGGCGCGCCCGGCCGTCGTTCCAGGCGATCATCGCCGGCAGCAGGAACAGGATCGCCACCAGGCACAGCAGGATCCCGGACCCGACCAGGAAGCCGAAATCCTTGAGGCCTTTGTACTCGGTGACGCACATGGCGTAGAAGGTGCCGGCCGAGGTGATGGCGCCGGTGAACACGCCGAAGGCCGACGAGCCCATCATCCGCTGCAGCGCCTCGTCGAGCGGCAGCCCCTTCTGGCGCTCCTCGATGTAGCGCGCGTACATGACGATGGTGAAGTCGGTGCCGAGCCCCATCAGCATGGCGGTGAACCCGGTCGTCGCCGAGTTGAGGCCGCGCAGGAAGATCCAGGCGACGCCCAGGGTCAGGGCCTGCCCCACCATGAGTGGCACGGCGGAATAGAGGATGGCCGCGAACCGCCGGTAGCAGAAGTAATAGAGGAGGACGATGACCAAGAACGACAAGGTGCCGTTGCGCACCATGTCCTGCATGATGAGCCCGCTGTCCTCGAGGGCGATGATGTAGCCGCCGCCGAGCGACACATCCGGGACGCGCGGGCCGGCCTGGTCGTCCGCGGCGCCGCCCTCCGCGGCCGCGCCGTCGGCCGCGACGCCGCCCGCGTCGCCGTCCGCCACCTCGCCGCCGCCGAACTCGCGCCGGAAGTCGTCCGACGTGGCCGCGATCGCCTCGTGGACGGCGGCCACGAGCGCTTTCGAGAAGGCGAGGTCCTGGTTCGGCTTGATCGGCTTGACGACGATCAGGAGCGCCTTGCCGTTCTTCGAGAGGTAGTAGCCGGCGCTCAGGTCGAAGCGGATCGGCCCGCGATTCCTGAGCACCGCCTCGAAGAGCAGCGGGCTTATCTGGAGGGGGTCGGTCTCCAGGAGGCGCTTGGCCAGGACCGACGCCGGGCCCGTGAGCTGGCGCCGGTTCTCGCCGACCTGGGAGCGGATGGCGGCGTCGCCGAACTTGGCCGCCAGCTCGTCGATCCGGTCGGGCGGCAGGAAGAGCATCTGGTTGCGCCGCAGGAAATCGAAGAAGGGTCCCGACGTGTCGAGCTTGTACTCGACGTAGCGCACCAGGGGCAGCCGCTGCAGCCGGGCGGCCAGGAGGTCCGCGTAGGCCTGCAGGTCCTCGACCGCGCGCGCCTCGTCGTCGGGGTCCTCCGATTCCCTGGCGGGGGACTCCACCAGCAGCAGGAGGAAGTCGAGAGACCCAAACTCCTGCAGCGCCTCGCGGAAGGTGGTGACCGCGCGGTTGTGCCGGGGGATGAGGTTCATGACGTCGCCGTCGAGGCGCAGCCGGCGGCCGAGCAGGATGGAGCCCAGGACGAAGAGCAGCGTGACGGCGAAGACGAGCCCGTAGCGCTTCCGCGCGAACTCTTCGATGCGCAGGAACAGGCCCTGCTTGACGCCGGCCATCAGACCTCCCGGCGGCCCTCGAGCGCCTTGCCGACGGTGACTTCGTCGGCGTATTCGAGCTCGCTGCCGACCGGCAGCCCGAGGGCGATGCGCGTCACCTTCAGCCCGAGGGGCTTGAGCAGGCGCGACAGGTAGACGGCCGTCGCCTCCCCCTCGACGTTGGGATTGGTCGCCAGGATGACCTCCTTGACGGAGCCGTCGCGCAGCCGCTCGAGGAGGGCGGGGATCTTCAGATCGTCGGGGCCGATCCCTTTGAGCGGCGCCAGCGATCCGTGCAGGATGTGGTACAGGCCGCGGAACCCCGACTTCTCGATCGTCACCAGGTTGTGCGGCTCCTCGACAACGCAGATCGCGGTGCGGTCGCGCGCCAGGTCGGTGCAGACGGCGCAGGGATCGACGTCGGTGATGTTGAGGCAGATGCCGCAGAGACGGATGCGCTCCTTGACCTCGAGGATCGCCTGCGACAGGGCGCGGACGTCCTCCTGGCTGCTGCGCAGGATGTGGAAGGCGACGCGCTGCGCCGACTTCGGGCCCAGGCCGGGGAGCTTGCGCAAGCGCTCGATCAGGCGCTCGAGGGGCGCGGCTAACGCCATCACGTCAGAAGCCGGGCAGCCGCAGGCCGCTCACCTTCGCGGCCAGCGCCTCCTCGATCTTGCGGTTGGCCTCGTTGAGGGCGGCGCGCACCAGGTCCTCGAGCATTTCGACGTCCTTCCCCTCCACCACCTCGGGGGCGATGCGTACGGCGGTGACGGTGTGGTTGCCCGTCATCTCGACCGTCACCATGCCGCCTCCGGCGGAGCCCTCCACCTTGAGCTCCGCCACCTCGCGCTGCATCTTCTCCTGCATCTTCTGCGCTTGCTTCATCAGCAGCCGCATGTCCATGTCGCGTCTCTCCCCTTGTCGCGGCCTACGCCGGCTCGATGTCGACGATCTCGCCCCCCAGGACGTCGAGGAGGGAGCGCACGGTCGGCTCCTGCATCGCCTGATCGACGAGGGCGCGGCGGGCGGCCTCGTCGATCGCGGGACGTCGTTCCGCGCCGGAGCGGCCGGAGCCGCCCGCCGGCGGGATGGGCCCGTCGCTCGCCGGGAGAATCGGCCGCGCCACCTCGGCCGCCGCGCCGGTAGACGCGCCAGCCGCCGCCGCGGCCGAAACCCCGGCCGCCGCCCCGATCGAAACCCCGGCCGACACGCCTGCCGATACACCGAACGAGCCCGGTGTGGCGACGTCGACCTGGACGCGCACATCGCGGCCCGCGATCTCGCCGGCCACGCGACGGAGGTAGTCGCTGACCTCGCGGCTCTGGACCTTCTCCTTGAAGAAAGACTGCTTATCGCTGAACGCGATCTTCAGGACGCCGTCCGACAGCTGGATCCAGACCGCCTGCCCGAGGATGCCGCCGATGGCGGCGCGCTCCGCGTGCACCTTGCGGAGCATCGATTCGACGGGCTCCTGGGACGCGGGAGTCGCCGGCGCGGGCTCCACCGGAGACGTGGCCACGGGCGTCGGCGGCGGCGTCGTCGGCGCGGAAGCCCCGGGCACGGGGGGCGCCTGCACCTCGGCCGCGCCGGGCCGCGGGGCGGGGGTCGTGGGGCGGCCGGGCTGGGGCGAGAGGCGCGTGCCTCCTTGAGGTGCCGGCGCAGGGCGTGTCCCGGAGGACGGCCCCGGGGTGGACGGCGCCGCGCCGCCATCGCTTTCCAGACGCGCGATCAGCTCCTCGATCGGCTGCAGATCCCCGAGGCGCGCCAGCTTGATGCCGAGCGCTTCGAGAAGGAAGCGCGGATGGGAGGAGCCCTTGACGCGCGGAATCTCTCGCGTCATCAGCTCCAGCAGGCGCAGCAGCTCGTCCTCGCCGAAGACCGAGGCGCTCTCATCGAGGGCGCGGATCTCCTCCGGCGTCCCCGAGAGGTAGCGCTGCGGCTCGGCCACGGTGCGGGCGAGGAGAAGGTCGCGCCCGTGCGCCATGAGGTCCTCCAGAAAGTCGACCGGCTGGTAGCCCTTCTCGAACACCGTGTCGACGATGCCGACCAGGCGGGTGCAGTCGCGCGCCTTGACCGCGGCGTAGAAGCCGGCGATCAGCTCGCGGTCGATGACGCCCAGGATGGTGCGGGCCATCTCGTCGGTCACCTCGTTCCCCGAGAAGGCGATCACCTGATCGAGGGCGCTGAGCGCGTCGCGCAGCGATCCCTCGGACGCCCGACAGATGAGGTCGAGGGCGCTCGGCTCCACGCGGACCCCCTCGCCTTCCGCCACGGCCCGCAGATGCGCCAGGATCTCGGCGGCCGGGATCTTGCGGAACTCGAAATGCTGGCAGCGCGACAGGATGGTGAGCGGGATCTCGCGGTACTCCGTGGTGGCGAACACGAACACCACTTGAGGGGGAGGCTCTTCAAGCGTCTTGAGGAGCGCGTTCCACGCCGGGTCGGTCAGCATGTGGACTTCGTCGACGATGAAGATCTTGCGGCGATCGCGGGCGGGCGCGTAGCGCACGGTCTCGCGGAGCTCGCGCACATTCTCGATACCGCGGTTGCTGGCGCCGCCGATCTCCAGGACGTCCATGCTGCGGCTCTGCGCGACCTCGCGGCAGGAGGCGCACTCGTTGCAGGGCTTCGGCGTCGGTCCCTGCGCGCAGTTGAGCGACTTGGCGAGCAGCCGCGCCACGGTCGTCTTGCCGATGCCGCGCGGTCCGGAGAACAGATAAGCGTGGTGGATGCGCTGCTGCTCGATCGCGTTGCGCAGCGTCGTGACGATCGGCTTCTGCCCGACGACCTCCTCGAAGGTCTGCGGGCGGTACTTGCGGGCTATGACCTGATAGCTCATGGATGTGCCGGAAGCGGGCCTGAGAGCCGGTTCAAGCGGATCCGCGGCACCTGCGAGGTCCGCCTTACGGCTGCTCCCTTCCGGGCCTGACCGGGTTCGGTGGTTCGCATCGCGCGGGGCTCGAACCGGCTGTCACGCCGGCTTCCCCGGCACGGTCACGTCGCGACGGGACGAAGACGATTGACCGCCGGCGATGCTAACCCAAGGGCCCGGGGCTGTCAACGCGGAGAGAGGGTCCGATCGCGGTCTCGTCCGCCCGATGACGCGCGCCGGATCAGCGTCGCGACCGGGCGTCGAGGCTGAGCGGGCCGGCGCCATAGGCGCACACGAGCAGGAGCCCTCCCATGATGCCCGCGTTCTTCAGGAATTGCAGCAGCTGCACGGTGCGCTCGCCGGCGGCGAGGCTCCAGAAGTTGTGGAACACGAGCGTCGTCGGGATGAGGAAGAGAAGCAGCAGCGCGGCTCCGGCCCGCGCCCGGAATCCCAGGACCAGCGACAGGGCGCCGAGCAGCTCGCAGGCGATCGCGATCCACAGCAGGGCGGAGGCCATCGGAATCCCCTTCGCGGTCATCGACTCCGCGGCGCGCGTGGAATCGAACGCCTTGATGAGCCCGCTGGCGACGAAGACCAGCGACAGCAGCACGCGTCCCAGGAGCGTCGTGATCCGGATCATCTCTCCCTGCATGATGGGTCCTCCCTGACGGGGCGAGTGGCGGAGAGGGTGGGATTCGAACCCACGGTGAGGTTTCCCCCACACACGCTTTCCAAGCGTGCTCCTTCAGCCACTCGGACACCTCTCCTTTGGACACGTTCGGCGCGGCTTCGGCCGCCGGACGGGCCGGGATGATAGACCGGCACCCCCAGTGAGTCAACGCTGCGAGGCGGCGAGGCCGGGGCCGCGCCCGCGGGGGACGCCTCCGCGACCCTCGCGCGTCGCTCGGCTCGGCCCGTCCCCCGCGAGCGCAGTCCCAGCGCCGCTTCGCCGCGGTCTCTAGGGGTAAAAAGTGCTAAAATTCAAGGCACGCAAGAGGTCCCCGTGAGGCCACAGTTTTTCCACATTTCCGTCCACAGCTCAAGTGGCCGTCTCCTCAGTATGTTGGGCCCGATCTGTGGATGCCCCACAACATTTTGTATCGAGGGCCTTGACAGACCCCCATCGGACGAGTACAAAGATGGCCGGCCGGGCGGGGCGTCCGCCGACAGGAATTCGACGATCCGAGACACGACGCCGCCGACCCCGGACGAAGGACATCAGCAGGCAGCCAGCAGTGCATCCGGGAGGGGCAGCGGTGGATCCGGCCGCTGCCGGGGGACCCTTTTTCGGCCCGTTTTCGGAGGCCGGTCGGGTGCATGGGTCGCATCGGGAGTCTCGTCACGTCCGCGCCTTTAGGCCGCCGGACAGGAGAGGTGACGGAATGAAGAAGGAGTCCGAGCTGAGGGGGCGAAAGATGTCTTCGACGCCGCAGGAGAAGCCCGCCCGGTCGCAGCCGCAGACCGGCTTCGCCGCGTCCCTGTCGATGAGACGTGCGGCCGATGGGCTCCGAATCGAGCGCTACTTCACACGCCCCGGCGCGGATCCCTTCGAGGAAATCGAGTGGGAGCTGCGCAGCGCCGTCATCACCAACGAGAAGGGTGAGATCGTCTTCGAGCAGAAGGAAGTCGAGGTCCCGAAGTTCTGGTCGCAGACCGCCACCAACGTGGTCGCGTCGAAGTACTTCCGGGGCACGCTCGGGACCGCCGCGCGGGAGCGCAGCGTCAAGCAGCTCATCGGCCGCGTGGTGCGCACCATCGGCGCGTGGGGTCGGGGCCAGGGCTACTTCGACAGCGAGTCGGACGCCCAGACGTTCGAGGCCGAGCTGAAGCACCTCCTGGTCTACCAGAAGATGTCGTTCAACTCCCCCGTCTGGTTCAACGTCGGCATCGAGTCGAAGCCCCAGTGCTCGGCCTGCTTCATCAACTCGGTCGAGGACACCATGGACTCGATCCTGACGCTGGCCCGCACCGAGGGGATGCTGTTCAAGTACGGCTCCGGCACCGGCACGAACCTGTCGCCGATCCGCTCCTCGAAGGAGCTCCTGGCCGGCGGCGGCACCGCCTCGGGCCCCGTCTCCTTCATGAAGGGGTACGACGCCTTCGCCGGCGTCATCAAGAGCGGCGGCAAGACCCGGCGCGCCGCCAAGATGGTCATCCTGAACGTCGATCACCCCGACATCGTCGAGTTCATCAAGTGCAAGCAGGAGGAGGAGAAGAAGGCCTGGACCCTGATCGACGGCGGCTACGCGTCGGCGCTCGACGGCCCCGCCTACTCCTCGATCTTCTTCCAGAACTCGAACAACTCGGTGCGCGTCAGCGACGACTTCATGCAGGCGGTCCTCGAGGACCGCGACTGGCAGACCCGCGCCGTCACCGGCGGCGAAACGGTCGAGACCATCAAGGCGCGCGACCTCGTGCGCATGATCGCGGACGCGACCTGGGCCTGCGGCGATCCCGGCATGCAGTTCGACACCACGGTCAACGAGTGGCATCCCTGCCCGAACACCGGCCGCATCAACGCCAGCAACCCGTGCAGCGAGTACATGTTCCTGGACGACTCCGCCTGCAACCTGGCGTCCCTGAACCTCATGAAACTGACGACACCCGAGGGGGAGCTGGACGTCCCGGCATACAGGAAGGCGATCGAGACGACCATCCTGGCGCAGGAGATCATCGTCGACAACGCCTCCTATCCGACCGAGCGCATCGCCCGCAACTCGCACGACTACCGACCGCTCGGGCTCGGCTACGCCAACCTCGGCGCGCTGCTCATGTCGCGCGGGCTGGCCTACGACTCGGACGCCGGGCGCGACTACGCCTCTGCGATCACCGCCGTCCTGACCGGCCACGCCTACGTCGAGTCGGCTCGCATCGCGGAGAAGATGGGGCCGTTCAACGGCTTCGAGAGGAACCGCGAGCCGTTCCTGAAGGTCATCAAGAAGCACGGCAGCCACGTGCAGAAGATCGACCCGGCGCACGTGCCTCTCGATCTCTACACGGCGGCCCGTGACGCCTGGGTCGAGGCGCACGACCTGGGCAACCGGCACGGCATCCGGAACGGGCAGGCGACGGTCCTGGCTCCCACCGGCACCATCGCCTTCATGATGGACTGCGACACGACCGGCATCGAGCCCGACATCGCCCTCATCAAGTACAAGAAACTGGTGGGCGGCGGCCTGCTCAAGATCGTCAACCAGACGGTCCCCAAGGCCCTCCAGCGGATCGGCTACAGCGACCTCCAGGTGAAGGAGATCCTCGAGTCGATGGACGAGAACGAGACCATCGAGGGCGCCCCGCACCTGAAGGACCAGCACCTGCCGGTGTTCGACTGCGCCTTCCGCCCGATGCGCGGCAGCCGCAGCATCCACTACATGGGCCACATCAAGATGATGGCGGCGGCCCAGCCGTTCATCTCGGGCGCCATCTCGAAGACGGTCAACGTCTCGTCCGACACGACGGTGGACGAGATCATGCAGGCCTACATCGAGTCCTGGAAGCAGGGGCTCAAGGCGGTCGCCATCTACCGCGACGGCTGCAAGCGCAGCCAGCCGCTCAACACCGGCAAGGAGGAGGCCAAGGCGAAGATCGAGCCGGTCCCCACGGCACCCGCCGCCGACGCGCCGCGCGCCGTGCGCCGGCGCCTCCCGGACGAGCGCCGCGCCATCACGCACAAGTTCTCCATCGCCGGTCACGACGGCTACCTCACGGTCGGGATGTACGAGGACGGCCAGCCGGGGGAGATCTTCCTGGTGATGGCCAAGGAGGGGAGCGTCGTCTCCGGCCTGATGGACTGCTTCGCCACCGCCGTGTCGCTCGCCCTGCAGTACGGCGTGCCGCTGCCCGTCCTGGTGGACAAGTTCAGCCACGTCCGATTCGAGCCGTCGGGGTTCACGAACAACCCGGAGATCCCGATCGCCAAGTCGATCATCGACTACATCTTCCGCTGGCTCGGGGCGAAGTTCCTGGGCCGCGAGGCGGCGCAGTCGATCGGCGTGCACGTCAAGCCGGAGGCGGGCGAGGGCGCACCAGGCCCGCAGACGTCGAACGGGCCGATCGCGGCGATGACGCCCGGCGGTCCGGGCGGACTGATCCCGGTGACGCTGGTGCCGGGGCCGTCGGGCTCCGCGGGGGCGGGCGGCTCTGGATCGGTCGGCGCCGCGGCGCACGACGCGCCGCGCCAGGTGTTCGCCTTCCGAACGGACGAGGACGCGCCGCCGTGTCCCGATTGCGGCTCGATCATGGTCCGCAACGGCGCCTGCTACAAGTGCCTCAACTGCGGCTCGACCAGCGGCTGCTCGTGAGTGCGCGGGTGGCGCACCTTACTCCTCGCAGGCCTCCTGGCGCTCGGGGCGATCGGTCTGTGGGCCTTCTGGATCGAGCCTGACTCGCTGCGGGTCGGGGAGTACCGCATCGCCGTGCCGCGCTGGCCCGAGGGCGCGCCGCTCCGGATAGCGCTGCTCTCGGATCTGCACGTCGGATCGCCCTATAACGGTCCCGACAAGCTGCGGGCGATCGTCAGGCGCACCAACGGCGCCGAGCCGCAGATCATCCTCCTGGCCGGCGACTACGTCATCCACGGCGTGCTGTTCGGCGCATTCGTGACGCCGGAAGACACGGCGGCGATCCTCCGCGACCTGAAAGCGCCGCTCGGCGTCTACGCCGTCCTCGGGAACCACGACTACAGCTTCAACGCGCCGCGCATCGCGCAGGCCCTGCGGGGCGCCGGCATCCGGGTGCTCGAGGACGAGGGCGTCAGGTTCGGCGGCCCGGGCGCGCCGGGGGAGGACGGCTCCGCGGGCGGCGCAGGAGCGCCTGTAGCCGTTCCTTCGTTCTGGCTCGTCGGGGTGAGCGATCTTCTGCATGGGCCGCACGACCTTCACAAGGCACTCGCGCAGGTGACCGACGAGGCGCCCGTGATCCTGATGACGCACAACCCCGACCTGTTCCCGGAGATTCCTGCGCGCGTCGGCCTGACGCTCGCCGGGCACACCCACGGCGGCCAGGTCTTCCTTCCGCTCCTGGGCCGGCCGATCGTCCCCTCGCGGTTCGGCGATCGCTACGCCGCCGGCATCGTGGTGGAGAGGGGCCGGAGCCTGTTCGTGACGACCGGGCTCGGCACCAGCATCGTTCCCGTGCGCTTCCGGGTCCCGCCGGAGATCTCTCTGCTGACCCTGGTCCCGGCCGGCTCCTGACCGAGTCAGGGCTCGGCCCGCGGCGTCCCTGCGCCGGGGAAGTGTCCGAGCGGGCCCGCCCCCTGTCCGAGGCCCGGGGCGGCGCGCAGGGCCGCCGTGACGTACTCGCGCGCCCGCGCGACGGCGGCGAGCGTGGAGAGGCCCGAAGCCAGCGAGGCCGCGATGGCCGCGGAGAACGTGCATCCGGTGCCGTGCGTGCTGCGCGTCGCGACGCGCTCCCCGGGGATCTCCGCGAAAGCGACGCCGTCGTAGAACAGATCGACGACCAGGGAGCCTGCGGCGTGCCCGCCTTTGATCACCACGACCTTCGGGCCCAGGTCCAGGATCCGCCGGGCGGCGTCGCGCCGGGCCTCGATCGTCTCGACCGCGATGCCGGCGAGGCGCGCCGCCTCCGGCAGGTTGGGCGTCACCACCTGGGCGAGGGGCAGGAGGAGCCGCACCAGAGGCAGCACGGCGTCGTCGCGCAGCAGGACGGCACCGCTCTTGCTGATCATGACCGGATCGACGACGAGGTGAGGCACCGCGTGGCGCCGGAGCGCGTCAGCCACCGCCTCGATGATGGCGGCGCTCGAGAGCATGCCGGTCTTGGCCGCGTCGCAGCCGATGTCGGTGAGGACGGCGTCGATCTGCGCCGCGACGACCTCCGGGTCGATCTCCTGGACGCGGGTGACGGCGACGGTGTTCTGGGCGGTGACGGCGGTGACCGCCGAGGTCCCGTAGACCCCGAAGGCGGCGAAGGTCTTGAGATCAGCCTGGACGCCGGCGCCGCCGCCGGAGTCGGACCCGGCGACGGTGAGCACCCGCTTCACGCCCGGGGCCCGGCCGCCCTCCGGGCCTCCGCGATCCGTCCCTTGAGGGCGCGGGCCGCCTGGGCCATGTCCTGGGCGGAGACGACCGCCGACACCACCGCGGCCCCCGAAGCACCGGCCTCGATGACCGCGGTGACATTTTCGAGCGTGATGCCGCCTATGGCCACGACCGGCACCTCGACCGCGCGCGCCACGCGCGCCAGGCCCTCCACTCCGATCGGCTCGCCGGCGTCCGGCTTCGTCGGGGTGGGGAAGACGGGACCGACACCAATGTAATCGGCGCCGGCGCGGGCCGCTTTCTTGGCCTCTTCGACCGTGCCGGCCGAGACTCCGAGGACCGATGGTGGCGGGAGCAGCCGCCTGGCCTCGCGCGCGGGGAGGTCCTCCTGCCCGACGTGCGCCCCGTCGGCCCCCGCCACCAGGGCGACGTCGACCCGGTCGTTCACCAGGAGCACAGCCCCGAATTTCCGGGCGATCGGCTGGATTTCGGTCACCAGCAGGCATAAGTTCTGTGCGGTGGCCGACTTGTCCCTGAGCTGGACCGCGTCGGCACCGCCGGCGAGGGCCGCGCGGGCGATGTCGGCGTGAGATCGCCCCGGGGTCAGTCCGGCGTCGGTGATGACGTAGAGGTCGAAGCGGGGCCAGCCGACGGACATGCGATCTCCGAGGGGACGCGGAATTCTACCATCATGCGCAAAGCCGAGCCGCTGAGCGCCACGGGGTACGCCGCCGCGCGATCCGAGCCGGATCGCTCGTCCTCCCCGCGCTCGCTGCTCGCCGATCTGCTTGCGCTCCGTGAACTGCAGGCCAGCCTGGCGCTCGAGGAGAGCGACGAGGCGGTCGTCCGCGTCGGGGCGAACGCCATCGTGGAGATCCTGACCCTCGACGGCGGCCTGGTCCTGGTCGACGGCTTCGGCAGCCGCCCCGAGATCCGCTTCGGCTGGCGTCAGGGGCGCACCATGGCGCAGCGCGAGATCGAGGGCCTGTCGCGCGCCCTCGGGCGCGAGCTGTCCGACGTCCGCGCCGGCCGCTGCGGCAACCTGCTGCTCAGCACCCGGGCCGGCGCCACCGCCCCGGCCGCGACCGTGCCGGCGGCCGCCCGCGAGATGGGCTTCGCCGCGGTCCTCATCCTGGGTCTCGGGAGCGGCGGGCGCCGCAGCGGCGCGCTCATCCTGGCGAGCCGCGACCAGGACGCCTTCAGCGGCGAGCAGATGATCCTGGCGGAGATCCTGGCGTCGCAGATGTCGGAGCAGTGCGAGCGGATCCGGCTCCACGAGGCCACGGAGGCGATCGAGCCGCGCGTGCGGGAGGCCACGGAGCGCGCCACGCGGGGCCTTCTGGCCCGCATCACGGCGATGGAGGCCCAGGCCACGATCGCCTCGGCCGCCTCACAGTCGATCGACGCCGAGCGCCAGATGGAGCTCGTCCTCCGGAAGGCGATCGAGGTGGGGAAGCACCGGGCGGGAGCGATCTACCTCGTGGAGACGAACGACGCCGGGGACGATCTGATGCGCTTCGCGAGCGGGCAGGGGGACGCGGCCTGGCTGGAGCGGGCGCGGCTGCCGCGCTGGCGCTGCGGCGAGGGGCTCGCGGGGAGCGTGTGGGAGAGCGGGCAGGGGGCCGTCGTCGTCGACCTCCGCGTCGATGCCGCCGGCTTCGACGGTGAAGCGATGCGCCGCGCGGGGTACCGCCGGCTGTGCTGCGAGCCGCTCCGGGCGCGCGGCCGCGTCATCGGAGTTCTGGTGCTGCTCGGCGATGAGACGAAGCCGTACGAGGACGCGGAGCGGGCGCTGCTGCGCGCCATCGCCGAGCAGGTCGGCGTCTCCATCGACAACGCGCGGCTCCTGGGCGACGTCATGCGTCACAGCCTGGACCTGGAGTGGCAGGTGGAGCGGCTCTCGACCGAGCGCGCGCGCAGCGCGCACGATCGCAGCCTGCTCATCGATCTGGCCCTGTCGGCGGCCGGCGGGCATCCTCTGGATCAGCGCGCCTCGGAGATGCTGGAGAGGGCGATCGAGTTTCTGGACGTGGATGCCGCAGCGCTGTTCGCGCTCGACGCGCCGTCGTCGACGCTGCGCCTCGTGGATCAGCGCGGCCTGCGACAGGAGGCGCTCGAGGCGCTGCGGGAGCGGCCGGCGCGCGATGTGGTCTTGGGCGGAGGCCTCGCGGGCGAGCAGGAGGCGGTCGTCGACCTGGCCTCGAGCGCGATCCTCCTGGATGCCCCCTGGGCCCGGCGCGTGGGGTTCCGGCATCTCGCCGTCGTTCCCTGCCGGGCGCAAGGGGCGACGCGGGGCGTGCTGGTCGTCGCTTCGCGCTACTCCGGATCGCCGAACGAGGAGGGGCTGTCGGCCCGCGCCTCGACCGCGGCGCTGTTCGGCCTCGTGCTCCTGGAGGCGGAGGCCGGCCGCCGGTCCGCCGCGTCCAGCGCGATCTCCGGGGCCGCCGGAGCGAACCCGGCACCGCGGGCGACCGAGGCCCCGAGAGCGCCCGAGGATCCGCGGACGGCCGACCGGGGCGTCCTGGCGCGGGCGCAGAAGATGGACTCGCTGCGCACTCTCGCCCCCGACATCGCCCACGACGTCAACAACACCCTCGGCGCCATCATGGGCTATGCGAGTCACATCCGCGACCTGGTGCCGGACCACAACCCGGTTCACGGCGAGGCGGCGGTCATCGTCGAGCAGTCGCAGCGCGTGGCCGACATCGCGCGCCAGGTCCTGTCCTACGCGCAGGGCGAGACCGCGGGTCGGCATCCGACCACGGTCCGGCCCCTGATCGACGGCACGATCGCTCTCCTGGCCCGCACCCTCGGACCGACGATCGACATCGAGGTGCGGTGTCCCGAGGACCTGCCGCGGGTCCAGGCCGATCCCGGCCAGGTCCGGCAGGCGCTCATCAACCTGGGGATGAACGCCCGGGACGCCATGCCCAACGGCGGGCGGTTGGTGTTCGAAGGCCGCTCCGGGCACATCGATGCCCCCACCGCCGCCTCGATGCCGGGGCTGGTCCCGGGCGACTTCGTGTCGATCGTCGTCCAGGACAGTGGCGCTGGGATGAGCGAGGAAGTCGCGCGGCACGCCTTCGATCCGTTCTTCACCACCAGGGAGACGGGCAGCGGACTCGGGCTGACGATCGTGCAGGACATCGCGCGCGAGCACGCCGGTCACGTGGCACTCCACAGCGTTCCAGGCGTCGGAACGGCCGTGCGTCTGTACCTTCCGGCGAGCGCCCGGGCGGGAACGCGCGCGGAACATGTCCATGAAGACGGGCGGCCGGCGCCGGCGCCGCACGTGGGGGAGGACTGGCCGGTACCTGCCGCCATCGCCGAGACAGGCGGCGACCTGGGCGAGTCCTCCATGGCGGAGCTGTGCGTCGCCACCGCCACGACGCTGTCGCTGCACCCCGGGGTCGAACCGGTCATGAGGCCGAGGCGGATCCTGGTGGTGGACGACGAGCCGGTGCTGGCCGAGATGGCGGCCGAGGTCCTCAAGAGCCGGGGGTTCGAGGTGCTGGTCGCCGCGGACGGCGTCGCCGCGCTCGAGATCTACCGGCGGGAATGGGGCCAGATCGGTCTCGTGCTCCTCGACATGATCATGCCGCGCCTCGGCGGTCTCGAGACCTGCCGCCGGCTGCTCGGGATGGATCGCTCCGCCCGGATCCTCATCTGCTCCGGCTACAGCAACAGCCAGCAGGCCCAGGAGGCGATCAAGGAAGGGGCCCTCGGGCTCCTGCCGAAGCCCTTCGACATGCGGGAGCTGATCGCCTGGGTCGAAAAGGGATTGCGTTTCTAGCCGCGTGGGAAGCCCGGGCTAGGTGTATACTCCGCCGCACACTCACTGGGGGGATTTGATGATGCGAGGAGTGCGGCTCGACTTCTACCACAAACCCACCTGAACCAGTTGTCGAAAAGCAAAAGGTCTTTTGCTTAAAAAAGGGGCGGTTCTGGCCGAGCGGGATCTCGGCCGCGATCCACTGTCGACCGACGAGCTCTGGAAGCTGTTCGCCGGCCGCGACCCGCGTGAGTTCCTCAACCCCCGCAACGATCTCTATCGTCGGCTCAAGATGAAGGACGCGCCTCCGACGCCCGAGGACACCATCCACCTCATGGCGAAGGAGCCGAACCTGATCCGCAGGCCGATCGTGGCGCGGGGTACTGTGCGCGTCATCGGGTACGACGAGATAGCGCTCACACGGCTCTTCCGCTGAGCCGTCTCCAAGACTGCTGAGTCATCCGCGCCGGGGCCGAAGGCCCCGGTCGGACTGCCGTCACGGACCGGGAGGCGTGTCTGCGGGCGGCTGGTCGCCCACCCCGAGGAACTCCCGGATGACCTGCCGCTCCTCCTCGTCGCGGATGCGCGTGAACAGCGCCGTGCCGAGGACGCGGATGGTGCCCGGCCGGTCGAACGGCAGCCGCGCGTACATCTTGCCTCCCTCGAAGTGGCAGGGGCTGCACCGGTCCTGGAGGATCGGCAGGACGCGCATCTCGAACGCCTCCTGATCCGCGTCCACGGCCTGGGCGGGCGCGGGCCCGACGGCGTCCCCGGCCACGACAGCGGCCGCGGACTCGGGAGGGAGCGACGCCGCCGAGGCGGTCCCGCCTCCGCCCGTTTCGGGCGTGGGGCGCATCGGTACGCACGCCAAGGCCGGCACCAGCATCAGGATCACAGCACCTGCCACGCCATGACGGAGCATGCCTGATTGTAACTCCTGCTATGCTCTTGCCGCGGCGCCCGCTTCTCCTCAGGCGCCGCGCGGAGATCCGATCATGACGCGAGCCTCGCTGGTCCTCGCGGTCCTGCTCGCGGCGGGCCTCGCGGCCCCCGCGGCCCGCGCCGCCGACGCGGTGCAGGTGACGATCTACAACCGCGACTTCGCCCTGGTGAAGGAGACGCGCTCCTTTGCCCTCAAGCAGGGCACGGGCGAGGTGCGCTTCGGCGACGTGACCGCGCTCCTGGAGCCCGACTCGGTCGTCCTGCGCGACCGCAAGGACTCCGGCGGGCTGCGCATCCTGGAGCAGAACTACGAAGGGGACCCGCTCAGCGAGGCGTCGCTCTTGAGTCGCTACGAGGGGAAGACCCTCGCGTTCAGGAGCGTCAACCCGGCGACGGGCGCCGTGGAGACGATCCGCGGCCGGCTGATCCGTAGCGGCTCCCAGGGGGGCGTCGGCGCCTGGCAGGCCCGGCGCGGGTGGCAGCCGATCGGCCTCGCCACCACCAGCGAGTCGCCGATCGTCGAGATTGACGGCAAGGTGCTGTTCTCGCTCCCCGGACAGCCACTCTTCGATCCGCTCGCCGCCGACGCGATCCTCAAGCCAACCCTCATCTGGAAGCTCTGGTCCGAGCGCGCTGGGACGCGCGACCTGGAGGTCTCTTATCTGACCGGCGGCCTGCGGTGGGAGGCGACCTACAACCTGGTCGCCCCTGAGAAGGGGGATCGCTTCGACCTGGTCGGCTGGGTGACGCTCGAGAACGAGAGCGGCGCCGAGTTCAAGAGCGCCCGCGTGAAGCTGATGGCGGGAGAAGTCAGCAAGATCCAGCCGGCGGCGCCGATGCTGATGCGCCAGAAGATGATGGCGATGGAAACCGACATGGCGCCCGGGTCGCAGGTCACCGAGAAGCCGTTCGACGAGTACCACCTCTACACGCTGAGCGAGCCGACGACGCTGCGCGAGCGCGAGATCAAGCAGGTCGAGTTCTGCCGGGGCAACGGCGTGCCGGGGCAGCGGTTCTACGTCTACGACGGCGCCCAGATCGCCGGCTACGGCGGCTACGACGTGGAGGGCCTGCGCGAGAGCCCCCAGTACGGCTCCCAGGGCAACACCCGCGTCGCCAACTTGATCGAGATCAAGAACAGCAAGGAGGCGGGCCTCGGCATCCCGCTGCCGCGAGGGACGATGAAGCTGTACCGCGCCGACGCCGACGGGAGCCGCGAGTTCATCGGGGAGAACAGCATCGACCACACGCCGGCTGACGAGACGATCCGCCTGGACCTCGGAAGCGCCTTCGATCTCAAGGGGGAGCGGCGCCAGACCGACTTCAAGGTCGACACCTCCCGGGAGACCGCGACCGAGGCGTTCGAGATCAAGGTCCGCAATCACAAGAAGGAAGCGGTCGAGGTGCGCATCGTCGAGCACCTCTACCGCTGGTCGGGCTGGAAGATCGCCACCTCGTCGCACCCGTACGAGAAGAAAGACGCCCGCACCATCGAGTTCCGCGTCAAGGTCGTCCCGGACGTCGAGACCGTCGTGACTTACCGGGTCAACTACTCCTGGTAGGCCGCCTCAGTCCGAAAGCGCCGTGATGCGGACGCGGTCGCCCTCGCTCACCCGGGCCAGGCGCGTCGCGTCGCCGGTGATGCGGGCGAACACGTTGACGGGGGAGGCGGCCACGGGCTGCGGGCCGTCGCTGTGCGGGGTCGGGCCGAAGAACAGGGCAATCGCCGGACCGTCCGGCCAGAACCCGAGATCGCCGGGCCGCACCTCGCTGCGCGCCTGCGGCTCCAGCGGGCAGGCGAGCCCCACGTCGAAGTACACCTCCTGGCCCCAGAGGCGGGCCCTGCCTTCGAGTGGCAGGGCCTCCCAGATCGCTCCGGCGGTCGGCGTGGCGTCGAGGATGGCGTAGAGCCGCACGCCCCCCGCTTCGATCCGGATCGCCCGCTCCGCCGCCATCAATACCTCTCGACCGGCGGCAGGGCGCGCGCCGCATCCATCCAGCGGCGCACGTGCGGATGGGCGAGGACGTCCTTGAGGTAGGCCGCGGCCAGCGGGGTCGCGCCGGTCGGGACCTCGTACGCGGTCAGCCGCACGACCGCCGGCGCGTACATCGCGTCCGCCCCTCCGAACGGGCCGAACAGGAAGGCCCCGGGGGATCGCTTGTTCTTGAGAGCGTCCTCGAACAGCGCCAGCATCTCGGCAGCGTCCGCCAGTGCTTCCTGAGGCGGGGCCGGCCGCCGCGGCAGGAAGCAGGTGTTGAACGACATCCCCTCGCGCAGCTTCATGAAGCCCGAGTGCATCGCGGCCGACAGCCAGCGCGCGTGCGCCCGCTCCCCCGCGTCCTGAGGCCACAGTGCCGGGTGGGCAGGGGGCGGGAAGGTCTCCTCGAGATACTCGATGATGGCGAGCGAGTCGGGCACGAGGAGTCCCCGGTGGCGCAGGACCGGCACCTTGCCGGTCGGAGAGACCTTCCGGCGCTCGGCGCGGTCCTTGTCCTGGCTCAACCGGATGGTGCGCTCCTCGAACGGCACCTCCTTGAGCGCCAGGGCCACGAAGGCCCGCATCGACCACGATGAGATGTTTTTCTCTCCCACGTACAGCACCGGGACATCGGCCATGCGTCCTCCTCAGCCCCGCGCCAGCCGGTCGGAGGCCCCGGCCGTCCACGGGATCAGGTTCCAGTCCTTCAGCATCAGACCGCTGCCGCCGGTCTCCCCCGGGAGGCTCTCGTACACCGAGAGCGAGGCGTTCCGCGGCTCGTTGTGCCGATCCAGCTCAAGCACCTTCTCCTCCTCGAGGCGCTCGAGGAGCCGGCGGAACGACAGGACGACGACGCTGTGGGTCACGACCAGGATGCGCTGCCCGGCGTGCTCGCGCACCAGCGTCCCGAGGAAGGAATGCACCCTGAGATTGACGTCGGGGTACGACTCGCCGCCCGGGGGCCGGTAATAGTACTTGCCCACCATGAGCCTGCGATCGTGCTCCTGCGCCTGCAGGGTCCTGACGCCGGTCCGCGTCAGCCCCTCCAGGACCCCGAACTCCTTCTCCCGCACCCGTTCCTCGATGATCAGGGCGGGGCGCGGATCCATGGGCTCGATCGCCAGGCCCGCGGTCTCGCGCGTCCTGTGGTAGGGAGAGACGTACACCGCGTCGAACGGCGCGCCGGCCGAGGCCAGGAACCGGCCCGCCTGGCGCGCCTGCTCCCGCCCCTTGTCCGTGAGCGGCACGTCCACGTCCCGCGTGCCGACCTGCACGTGGGTCAGGCCGCTGTTGGAGCGCTCGATGTGGTCGCGGCGGAAGTTGGCCTCGCTCTCGGCGTGCCGCATGACCACGAGCCGCGCGGGCCACTTGTAGACGCGGGGTTGCGACATGCGTTCATTCTACTCGACGCCGGGCGGGAGGCGGGGTCAAGGTCGACCCGGGGGGGCTGTGGATCGTGCGTCGGCTGCCTACTATCCGGCGTGCCAGCCGTAGTCGACGTACTCCCAGGCCGCCCGGCCGCCGTCGAGGGTGACGGCGACGAACCCTTCCTTCGTCCCGTGCCAGGTTCCGCGCCACCACCGGCCGCTGATCGCCCCCCCGGTGATGAAAGTCGTCCCCCCCCAGACGAGCGCCTCGTTGACGTGCAGGTGGCCCTGCAGCACCAGAATCAACCTATGGTCCGCGAAGAGATCGAGGACCTCCTTGCTGTTCACGACGACGCGATCCCGCGGTGCGGGGACCGTGGCCCCCTGCGTGGCCTGATAGAAGGCCGTTCTCAGCGGGATGTGGGTCGCCAGGACGAGAGGCGTCTCCTTGGCAAGCCCGGCCAGCTCCTGCCGGATCCAGCCGATCTGCTCCTCCGAGATCCGCCCCTCGTACGGGTCGCCCTCGCCCAGGAGGTGGACGGAGTCGAGGACGAAGAACCTGTAGCCTCCCGAGTCGAAGGCGTAGTACGTCCGCTCGAGTCCCAGACGGCGCCGGAAGACGTCGCGGGGGTCGGCGCTGGGCGCCGTTCCGTCCGACGGCGCCGCCGCCACCAGGTCGTGATTGCCGAGGACCGGATGGACCTTGGCCCGGATGGCCCGGTGCATCTCCATATAGGCGTCCCACTGCGGCGCGGCGGCGGCGGAGGACACTTCGAACCCATCGGCGATCAGATCGCCTCCCGCCAGGACCAGGTCGGGATTCCTGTCGTTGATCGCCGAGGCAGCCAGGGCCAGGGCGCGCGGCGTGTCGCCATTCGGGCGCGCGTGCACGTCGGTGTAGAAGACGCAGCGCAGCGGTCGGCTTTCCGGCCACCGCGGGGTCTGGTCCGGAGACCGATGGAGGCCGCACGCCAGCGCCCCGGCCGCGGTGGCTGCCGAGCCCAGGAACTCCCGCCGCGTCAGCCGTCCCATCCGCCTCAGCCCGCCCCCGCGCCCGGATCTGCGGAGCGGACGGGAGCGGCCGCCTGACGCCGGCTCGCGAGGGCGGTCGCCTGAAGCCCGGCGAGGAGTATCAGGATCACGAGCCAGATCTGCCATTCCCTGATCCGGCACACGAGCGTGTCGCTCACCCGGCTCACGTAGCGGGTCTCCCGGTCGACATGATCGGCCAGGAAGGCGGCCTGGTCGGAGGGCAGCACGTAGGAGGACGCGTGCAGGGTCCGGGGGAAGTACCCCTCCAGGATCTGGTTTTCATGGTAGGCGACCGTGGCGTGATCGCGGCGGAACTTGTCGTCGGCCGTCGGCCAGAGCGCCTTCGAGAGGAAGCGGTCCCTCCGGAACAGGTGGACTCTCGCTTCGTGGAGGAAGGGGTCGGTGGCCGGCGTGTAGCGCCCGAGGAACTCGGGATAACGCGCTTCGTCCTTGAACTCGTCCAGGACGCGCGCCGCCTCCTCGCCGCGCTGAGCGTCGATGCCGATGAGGTCGTCCTTGGGGAAGCGGGAGAAGAAAGCACCCGTCTCCGAGCCGGAGTTCTGGTAGCCGTACTCCATCATCACGTCGTCCATCGTCGCGAGGTACTGCAGCGGGGAAGCCTGGCGGGAGAGCCAGGCGGTGCGCGGCGGGGTGTTGGAGGCGCAGAGGCCGATCAGCAGCAACTGCGCCGTGCCCAGACGGCGGATGAGGCGCATCGACTCCGCGCCGACACCCCGGCCGAGATAGGCCGGCGGCATGCCGCGCCAGAGCGCCGCCTGCATGAGTGCCCCCGACGAAACGTTGAGCGCCACGTCGGCGAAGTCCCAGTAGCGGCCGGGGGTGAGCCACTGCAGGATCTCGTCGAAGGTCCCCGCGAGCGCGCAGAGGAGGGCCGCCGCGATGTGAATCCCCTGATCCCGGTGGCGGTGACTGAGGGCGCGGAACGCGAGCAGGCTGAGGCCCCCGTATTCCAGGAAGTGGACCGCTTCCTCGGGCGACTCCTGTCCCAGATGCAGCGTCCACGCTCCGTAGATCCCGGCGATCACCAGGAGCCAGAGACCGCGGGCGAGACTCGATGGCGCCTGGAGCCGGGCGAGGTGCCTGGCGCAGGCCGCGAGGGTGATGACGACGCAGGCGATCACGAAGATCGTGAACGCCTGGCGCCCCCAGTGGTCGGCGACCCAGTTCTGGATCGTCCGCGCCACGGGGACGGTCATCAAGATCGCCACGAACCCCAGGACGAAATACGTCCAGGAGACCCGCGCCGATTCCCGTGGGGGATGCTGCAGCATGGGTGCCGGTCGCGCCGCCCGGCGGCCGCCGGCAACTCATTCTAGTCCGAGTGCGCGCTTGGCGCGGCCGATTGCGGCGCCTCCCGCCGCCGGATAGAATCGGCCTCCTTCATGGTCCACCAGCACCGACCCCGGCCCGCTTCGTGACCTCGGCCCCCGAGGAGCGCAAGGCGCTCCTCGTCACCCTCAACTTCGCGTCGGTCTACGTCCTGTGGGGCTCGACCTATCTCGCGATTCGGGCCGGCGTGCAGGATCTGCCACCGGCGCTCATGGCCGGCAGCCGCTTCCTGGTGGCCGGGATCATCATGCTCACCTGGCTCCTGCTGCGGAAGGTCCCGCTTCCGCCGCGCGCCGAGTGGGGGCCTATAGCCCTCACCGGCCTCATGCTCCTGTTCGGAGGGAACCTGCTCGTGACCGTGGCGGAGCTGACCGTACCCTCGGGGATGGCGGCGGTCATCATCGCGAACCTGCCGTTCTTCATGGTCGTGCTGGAATCGTTGCGCAAGGACGGCGAGCGGATCACTCCCCTGGTCGTGGCGGGGCTCGTCGTCGGCTTCTCCGGGATGCTGATCCTGACCTGGCCCAAGATCAGCACGCTCGGGCCGCGCGGCATCTGGGAGATGCGGGGGGAGATGGCGCT
>DASRJX010000070.1:0-3234 GCA_035649235.1 Candidatus Cryosericum sp.
GCAAGGAGATGACGATGCCGAGCTACAAGTACCTGATCGTCGGAGCCGGAATGACCGGCGACGCGGCCGTGCACGGAATACGCGAAGTCGACGAAGCCGGGTCGATCGGCGTGATCGGCAGCGAGACGCACCCGCCTTACAACCGGCCGCCGTTGTCGAAGGCGCTCTGGAAGGGAAAGCCGCTCGAGAGCATCTGGCGCAAGGACGAAGCGCCCGGCGTGACCTGGCATCGCGGCAGGACGGCGCGCGTCCTCGACCCACGCAACAAAACGGTGACGGACGATCAAGGGACCGCCCACGGCTTCGAACGGCTGCTGCTCGCCACGGGCGCCGCGCCGCGGCGGCTCCCGTTCGGAGCCGAAGGGATCCTCTACTATCGCACCGTCGACGATTACCAACGCTTGCGCGCGCTGACCGAGAAGGGCCGGCGCTTTGCCGTGATCGGCGGAGGCTTCATCGGCTCCGAGATCGCCGCCGCGCTGGCGATGAGCGGCCGCGAGGTCGTGCTGCTGTTTCCCGACGACGGCATCGGCGCGCGGATCTTTCCGGCCGATCTGGCGCGATCCCTGAACGACTACTACCGCGAGAAGGGCGTCGCAGTGATGGCCGGAACCTCCGTGGTCGGCATGGAGTCGTCTCGCGGCCAAGCCGTACTCAGCGTGCGCGATTCGCGCGCCGGCCGGGAGAGTTCGGTCGCGGTCGATGGCGTCGTGGCAGGGATCGGCGTGCAACCCAACGTGGACCTGGCTCAGGCGGCCGGACTCGAGATCCAGAACGGCATCCGCGTCGACGCGGGGCTGCGCACGAAGCACCCCGACATCTTCGCGGCGGGGGATGTCGCCTGCTCCCACAACCCCATCCTCGACCAGTGGCTGCGCATCGAGCACGAGGACAACGCCAACACCATGGGCCGTTTCGCGGGCCGCGCCATGGCGGGCGCGGCGGTGTCCTACGACCACCTGTCGATGTTCTACTCCGACCTGTTCGAACTGGGATACGAGGCCGTCGGCGATCTCGATCCGCGCCTGGAGACGGTGGCTGACTGGAAGACGCCCTACCGGGAGGGCGTCGTCTACTACCTTCGCGGCGGGAGAGTGCGGGGCGTCCTTTTGTGGAACGTCTGGGAGCAGGTCGACGCCGCGCGGCGTTTGATCGCAGAGCCGGGACCGTTCCAGGCGAAGGATCTCAAGGGACGGCTCCCCGCCTGAAGGTGCCGCGGCTTCACGCGACGAGTGGTTCTTCCAGAGGGTATCCCGCGGCGCGCCAGGCTTCGATCCCGCCGAGCAGCGGACGCGCCTTCTCGAAACCGCGTTTCCTGAGCAGCAGCGCCGCCCGGGCGCTCGTGGCTTCGCGGGGTCACGTGCAGTACAGGACGATCTCCCGGTTCCGCGGAAGGTCCAGGTTCTCGCCCTCGAGATCGCGCAGCTGCAACCGGAGCGCCCCGGGCAGTCCCCGCGGCTCGTCGTCGAGCTCTCCCGGATGCCGCAGGTCGACGATCACCACCGGCTCGCCCGCGTCGAGCATCGTCCTGAGCGCGGCCGGCGTGACGCGCGGAACGTCGAGGTCGGCCAGCACGCGGCGGCGACGCGCGTACTTCCAGCCGAGATAGCCGAGGAGCGCCGCGGCGATCAAGAGGATGGACCATCCGCCCGAGTCCTCCAGGAAACGCCCGAAGTGTCCCAGAGGACCACGGAAGACGTAGCCCGCGCCCATGAGCACGAGCACGAGAGCAAGGAAGCCACCGGAGTCCAGGAGCAGGAATCGCGCCCACCCGACGCCGGCCACGCCCGCGAGAGGCGGCGTCACCGTGCTCAGGCCGGGAAGGAACTTGGCGATGGGGATGATCCACGCGCCGTGCTGCGCGAAAAGGTTGCGGGTCCGCCGGACGCAGGAGTCGGGCTCGATCGAAATGCGGCAGAGGGCGCCCAGCACCCGGGTGCCGTAACGCCGTCCGAGCGCGTACCAGGTCGAATCGGCCAGGAGCGACGCGGCGAGGCCGATGCCGGCGGCGGCAGCCGGACTGATCCGCCCCTCCGCGGCGAGCGTCCCGGCCGCGATGAGAACCGGCGCCGACGGCAGCGGGATCCCCGCCTGCTCGACGAAGACCGCCAGGAAAATCAGCCAGTACGCGTCCTGCGAAACGGGTCGCATCGAGACGCTCAGAACCGATACTCGAACGTGAAATTGACCCAGTCCCTGCCCGAACTGAGTTCCTCGGAATCGAGATAGTAGAAGTAGGTCACGTGGAACCCGACCGGGACCCTCACCAGATGCATGCCGAAGAGCGCCTGACGCTCGCCGGGGATCGGGCTGAGCTCCGGGTGGACGCCGCCGTTCACCGTGTCGTTCTCCTCGAAAGGCGCCAACTGATCGAACCACGTGTAACGCGCGTTGATGTTGAAATAGGCCCGCCAGCGGTATAGATCCTGAATCGGCTTCAGGGGATCCAGATAGACGGGATCGGTAACCACGCCGAGCGGAGCGAAGTCGGGGATCTTCGTGAATCCCATCGGCAGTCCCCAGCCGAAACGGAACTCCAGGCCGGCCCGCGCCAGGGTCGCCGCGTTCCCGACGCCCGCCATCCCCGCGGCCGCCAGATCGGCCGCGAACCGTCCAGGGACGTACTTCGCCTCATCGGATCTCACGAGCTTGTGCCGATACTCGTAGTTCAGGTTCCACAGCCAGCGCTGCGCCAGCTGATTGTCCCAGCCCGCCGGAGGCGTTCCGAGTCCGAGATCCTCGTGAACGAACTTCTGCACCTGTTCCCCGCCGGAGCAGGGGCCCATGCAGCCGAAATAGATTTGAATCGCCGCCATCCTGAGGTTGTCGTTCGACGACCAGGAGCCCGTGCCGGCCAGAATCCCCGCCCAGGGGACGTCATCGGGCTGCGGGGTCTCGATGCTGACGTCGTGTGGCGTCAGGATGATCTGGGTGAGTCCCGCGCCCCTGCGCACGACGCGACCTCCCACCCCGTCGTCGCCGAGCCCCGGCACGTGGCGCACCCACTTGTCCAGGCCTCCGCCCCATTGATCCATCAGCCGCGAGTGGACCTGGAAGCTCCAGCCGGCGCTGAAGGCATCGTCGGAGCCGACGAAGTTGTCGTTGTCGAACTCGAAGCGGAACAGCCAGAGGTGCCAGGGATCCTTCGGCGGATCGTCCCCGGCCGCAGCCGGCGCGATCGCCACCGCCGTCATGAGGGCCAGCGCAGCGCCGAGGTAGAGGTGGAGCGGAGGC
>DASRJX010000071.1:0-13719 GCA_035649235.1 Candidatus Cryosericum sp.
CACGACGCCGACACGGTCTACGTCCTGCCGCTCGTGCCGCAGACGCGCACCTGCCCCGACGGCGCTCCCGCCGTCTGGCGCAGCGAGGACGGCGGCGGCTCGTGGAAGCGCCTGGCGAAGGGCTTCCCCAGGAAGGAGAGCTACTTCACCGTCCTGCGCGACGCGATGGACATCGACGAGCTGAAGTCGCCAGCGCTCTACTTCGGCACCACGACCGGCCAGCTCTGGATCGGGCGCGACGGCGGCGAGGACTGGTCCGTCCTGTTCGACTCGCTCCCGCCGATCCACTGCGTCAAGGTCGCGGTCGTCTGAGTGCCAGCCGGCCAGCCTGAGACCGCGTGCCGGACGATCTGTCGCGCTACACGATCCTCGGCGCCCTCGGCTCGGGCGGCATGGGCGAGGTGTTCCTGGCCGAGGACACCAGGCTGTCCCGGCGGGTCGCCCTCAAGCTGCTGCCGGCCGATCGGTGCGCCGACGACGAACGGCGCCGCCGCTTCCTCCGCGAGGCGAGAGCGGCAGCACTCCTCAACCATCCGAATATCTGCACCCTGTTCGACGTCGGAGAGTCCGAGGACGGTCGCATCTTCATCACCATGGAGCTGGTGGAGGGCGCGACGCTCTCCGAAAAAATCGCGCTGACCCCCCTGCCGATGCCGGAGCTGCTCGACCTGGCGGCCCAGGCGGCCGGCGCCCTCCAGGAGGCCCACGAGCGGGGCCTCGTGCACCGCGACCTGAAGCCGTCCAACCTGATGGTCACGAAAGACGGCCGGCTCAAGATCCTCGACTTCGGACTCGCGAAGCTCACGGCGGAGAGCGGGGCGGTCCCGCCGGACGACCACACCGCCACTTTGCCTCTGACCCGCGCCGGCGCCGTGCTGGGAACGGCCCCCTACATGAGCCCCGAGCAGGCGCTCGGCGGCGAGGTCGATCGGCGCTCGGACATCTTCAGCCTCGGGGTCGTGCTCTATCAGATGGCCTCCCGGCGGCTGCCGTTCACCGGGCGCTCGACGGTCGAGCTTCTCGCGAACATCGCCCACGGCGAGCCGCGGCCCCTGGAGCCGGAGCTCGCCTCCTTGGCCCTGCAGTCCATCATCACGAGGTGCCTCGAGAAGGATCCGGCCCGGCGCTTCCAGTCGATGGCGGAACTGCTCGAGGCGCTGCGCCGCGCCGCCTCCGGGACGGGACCCTCCGGTGAGGCGGCCGCGCCTTTGCCTTTGCCGCCGAACAACCTGCCGCACCAGGCCACGCGATTCGTCGGGCGCGAACGGGAGATGGTGGAGCTGCAATCGCTCCTCGCCTCCCACCGGCTCCTGACCATCCGCGGAGCCGGCGGCTCGGGCAAGACCCGGCTCGCCCTCGAGCTGGCGCGGCGCTCTGCCCCGGGCTTCGGCGACGGAGCGTGGCACGTCAACCTCGCCGCGATCGTCTCCGGCCGGGACGTGACGCGGGGCCTCGCCGAAGCCCTCGCGATCAAGGAGGAAGGCTCGCGCCCGCTTCTCGACGTCCTGGTCGCTCACCTGCGCGACCGCAGGGCGTTGCTCGTCCTCGACAACTGCGAGCACGTTCTCGAGGAGGCCGCGCGACTCGTGGATGCCATCCTCGCCTCCGCGGGCGGCGTCAGGGTGATCGTGACCAGCCGCGAGGCGCTGAACCTCGGGGGGGAGTGCCAGTGGACGGCGCCCCCTCTCTCGCTGCCGGCGCCGCGCACCCCCGTCACGCCCGGCTCGGCGCTCGAATACGACGCCATCCGCCTGTTCGTCGATCGCGCCCTCTCGGCCCAGCCGAAGTTCGCGCTCTCGGAGACCAACCTCGACGAGGTGATCCACGTCTGCTCCCGGCTCGACGGCATCCCGCTCGCCATCGAGCTGGCGGCGGCGCGGATCAAGATGATGTCGGCCGGGGAGATCCGCCGGCGCCTGGACGACTGCTTCCGGATCCTGACGGGCGGGGCCCGAGCGGCCCTGCCGCGGCACCAGACGATGCGCGCCGCCGTCGACTGGAGCCACGACCTGCTCGCGGAGCCCGAGCGCGTGCTGTTTCGCCGGCTGGCGGTGTTCGCCGGAGGCTTCGATCTCGACGCGGCCGAAACCGTGTGCGCCGGCGACCCCCTCGAGGGCGCGGAGGTGCTCGATCACCTGGCGCGCCTCGTGGACAAGTCGCTCGTCGTCTGCGAGCCGTCCGACGACGACGAGACTCGCTATCGGTTTCTCGAGCCGATCCGCCAGTACGCGGCGGAGAGACTGGGGCAGGCGGAGGAGGGCGGTATCCTCGCCCGGCGGCACTTCGATCGCTTCGCCGCGATGGCCGACCGCGCCTACGACGAGCGCATCGAGCGCTCCGCGGACTGGCTCCGCCGCCTGGAGCGGGATCACGACAACCTGCGCGCAGCACTCTCCTGGGCGGCATCCTTGGACCCCCGGGGCGAGCTGCGTCTGGCCGGCGCCCTGGGCTGGTTCTGGATCCTGCATTCGCACCTCACGGAAGGACGGGAACGGCTGCGGGCCGTGCTCGATCGCCCCCGGGAGCGCACGAACCTGACCGCGCGCGCCCTCTGGGGCGCGAGCGTCCTGGCCGCTCTCCAGGGGGACGCCGACGCGGCGCGGCCGCCGGCCGAGGAGGGCCTGGCGATCCTGGGCGAGCTGGGGGACGTGCGCGAGGCCGCCCTGGCGCTCGAGGCGATCGGCTGGAGCCACTGGTTCGCCGGAGAGAACCCGGCAGCCCTCGCCCGCTTCGAGGAGAGCCTGCGCCTCCAGTGTCAGAGCGGCAACGAGCGCCTGATCAATCGCGCCATGCTCGCCATCTGCCAGGTGCTGGTCAGCGACTGGGACGTCGATCGCGCCGAGCCGATTGCCCTGGCGGCGCTCGAGGTCGGCAAGCGCCACCAGGTGATCCGTGACGTCCACAACGCGCACCACTTCCTCGCCGACTGCGCCCTGATCCGCGGCAACGTCGAGGCGGCCGAGGCCGGCTATGCGGACAGCCTGCGCGCCGCGATGGCTTACGGCGACCGGATCGAGATGACGTTCGAGGTCGAAGGCATCGCGATGTCCCTGGCCGGCCAGGGACGGGACGACAAGGCCCTGCGGCTGGCTGCCGCGGCCGGCGCCGAGCGCCGGGCCCTGAATGCCGATCCCCGGATCCCCTTCTGGGAGAAGCTCAAGGAGCGATATCTGGGGGCCGCCGCCGAGCGCCAGGGACACGATGCGGCCGGCCGCTCGCGCCAGGAGGGCCACGCCCTCGGGTTCGACGAGGCCATCCGTCAGGCCCTGGACTCCGGGCGCGCTTGAGGCCCGGGCCGCGGCTCAGGTGTTGTCGCGCCGCCGTCCTGACCGTACATTTCCGGGCCTGCGTTCCAGGTGCGCCATGAAACCCTCGCTGTCGGCTGTCTTCGGGCTGGTCCTTTTGATCGGCCTCTTCTATCCGCCGGAGCGGGCCGGGGCGCGGCCGATGGAGACCCACGCCCGCACGCCTGCGATCGGGACCGCCTGGACCGTCCTCGTCGTGAAAGACCCGGCGGCCCTCCGTCCGATGGAGGCGGGATGGGAGCGCCGCGTGCAGTGGGATCTGCGCGGGATCGACACGCGCGGCGCGGCATCGGTGCGCCGATCGATCCTCGATCCGGCCGCGGCGGGTCTCGCGACGATCGCGGCCACGACAGGAGCGGACCGGGCCCTGTGCGCCTCCGGCGGGTCTCCTGGCGATCGTCTCGAAGGCTGCCGCCTGTTCCGCGAGTCGGAGGCCGGCCCCGCGGGACCGCGCGTCCTGTGGTCGAGCCTGCCCGGAGATCCGCGGGGACCGCGCGCCGAGTCCGGCTCACCGCCCCCAGGGTCCAGGCTCGCCGCCGGCGACCGCTACACGGCGCGCTCCTGGTCCTCTGGCCGGGGCCCGACCGGCACCGGCGCCGACGACCTCGATCTGCGCAAGACCGAGGCGGAGGTCGTCGCCGAGGGCATCGCGCTCCTCCCTGCCGGCCCGCGGGAGGTGATCCTCCTGCGCGAGACGATCCGCGAGGCGGGAGCATCGCCGCGCCTGCGCTATCGATTCCTCACCCGCTCGGGATTCGAGGCCGCCGTGCTCGAAGGCCCGCGCCCCTCGGCGGCCGGCGGCTATTTCCCCGACCGCGCCGAGCTGCTGATGGAAGCGCCCGCCGCGGTGGACGACGGCATCGTCATCTCCTATGCGACGCTGAGCAAGTCGCTCCTACCGGGCGCGACCGGGTTCCTGCAGTACTCCCTGGCCCAGGACGCGGTCCTCGACACCATCCACCCGGGCTGGACCTCGGTCGCCGCGATGATCGCGCCGGACGCGGCCTCGGTGTGGGACTTCGCGTCGATCGACCCTTTGGCGCTGGAGATCCGCACGTTCAACTCGACCCGCGGCGACCTGCTGGGCTCGTCGTGCCTCGAATCGTGCGCGGTGCGCGATCAGGGACTGGCGCCCGCGGACGGCACCTGGCAGGCGTGGCTCAAGATCGACCACTACGCTCCTTCGGGCTCGTACCTGACGCGCGACGTCTTCCTGCTCAACGACAACGACACCGGCGCCAATCCGTCCATCGACGTGCCGTACCTGGCGCAGGACGAGCTGAACACCGACGACCACACGCAGATCTGCCTGCAGCAGAGCGCCGGCGGCGCCCAGCGGCTGCTGCGTTTCTTCCGGTTCGCGGGAGCCGACCCCTCGAGTGCCATGCTCCGCCTCGGCGACACCTGGACCTCCGGCGCCTGGACCAACTGCACCGACGCCGCGGGATTGCGCCTGACCCTGGCCTCCGCCTGCGGCGACCAGTGCTACCCCGGGTGCTCCTCGGTGTCGCCCCGGGCGCGAGGGATGTTGGCCTCCAGCGCCGGATTCGCGGCGACGATCGTCGAGGACGGCTTTCTCCATGTCGCCGCGGGGAACTACGTGCCGTCGCTCCTGCTGCGCCAGGACACCGATCTGCAGGCCGGCCGGAGCCTGCTAGGCATCTGCAACCTCGGGACGGTCAGGAACCGGTTCTTCGACTACTTCTGGGTCCAGGAGCGCTACGGTCTCATGGCGCTCGTCTCCTCGACGACCGACGCGACCGGGACGCTCCCACCGGGGGACTGGGCGTCGGCCGGCAACCTGACCGACAGGGTCGACGTGACCTGGGGACCCTTCCCTCCTTACCAGATGGAGGCCCGTGCCTGCCTCGGCGGCACGCGGATCGGGTGGTCCCTCCCCGCCGACGGGTCGAACCTGGAGGATGCCCCCGGCATCGGCGATTGGGGCTACGTGGTGTCGTGGGGCAGCGACACCGACCCCGAGTCGCTCGCCGACTGGACGACGAACCCGAACCACACGCCGCTTCCGGGCGAGGCCGGGTACCTTCTGGCCCCGCCCGGCGCCGAGCCGACGTCTGCGATCATCACCACCTGGCCCGGCCCTGCCATGCAGGCCACGGTCGTGTCGGCTCTCCGTTACACCGATCCCGGCGCCGGCGACGTGCGCGCCTACCGATCGGCGGCGTTCTTCAAGGTCGTCGCCGATCCGGCGCGCCTCGACCCCGGCGCGTTCGCCGTCGGCCCCGGCGTCGACCCGTTCGTGACCCTCTCGGGAAACGACGTCGTGCTGTCGTGGCCCGCCGTGCCGGGCGCATCCTCCTATCGCCTCCGCGTCTGGGATCTCGAGACGCGGCAGGAGATCCCCTGCCCCACCGGACTCGACTGCGCCCCCGTGTCGCCGGCCGCCCTCCATGCCGGAGGCCGCACGGCATCGCAGAGCTTCGCCTACCGCGTCTTCGCCGTCGATACCTGCGGGGGCGTGTCGGCCGACTGAGGTCGGGTAGACGGGTCCAGGCGGCAAGCGGGGTTCGTGGCGGGCGTGCTCCGGAGTACGCCGGCGAGATTCCTGAAGACCAGAAGCCGCGACGTCGTCCGGATGATCTCGAAGTAGGGTTGGAGCGCCGCGGAGTCCCCTGGCCTCGGATCCCAGAAGAGGAGGTAGTCGTAGCAGGCGGCGATCCGGCGCACTTCGCTCTCCTCTCCGGGAGGGCGACCTTCCCGCGGCGCCCATGGCGTCACCTCATAGATGATCGGGTTGTAGGAGGGCTGGACGTGCAGGTACGGGCCCCAGCCTCCGCGGGCGATGACGTAATAGGCCCAGGAATAGAGGTTGTCCCGGTACTTGGGCCCTTCCTCCAGGTTCTCCAGCGCGAGGATCGAGGCGCCCTCCTCCACCGCGTCCACTCCACTCAGGTACTCCTGCACCTGGGCTCCCCGGCCCACGAACTCCAGGGTGTTCCGCGCCTCGATCCCGATCGCCGCGAGCACGAGCACGACCGTCACCGCGGCGCGAGCCGTCTTCCGCCGCGGAGCGCGGAGTGCTCCCAGGAGCGCCAGCGCCGCGAGCGGGCTGAAGCGCATTCGAAGGTGGAACCAGTCGCGGAGCTGAGCGGGGGCCACGAAGTAGGCCACCGCCAGGAGCAGCGCCATGGCGAGCCAGACGTTCTCCCGGAGGAGAACGAGGAAGCGGACCCCGGCGCGCCACTGTCCCAGGATACCAACCAGGGTCGAGAGCGTGCAGAGGACGATCACGGCCAGCCAGGCCAGGCCCAGGTAGGTGTCGAATCCCCAACCGTGCGGGTTGAGGAGCCAGACGACCGCCACGCGGATCGAATCGAGCCTGGGCGGTTCGAGGTCCGGACGGAACGCGCCGGCTGCTTGCTTCCCGGAACCGAGATTGAGCGCGATGTTGGCCCCGAGAAGAAGAATCCCGGGGACAAGGCCGCACGCCCGGCGAAGCCGGGCAGCGGTGAAGTCCTCCATGAGCAGGCCGGCCACGACTCCGATCAGGATCAGGAACACGAATCCGTGGGTGAAGTAGAGCGCGGTGGCGAGGAGGGCGAATCCCCAATCGGTCCGCGCCCCCGCCATCGCGACGGGAGGCTGCGACGTCCCTCTCGAAACGAAGACCGTCAACGCGGCCAGCCAGAGCGCCAGTCCCAGGCAGAAGTTCAGGTTTCCCATCATCAGGAAGAGGCTGAAGTTCATGGCGGGCACCGCGAGGGCGAAGAGGCTGCCCTCCGGATGGACCCTCCTCAGGAAGGCGTAGGCCGCCCAGGGGAGCCCGGCCACGATGATCGACAGGAGGATTCGCGCCGCGGTGATCAGGCTGACGAACGGGGCCAGGGCTAGAAGAACGACGTAACAGGTGTAGTTGGCGAGCGGTCCGAGATTCAGGGAGTAGACCTGCCGGACGCCATCCTCCCCCCGCATCCAGCGCTCGAAGATGTCCACCTTGAGGAGATGGTTCGGGAGATCCTGCAGCGGAGGGATCGGCGCCGCCCAGATCGGGACCAGAGCCCCCGCGGTCAGAAGGAGCAGCAGGATCCGGACCCAGCGGTCTTCGTCGAGAGTCGACCGGAGGCTCATCGCGGCGACACGCTTCTACTTCAACCCGTCGACGAGATAGAGATCTGTCAGGAACTGCTGGTAGGTATAGCAGTAGGACCGGCTCCCCGGGCTCAGGACCACGGCCCGGAGATTCGAGACGCCGGCCCGATCCTGGACGGCCAGCTCCTTCCAGGGCTCGCGGCGGCCGGTGCGGAGATCGATCCTCCAGATCGTGGCGGGAGCGGTCTCTCGCGCGACCACGTAGAGCGCGCGCCCGTCCTCGCTCCAGGTGATCGGCCGATCGCCCGCCTGGATCCCGGGGCCGGACTCCGGCGGTCCGCCGGCCGTCGGGAGCAGGACGAGCCGGCCGTCCGTCGCGACCGCCGCGACGAGCCGCGCGTCCGGGGAGACGGCGATCGAGCTCCCAAACTCGATCCCCTCGTCGCCGAGCGGCTTCGCTCCGCCTCCATCGACATCGAGAAGGTAGAGCCGCATGTGCTTTCCCGGCTCGTTGGCGACGACCGCGATCCGCTTCCCGTCCGGGAGCCAGCCCGCGTTGTCGATGGCCTCGAACTCGCCGGCACCGACAGGCCTCGCCTCTCCAACCCCGATTGGCTGGATGATCAACTTGTCCCGCGCCGAGGCCGCCAACGCCCAGCGGCCGTCGGGAGACATCGCCAACGGCCTTCCCTCCCCGAGCCGGACCGGGGGTGAGCCGTCGTTGCGCTGCAGGAGAGTAGAGCCGTTCCGCCCTCCGGCCTCGCTCGACTCGGCGAGGAGCACCGCCGTCCCGTCTTTCGAGATGTCCACGACGGTCGTCCCATCGAACCAGAAGAGCTCGCGCTCCTGCCCCCAGCCCTTCAGCAGGCCCGTCGTCCTCATGCGCTGCTTGACCGATCCGAACAGGGCGCGCCCGTCGCGGAAGACATCCTGGACGTCGTAGGCTCCGGGACCGGAATAGAGGGGTCGCCGATGTCCGGCGAGGTCGACCGCGTATACGTCGCCGGCAAAGCCGAGGACCGAAGCGCCAAACCAGATCTCCCGGCCGTCCGGCGACCAGGACAGGTACCACCAGTCGTACCAGCCCTGGCTCAGGGTCCGGATGGTTCCCAACGGATCGACGACGACCAGGGAGCTCTGGCCGAAAAAGGTATCCCAGAGCGCGACCTGCCGCCCATCCGGGGAGATCCTCGGGTTGAACAGATAGTGCGGGGTCTCGTGGAGGACCTTGCCGATCGGGAACTCGAGCCGGCGCCGATCGCCCAGATCGCGCACGATCGCCAGGCTCGTCCCATCGGGGCTCCAGTCGGCGTACATGACATCATCGGCGACGTCGCGCGGAGAGCCGCCGGTGAGGGGCAGCCGGGCCAGCGTTCCGGCGCTGCGATACAGGTTGCTGCCGCCGGACTTGGTAATCCTCGAGACCGCCAGCTCGTCCAAAGGAGACACGGCGAGCAGATTCCAGGACGCGAGCCCGAGCGGGCGCGATTCGGGGGTCCCGAGGCGGGCGAGGTAGACGTCGAGCGGCTTCCCTTCCCAGGCCGCGCTGTAGACGATGCCCTGTCCGTCCCTCGTGAAACGCGCGGAGTGGACGAAGCCCTGCCTGAAGGTGAGGCGCTCGAAGGTCGGCGCCGATGAAGCCGGGCGCAGGCCCGAACGCCGCCCCAGCAGCAGGCCGGCGACGAGAGCCCCCGCCACGGCGAGGACGGCGACCGCCGCCAAGGCGAGGCGCGCACGCTTCGACGCTCTCACCCTCCCGATCGCGGGCGTTCCGGACCCGGGCGTCGGCGTCCCGTGGAGGGACTCCAGCAGGAACGCCACGTCGCGCGCGGACTGGAACCGCTCCTCCGGGCTCTTCTCGAGACAGTGGCGCACGATCCGCTCGAGGGCCGGCGACACGGCGCCGCCCGCCGGCGCGAGGTCCGGCGGATCGTCCTTCAGGATCGCGTGCATCGCCTCGACAGCCGAGTCGCCGGCGAAGGCGCGGCGTCCCGACAGCATCTCGTAGAGGATCGCCCCGAGCGCGAACAGGTCGGAGCGCGGGTCCGCGGCCTGCCCGCGCACCTGCTCGGGGGCCATGTAGCCGACGGTGCCCATGACGACGCCGGCCTCGGTCCTGGCGGGCGTCGTCGGCAGGTTGGTGAAGCCGGCGGCCTGGGGATCGCGCTCCAGGAGCTTTGCCAGCCCGAAGTCCAGAACCTTCGCCCTGCCGTCCCGGGTGACGAAGACGTTCTCCGGCTTCAGGTCGCGATGGACGATGCCTCGCTCGTGGGCGGCCGCGAGACCCCGTGCCATCTGCGCCGCCAGGTCGGTAGCCTTGCGAGCCGGGAGCGGGCCCTGTGCGATCCGATCCCGGAGCGTCTGCCCTTCCAGGAGCTCCGACACGATGTACGGAAGGTCCCCGTGCGTCCCGAGGTCGTAGATCGCCAGGATGTTGGGATGGTTGAGCGCCCCGGCGGCGCGCGCCTCCTGTCCGAACCGGGCCAGCCGGTCGGCATGGGCCGCGAGGGCCGCCGGCAGGATCTTGACCGCCACGTCGCGCCCCAGCCGGGTGTCGCGCGCCCGATAGACCTCCCCCATCCCGCCCGCGCCGAGCGGGGCGAGGATCTCGTACGGCCCGAGACGGGCTCCCGCGGTCAGCGACATCGCCGCAATCTACTCCAGCAGGCCGGATTTCGCCTATGGCCCCGCCCGGCGCGATCCGCGCCCTGCGCCGGGCTTTGGATTCGCGGCCCCCGGATCCCGGGACCAACCTATAATCCGACGGCCCTGGAGAGCGATGGTGCGCCAACCGGTTCGAGTTCTCCTTGCAGTCCTCGGTGTGACGCTGGCCGCCGGCACCGCCGGCGCCGGCGCCGACGAACGCGTCCCCGAGACGATGTACCAGGAGCTGCGCTGGCGGATGATCGGCCCGTTCCGGGCCGGCCGGACGCGCGCGGTGGCCGGGGTGCCGGGGCAACCCGGCGTCTATTACACGGGCGCCGTCAACGGCGGCGTCTTCAAGACGGACGACTTCGGCCGCACCTGGCGGCCGATCTTCGACGCGCAGCCGACCCAGTCGATCGGCGACATCGCCGTCGCGCCGTCCAATCCGCGCATCGTCTACGTCTCCTCCGGAGAGGGGCTGCGGCGGCCGGATCTGTCGATCGGGAACGGCATCTACAAGTCGACCGACGCCGGTGAGACCTGGACCTGGCTCGACGGCTTGCGCGACGGCCAGCAGATCCCGCAGCTCGCCATTGACCCGAAAAATCCGGATCGGCTCTTCGCGGCCGTCCTGGGGCATCCCTTCGGGCCGAACGAGGAGCGCGGCATCTTCCGCTCGACGGACGGCGGCCGCTCCTGGACGAAGGTGCTCTTCCTGGACGCGGATACGGGCGGCTACGACGTCGCCATCGATCCCTCGCGCCCCGCGATCGTGTACGCCACCTTGTTCGTGTCGCGGCTGGCGCCGTGGGAGGACGGCAACGTGTACGGCGCCAAAGGCGGCGTCTTCAAGTCGACCGACGGCGGCGACACCTGGCGCCGGCTGACGAACGGCCTCCCGGAGAACCTGGTGCAGGCCAACATCGCCATCGCCCGCAGCCGTCCGAGGCGCCTCTACCTCACCTTCTCGACGACCGTGAAGAGCGAGTACGGAACCAACAAGGGGATGGGTTTCTACGTGTCGGACGATCGCGGCGAGAGCTGGACCAAGGCGACCGACGATCCCCGCTCGGCGATGAAGATCGGCGGCGGCGATCTGCCGATCGCCGAGGTCGATCCCAAGAACCCCGACGTCGTGTACAGCTGCGGCATCATCCTCGGGAAATCGACGGACGGCGGCCGGACCTGGTCGAGCTTCAAGGGCGCGCCGGGCGGAGACGACTACCAGAACCTCTGGATCGATCCCGAAGACCCGCGCATCATGCTGCTCGCCGCCGACCAGGGGACGGCGATCACCGTCAACGGCGGCCGGACGTGGAGCTCCTGGTACAACCAGCCGACGGCGCAGCTCTATCACGTGATCACGACCAGCGAATGGCCCTACAAGGTCTGCGGCGGCCAGCAGGAGAGCGGCTCGGTCTGCATCGTGAGCCGCGGCAACGACGGGTTCATCTCCAACCGCGACTGGCATCCGGTGAACGTCATCGAGTACGGCTACGTCGCCCCCGATCCGCTCCACCCCGACATCATCTTCGGCGCCGGCCGCACCGCCGTCACCCGGTACGACTGGAGGACCGGCCAGACCCGGAACATCACGCCGATCCCCGTCCAGGGGGACTTCCGCGCCGAGCGCACCGAGCCGCTCGTCTTCTCCCCCGTCGACAACCGCACCCTCTACTACGCGACCAACGTCCTGTTCAAGTCGACGGACTACGGAGAGACCTGGCGCGCGATCTCGCCCGACCTGGCGCATCCGAGCCCCGGGATCCCGCCCGGCGTCGGCGCCCTGGCCGACGGCGACAAGGCGGCCGCGAAGAAGCGCGGCGCCATCTACTCCGTGGCGCCGTCGTACAAGTCGATCAACACCATCTGGGCGGGGAGCGACGACGGCCTCGTCTGGATCACGCGCGACGGCGGCCGGCGCTGGAACGACGTGACCCCTCCCGGCCTGCGGCCGTGGAGCAAAATCACCCAGATCCAGGCCTCGCATTTCGACGACGCCACGGCGTACGTCTCGATCAGCGCCTTCCGAATCGACGACCTGGCGCCGCAGATCTACAGGACCCACGATGGCGGCCGGACCTGGCAGCGCATCGTCCTGGGCCTCGACCAGTCTCCGGTGAACACCGTCCGCGAAGATCCCGTCCGGAAGGGGCTGCTCTTCGCCGGCACGGAGACCGGCGTCTGGGTCTCGTTCGACGACGGCGGATGGTGGCAGCCGCTGCAGCTCAACCTGCCGCGCACCTCGATGCGCGATCTCTGGATTCACGGCCACGACCTGATCGTCGCGACGCACGGCCGCTCCTTCTGGATCCTCGACGACATCTCGCCGCTGCGCCAGGCGACCGCCGGCGCGGCCCGCGGGGACCTGCTGTTCACGCCGGCCGAGGCGATCCGCGTCCCGCAGTCGACCTACGCCGAGACGCCGATCCCGCCGGACGAGCCGCTGGCGGAGAACCCTCCCAGCGGCGCGGTGCTGGACTACTACCTGGCCCGGCCCGCGACCGGCGTCGTGACGATCGAGATTCTCGACGCCTCCGGGACGGTGATCGTCAGGTTGACCAGCGACGACGCTCCGGAGCTGACGCCGGAAGACCTGCGCAAGCAGATGATCCCGCCGTCCTGGGTCCGCCCACAGCGCAACCCCGGGACCTCGTCCGGCATGCACCGCTTCGTGTGGGACCTGCACCACGAGAAGCCCCTGTCCGCGACGCACGAGTACCCGATCACGGCCGTGCCGGGCGACACGCCCCGCTATCCCCTCGGCCCTTCGGCGGTGCCGGGCCGGTACACGGTGCGGCTCACGGCCGGCGGGCGCTCGCACACGGCACCTCTCGTGGTGACGCTCGATCCCCGGGTGAAGGCCTCGCCGGCCGGCCTGCAGCAGATGTTCGCGCTGCAGCGCCGGCTCGCCAGTCTCGTCGAGCGCACCTCGCGGGCGGTGCTGCAGGCAGAGTCGCTGCAGGATCAGGCGGACGGCCTCCACCCCAAGGGAGCCCTGGCCGACGCGCTCCAGTCGCTCACCGCCAGGATCGACGAGGCGCTCGACGGACCCGAGAGCCCGGCGACGGGCGGACCAGAGCGAGCCGCGCTCCGGAGCCTGCACGACGACGCGTACTCAGTCTACGGACTCGTGAGCCAGGTCGATGCCGCGCCGACGGTCGCGCAGCTGGCCGCGACCGAGACGATCGAGCGCGATCTCGCGCCGGCCCTCAAGGCCTGGGACGGCCTCCTGAACGATCTAAAGGCGCTCAATTCCAGCCTGAGGCTCGCCGGCCTTCCGGTGCTCGATCCGCACCGGAAGTCGCTGAAGGGCGAGCACGCGGGGCACCAGGAGTAGCCGGGCCCTTCGTGTCGTTCTAGAGCGAGAGCGCGGGATCGCCTTCGACGACGTGCTGCTCGAGGCGCGGCCTCTCCCCCTTCTTCCACAACGGCGCGCGGTGCACGACCCGGTACCGGAGCGGTCCGCCGTCGGGGCCTTCGGCCCGCTCGAGCGGACGCGGGATGCACACGAACTCGCATTCGAGCGCGTCGGACGACGCCCGCACCGTGGCGTACCCGTGTCCACCCATGTCGACGAACGACAGGTGCGGGGAGAGAGCCGGATTCGAGACCAGTCGCGCGGCTTCGAGGTCGGCGCTTCTCTGGTATTCGAGACAGGAGCGCACGCCGTGGCGCAGGAGCAGGTTCACCGCCGCTTCAGGCTTCGGCCGCCCCG
>DASRJX010000072.1:0-3477 GCA_035649235.1 Candidatus Cryosericum sp.
GCGGGCCGGTCGGCCTGGTCCGCGTCTTCGTCAAGACGGGGCCGGCGTTCGATCACGATCGCTTCCTGGCGGGCCTCAAGGCCGGCCGCACCTTCGTCACCAACGCACCGATCCTCGAGTTCGCTCTGGCCGGGAAGGAGCCGGGTGATACGCTCCGGCTTCCGTCGGGCCGGCGCGCGATCGAGGCCCGCGCCTCGCTCCGCTCGTCCGTGCCGATGGATCATCTGGAGATCGTCGGCAACGGTAGGGTCGTCGCCACCCTCCCGCTGGCGGGCGATCGGAGGGCGTGGCGCGGCACCGCGACGATCGACGTCGAGCGCAGCGGCTGGTACCTCCTGCGGGCCTATGCCGACGCCCCGGCGTGGCCGATCCTCGACCTGTATCCCTTCGGGTCCACGAGCCCCGTCTACGTGGAGGTGGCCGGCCGCCCGGCGGGCTCGCCGGAGGACGCCGCCTACTTCATCCGGTGGATCGATCGACTGGTGGCCTCGGTCGGGGCCCGTTCCGATTGGAACGTCCCCGACGAGCGGGAGGCGGTCATGAAGTCGCTCGGCGACGCCCGCGCGGTCTTCAACGGCCTCGCTGCCGGCGGCGGCGCTCCCTGATGCGCCGACTGGAGTATCCTAGAGGCAGGATCGAATCATGAGTGGTCTCCGCCTGATCATCGCCGACGACCACGAGGTCGTGCGCAGAGGAGTGCGGGCCCTCCTGGAGTCGCAGGCCGGGTGGTCCGTCCTCGAAGAGGCGGGGGACGGACGGGAGGCGGTCGAGCAGGCGAAGCGGCTCCGACCGGACGTGGTCGTCCTGGACATCAGCATGCCCGGGCTCAACGGCTTCGAAGCCACGCGCCAGATCCGCAAGGTCTCCCCCGACTCCGAGGTGCTCATCCTCACCATGCACGACTCGGAGCAGGTCGTGCGCGATGTCCTGCTCGCAGGCGCGCGGGGCTACGTCCTCAAGTCGGACGTCGGACGCGATCTGGTCGCCGCGGTGGAGGCGTTGAGCAAGCACAGACCCTTCGTGACCTCGCGAGTCGCGGAGATGGTCCTGGATCGCTACCTCCGCAGCCAGACGAGGGAAGGGACCGGACCCGCCCTGCTGACGACGCGCGAGCAGGAGGTCGTGCAGCTCCTCGCGGAGGGGAAGAGCAACAAGGAGGTCGCGGGCGCGCTCGGCATCAGCCTCAAGACGGCGGAGACCCACCGGGCCAACATCATGCGCAAGCTCCGCTTCAGCTCGCTGAGTGATCTCGTCCGCTACGCCATCCGCAACAAGATCGTCGAGCCGTGACCGCCTGACGGGTCGTCGCGGCGCGGCGCACCGGCCCGCCTCGGGATCATCAGGTTTCACCACCCTCCGGTTTACGGAGTTCACCCGATGGCTCCACCCTCCTCTCCGATGCCATAGTCACGTCCTCGAAGGTCAGGAATCTCTGTTGCACCAGGTCCGCGCTCTTGTCCGACCGGCAGGTCGAGGGGGTTCAGGATGATGGAAGCCAGAGCGATCGATCGAGGGCGGTTCCAGACCCTGCAGTTGAGGCGGCGAGCGGTGCTGCCTGCGTCGTTCTTCCTCAAACTCAGATTCAAGGCGGCGGGGAGCGGCGAGCGGCGTCTGGCGGCCGCGATCCTCGAAGACGCCATCCGGTGCTTTCAGGACACCTTTCCGGCCCGGGACTACGCGGCCTGGCTGCTCCACTGGGAGACCGACGCGTGGCTGAACGGCCAGGACGGGGAGCAGTTGTTCTGCTTCCACAACGTCTGCTCCATCCTGGACGTCGATCCCGAGTCCGTGCGAACCGCGCTCTACGCCTGGCGCCAGAAACAGATTTCGTCGAACTTCCGGGAGGTCACCGCACGCAGGTCCGTGGCGGTTCCATCCCCGCGCCCCCGGGCCTCTGATGGCGAGGCGGCCTCGATGACACCGTCCTGGATGAGGACCCGCATGCCGGCGACCGGAACGGCCTAGCCCACACCCCAGCCGGCCCACCACCGGCTGTTCTCCACCCCAGGGCCCGGCGGCCGCATGGCCGCCGGGCTTTTCTCTGTCCATGAGGCAGGGAGTTCCGCGCGGGCGGCGCGGGCGGCGGGATCCGACCGAAGCGGCCGAGTCGGCGGCTTCAGCCCTGGGGCTCGTCCGGCACCCGGGGAAAGTGCGCCTCGTGGCGGCGGACGGTCTGCAGCGCATCCGCCAGGCGGTCGAAGGAGGCCGACTTCACGATGTAGCCCCTGGCGCCGGCCCGCCTGGCGGCCTGCATCATCTCGCGCGATCCGTGCATCGTGACGATCAGCACCTCGATCTCCGGCGCCATCAGGCGGATCTGGCGGGTGGCCTCGAGCCCGTCGAGCCCCGGCATGCTGATGTCCATGATGATGAGGTCCGGCCGCAACTCCTTCGCCTTGTCGATGGCCTCCTGGCCGCCGGAGGCCTCGCCGCAGACCTCCCAGTCGGGGTGATCCTCCAGCAGGGCTTTCAGGCCTCTGCGCACCAGGGCATGGTCATCCGCAATCAGGATCCGCGACTTCACACGTGCAACAGTGCCGCCGCTGCCTCGTCGGCGCAATACAGTGATCTTGGTAGCCGGGAGGGTGGGAATCCTGGGCCAAAGGGCCGGAAAACCCTAGGGTTCGTCGGTCGCGATCGGGAGGATGGCGCGCACCACGCTTCCCACGTCACCGGAATCGATTTCGAGCCTCCCGCCCACCCGCCGCACGCGCTCCCGGATGCCCCGCAGGCCGAGGCCCCGGTGCTCCGCATCGTTCGCTCCTCCGGCCCCCGACGCCTGGAATCCCCGGCCTTCGGCGCTGACCTCGACGGTGAGCGCGCTGTCGGTGCGATGGAGATGGATCTTCGCCGTGGGGCTTCCCGTGTGGCGGTGCACGTTCGTCAGGCATTCCTGCACCACCCGGAACCCCGTCAGCTCGATCTCCTGGGGCAGCCGGCCGAACTCCTCGGGGATCTCCAGGTCCATGGCGATGCCGCTGCGCTCGGCGAAGCCCTCCGCGTACAGCCGCAGCGCCGAGCCCAGCCCGCGCTCGTCCAGCAGCGGAGGGTGCAGGAGATAGGACAGCGTGCGGACCTCGCGCAGGCACCCCTCGGCCAGCTGCTCGCTCTGCGTGACGATGTCCTGCGCGCGGGTCGGCATCCCGGGCATGGTGTTCTTGAGGACGCCGAGGTTCATCTTCAACGCCACCAGGTTCTGGCCGGTCGAATCGTGGAGCTCCCGGGACAGCCGCCGACGCTCGTCGTCCTGGGCCTTGGCCAGGCGCGCCGCGATCTGCTGCCGCTCCTCCTCGGCGTGCCGCCGTTCCGCCATCTCGTTCCTCAGCGCTCCGAGCGCCCGGTCCAGCGCCGACGTGCGCTCCTGGACGCGACTCTCCAGCTCGTCGTGGACCCTGCGCAGGTCCTCCTCGGCCCGCTTGCGCTCGCTGATGTCGACGATGGCGCTCAGGATCCAGACACCCTCGTCGGTCTCGATCG
>DASRJX010000073.1:0-11993 GCA_035649235.1 Candidatus Cryosericum sp.
GGGCGAAGTTCTCCGGCACGGAGCGGAAGCGCCCGTGGGCGATGTCGTCGAGGATCCGGCGGCCGGCCGCGATCTCCTCTCCCTTCCTGTCGTTGGGGACCGTGAGGGAGACGCGGATAGTGTCGCCGAGGCCGCCCGAGATGAGCTGCTCGAAGGCGATGCGGGTCTTGAGGATTCCCTCGGGAGGCAGGCCGGCCTCGGTCACTCCGAGATGGAGCGGCACGTCGGGGCGCGCGGCCGCGAAACGGCGGTTGGCGTCGATGACCTTCGCGGGGTCCGAGTCCTTGAGCGACACGCAGTAGGCGGTGAATCCCAAGTCGTCGAGCCAGCGCGCGTGCTCGATCGCGGAGTCGACCATCTCCGCCACCGAGTCGTCGCCGAAGCGCCCCGCCTTGGCCGGGTCGATCGATCCGCAGTTGACGCCGATCCGGATCGCCACACCGTGCCGCGCGGCGACCTCGGCGAGGAAGGCGACCTTGTCCCGGGCCGGCTTCCCCTTCTCGTGGTGATAGAGGTGTCCGGGGTTGTAGCGGATCTTGTCGACGTGGGGCGCGACGTCCGCCGCCAGACGATAGCTCTCCTGCAAATCCACCGACAGGTTGGCGGAGGTCCGCGCCCGGATCGCCGCCAGGGCGGAAACGTCCCGCGCGCTGTCGATGGCGATGCGCACCACGTCGGCCCCGGCGGCCTCCAGGAGCCGGACCTGCGCCACGGTGGCCTCGACGTCGCTGGTGCGGGTGGCCGTCATGCTCTGCACGGCGATCGGGTGTCCCGCGCCGATGGTGACGCGGCCGATGCGCACGGCGCGCGTCGTCCGGTGCTGTGCCTGCAGTCCGGTGTCGGGCGGGACGGGCGTGGTCATCTCAGGAGGGCATGATAGCAGGGGAACGGCGTCTCCCTCAGGGGGAGGGCCGGCGGCCCCCCGCGGGTCCGTCCGAAAGCCGCAGGAGGTAACGCCGGCCGGCGCCCCTCGGGACCGCCCCCGCCCGCAGGTCGGCCAGGGGGTAGAACGTGTCGCGCCAGAGGACCCCTCCCTGTCTCAAGGTCGCCAGGGCCGAGTTCCAGACCGCCCAGGTGAAGAGGGCCAGGGAGAGCGGGTACATGATGAAGAGCGCCAGGGGATTGTAGGCGAGCCGGCGGCGCGACACGACGGACACCAGGAGCAGGATCAAGGCCTGGACGAGGAGCGGTACTGTGGCCCAGAACGAGCGGCCGAAGAGCGCCAGGAGGGCCGGCCCGAGGTGCAATAAGGCGGCCCCGACCGTCTGCACCACCAGCATCGGGACCGAATACCGGAGGCCCGCGAACAGGTTCTTCTCCAGGCCGCGGATGGTCCCCAGGGCGCCCCGGTGCCAGGGGCAGCGCACCAGGCCGAGACCGCTCATGATCCGCTGCCGCGCCCCGGACTCCTTGAGGAGGATCCCCAGGCGGTGATCGTCGGCGATCTCCATGCGCAGGAGCTGGTGGCCGCCGATGCGCTCGTAGGCGCCGCGGCGGATCAGGTTGAAGGCGCCGACGCCGCCCCCGCCGCGCGGCAGGTCGAGATCCATCTCGAAGGCCCGCTGCTCGACCAGCATCACCTGGTCGAACGCCGAGAGGAGCGCCGCCTGCAGCGGCGAGACGGGCCGCAGGTCGGGGACCACCGCCAGATGATCGATGCGGCGCCTTTCGGCGTAGCGCAGGACGCGGGCCAGAAGATGCTCGTCAGCCAGGGCCACGTCGCCGTCCAGGAACAGCAGGAAGTCGCCGCGCGCCCGCTCGGCGCCCGTGCGGCAGGCGTGGCACTTGCCGAGCCACCCGGGCGGGAGCTCGCGGTTGTGGACCACGTCGAGGCGTCCGCCGGCCGCTCCTTTGAGGCGATCGAGGATCCCGGACGTGCCGTCGGTGGAGCGATCGTCCACCACGATCACCTGGAGGCCGGGGTAGCGCTGGCGCAGCAGCCGCTCCACGGTCCCCTCGATCGCCCCCGCCTCGTTGCGCGCCGTCACGATGATCGACAGCGCGGGGAGTGCCGTGGCCGCGCCGTCCCGGGGAGGGGCATCGTCCTGCGACGCGTCCTGCCGGAGCACCTCCGCCAAGAGCCGGACCCGCCGCGAGCCGGCCACGAGCAACGCGCCCAGGGCGAGCCAGGAGGTGATCAGGACGGTGCCTGGAGCCAGTCCCAGCCAGTGCATAGGGTGGCGTACGATACAACAGGACAGGAGGGACCGTGATGCAGGCCCAGGTGCTGACGCGGCCGGGACCCGTCGGGGAGGGGCCGCTGCGCATGCAGGAAAGGCCGGTGCCGGAGCCGGGCCCGGAGGAGGTGCTGATCCGGGTCCGGACCTGCGCCGTCTGCCACACCGACCTGCACGTCGTCGAGGGGGAGATCCCTCTGCCCCGGCTTCCCATCGTGCCCGGGCACCAGGTGATCGGCGTCGTGGAGCGGGCGGCCGGGGAGGGATCGCCGCGCCAGGGAGAGCGCGTCGGCGTGGCCTGGCTGTGCTATGCCTGCGGGTCGTGCGCCTTCTGCCGCTCGGGGCGCGAGAACCTGTGCGAGCAGGCGCGCTTCACCGGATACCACGTCGACGGCGGGTTCGCGGAGTTCGTGACGGCGCGCCGCGACTTCGTCTACAGCGTGCCGGAGCGTTTCTCGGACATCGAAGCGGCGCCGCTGCTGTGCGCCGGCATCATCGGCTACCGGGCGCTCCGGCTGTCGGAGGCGGCGCCGGGAGAGCGCCTGGCGCTGTTCGGCTTCGGCGCCTCGGCGCACCTGACGCTCCAGATAGCACGGCACCGCGGCTGCGAGGTCTTCGTCTTCTCGCGCTCGGAGGAGCATCGCCGCCTGGCCCTCGGCCTGGGCGCGGCCTGGGCCGGGGAGGCCGCCGAGAGCGCGCCGGTCCTGGCCGACCGGGCCATCCTCTTCGCGCCGGCGGGGCGGCTCGTCCCCGCGGCCCTGCGGGCCCTGCGCCGGGGAGGGACTCTGGCGATCGCAGCGATCCACCTCGACCAGCTGCCGGCGATGGACTACGCGCTCCTGTACGGCGAGAGGACCATCCGATCCGTGACCGCCAGCACGCGACAGGACGGCGCCGATCTGCTCCGCTCGGCCGCGGAGGCGGGCGTCCGCGTCGCGACCGAGGTCTTTCCTCTGCGCGACGCCGGTCAGGCCCTCGCCCGGCTGAAGGCCGGCAGGATTGGCGGTGCCGGCGTTCTGGTGGTGTCGGAATGAGCGCCGCGCCGCACGGCGGGACGCTCGTCGACCGATGCCTGCAGGGTCAGGAGCGTGACGAGGCGCGGCAGCGGGCCGGGAGCCTCCCGGGGATCGATCTGGACGAGCGCCAGGCCCGCGAGGTGGAGAACCTGGCGATGGGCGTCTACTCCCCCCTCGCCGGCTTCATGAGACAGGCCGACTACGAGGCGGTGCTTGCGACCGGCCGCCTGGCCGGGCGGACGCCGTGGACGATCCCGATCATCCTCGACGTATCGGAGGAGACGGCGCGCGCCGTGGGTCGCGGCGCCGCGGCGCTCCGTTTCGAAGGCCGGCCGTTCGCCATCCTGGGCATCGAGGAGGCCTACTCGTTCGATCGGCGCGCGCTGGCCGCGCGCGTCTTCGGCACCGAAGACCCCGCCCATCCCGGCGTCGCCTTCACGAGCGCCCTGAGGCCGGTCCTGCTCGGCGGGGACGTCGATCTGATTGAGCCACTGCCGACGCCCTTCGCGCGGCACCGCCTGTCGCCGCGCGACACCCGCGCCCTGTTCGAGGAGCGCGGCTGGAGGACAGTGGTCGGCTTCCAGACGCGCAACATCCCGCACATCGGCCACGAGGCGCTGCAGAAAGCCGCGCTCAATCTGGTGGACGGGCTGTTCATCAACCCGCTGGTCGGCGGCAAGAAATCCGGCGACTTCGAGGACCCGGTTATCGTGGCCGCCTACGAGGCCCTGCTGGCGCACTACTACCCGGCGGATCGGGCGGCCCTTGGAGTCCTGCAGGGGCAGATGCGCTATGCGGGTCCCCGAGAGGCGATCTTCCACTCCATCCAGCGGAAGAACTTCGGCTGCACGCACTTCATCGTCGGCCGCGATCATGCGGGCGTCGGCAGCTACTACCCTCCCTATGCGGCGCAGGAGATCTTTCAGGACTACCCGGACCTCGGGATCACGCCGCTGTTCTTCCCCGCCTTCTTCCAGTGCCGGCGCTGCGGGGGTCTTGCCAACGAGAAGATCTGTCCGCACGGAGGCGCCGATCGGGTGGACTTCAGCGGCACCCGCCTGCGCGACGCGCTGTCGAAGGGGGAAGGGGCCGACGCGATGATCCGGCCCGAGGTGATGGAGGCGATCCGCGGCGCCGCCGGAGGGCCGTTCCGGGCTTGAGCCCCGGCCGTGCGGGCGCCCTTTCAAAGGGCCGCTGTCACCCCGACTGCGGGATGGCCATCATGCCGGAGCGGGCGACGTCCTCCCGCCTTATCTTCTCGACGTCGAACCCCTCGAGTGAGTCGATCAGCCTGGAGAGCGCCTGATCGAAGCTTGGGACCGTCTTCCTGGCGCGGGTGAGCGGGTTGCAGCGCGCCAGGACGAAGTTCTTGACGAAGGGATGAGTGATGCCGCGCCGCTTGAGCTTCTCGACGATCCCCTTCAGGAGCCTGTCGGCCTCCTCGACGCGCGCGGCGCGCTCCTGGCGCGTCCCGTAGGACGTCCGCAGCGGCGCCTTGAGGAACTTGTCGACCCGCCTCAGCAAGGGGGCGAAGGCGCCCCCGGCGAAGCGGCCGTTCTTCTCGTACAGCAGGCCGAGCGTGGCGAAGTGCGGCTCCTCGAACTGGAACGCGAACTCATCCTCCGCGCGGCGGCCGTCTTCCTCCATCAAGCCGCGGTACATGCGGATGACCTCGAGCGACTTCTCCTTCAGGTTGTGGGCCTTCTCGGTGTTGAGCGCCAGGATCTGGAAGGCGACCTCGGGCTCGGGGACGACGATGGCCGGGACGAACTCGGCCTTCAGCTTCTCCAGGACGTGCCGGCGGTGGTTGCCGTTCGGGACCCAGTACGCGTCCCCCGATCGCACCGCGACGACCGGGTCCACGAAGCGGTCGATCTTCTTGATGACCTTGAGCAGCCGCTCGGCGTGCGCCTTGGAGAGATCCCGCTGGTAGGGGGTGGCCAGCACCTTGGCGCGCGGCAGAAGGGCGAAGATCTGCCAATGCCCCCCGACGGGCTCGCGGTACAGGGCCAGAGGAGTTCCGCCGTCCTCGGCGATCCAGGCCGCCAGGCGCTCCACCTCGGATGGGGGCCTGGCGCCCACCGGGTGCACGGCTGGCTGGGCCTGGGCCATGCGATCAGGGGAGAGAGACGTCGTCGCGTTCGCCGGGTTCGGCGCGCCGCGGGTGCGACTCGGTGCGGCGCGAAACGCGGCGCCGGACCAGGGTCCGCGGATGCTCGTACCCGAGCGGGAACCAGAAGCCCGAGCGATCGCGCTGGCCGGGAGGCAGGAACGACCCCTCGGGCACGGGCTCGGGATGCTTCGTACGAGCCGGCACTACCCCTCCAACGCCTCCGCGCGGTTTGGCGCGCGACGGGCCTGGCGGCGACTTGGCTGTCAGCGAACGAAGCGATTCTAGCCGAGGGGAGGGCCGGACATCAAGAGGAAGACGGCCGCTACTGCTGGGCGCCGCTGGGCCACTGGTAGAAGGCGCTGTTCGTGTAGACGATGTCGCAGTTCACGTCGCTGGTCGACCCGCCGGTGTTGGTCCCCGGCGAGCCGTCGCGCCCGTAGCTGATGATCGTGTACTGGCTGCCGGAGGCGTTGGTGTCGACGTGCCAGGGGTTGTTCCACTCGTCCGCCGGCGGGACGGTACGCATGTAATTCGGTGAGAGAAGTCCGGTGAGGACCGAGCCGCCGGCGTTGTTGAGGCCGCGCGGGTAGGTGTTGTGATCGACGGAGTACATCTCGAGGGCGTTGCCGATCCCGCGCATGTTCGTCATGGTCGCCTTCTGCCGGGCGCGGTCCATCGCGTCGCGGAGATTGGGGAACGCCAGCGCAGCGATGATGCCGATGATGGTGACGACGATGAGCAGCTCGATCAGGGTGAAGCCGCGCTCGCGGCGCCCTTGCCCCCTGCTTCTTCGTCCTTGCATGGGTCCGCGCCTCCAGAAAACCGGGTGAGTCTAGCATGCCGCCCGCGCCATCCATACGGGCGGCGACCCCGGTGCGTCTAGTGGGCCGCCGCGGCTCCCTCGGAGCGGCCGCCGACGACGCTGCGCGGGTCGGCGTTGCCGCCGCTCAGGACCAGGACCGTGGCCGCCCCGCCGGTGCGGATAGCTCCCGACAGGAGGGCCGCCAGGCCGACCGCCCCGCTCCATTCCACCAGGAGGTGGTCCTCCTGCAGGAGCAGGCGTGCCGCCTCCTCGATGGCCTCGTCCTCGACCGTGACGACCTCCTTGACGAAGCACTGGGTGATGGCGAAGGTGAGGTCGCCGGGCCGGCTGGGGAGCAGCCCGTCGGCGATCGAGGCGACCTCCCGCAGGGTGATCGGGGACTGGGCCCGCAACGAAGAGGACATCTTGGCGGCGCCCTTCGGCTCGACGCCGACGACGCGCAGGCCGGGGCGATGATAGGCGCAGGCCAGGGCGATGCCCGAGAGCAGCCCTCCCCCGCCGACCGGCACCAGCACCAGACCGGTCTCGGGGGCCTGCTCCAGGATCTCGACGCCGCAGGTCGACTGGCCGGCCACGATCCAGGGATCGTCGAAGGGCGGCACCATGGTGAGGTGGCGCTCCGCCTGGAGGGCCTCGGCGCGGGCACGCCTTTCGAGCGAGGTGGTGCCGGCCAGGTGTATCTCCGCGCCCAGCGATCGGGCGCGATCGGCCTTCAGAGGGGAGACGGTCGTCGGCATCACCACGACCGCCGGGCAGCCTGCCCGCCGCGCCGCGAGGGCCACGGCGATGGCGTGGTTGCCCGAGGAGTAGGTCAGGAGCCCACGGGATCTCGCCTCGTCCGTGAGCTGGGCCACGAAGTTGGTGGCCCCCCGGATCTTGAAGGCGCCTCCCGCCTGCAGGTTCTCGCACTTGAGGGCGACCCTGTGGCCGAAGCGGGCCGTGAGCGCATCGGAGGGGATGAGAGGCGTTACCCGCGCGCCGCGCCCGACGCGCGCCCTGGCCTGGCGCAAATCACCCGGTCCAAGGCCTTTTTCCTCGAAGCCCACGACGACCTCCCGGGGTGCGGCGATCCCAATCTCCGCGCTTCGCCCGTCACCCGGCCCCATTATAATGACCCGGCGGTCGCCGCCACGAGCCGAAGTCCAAAGGGCCGAAGAAGGAGCGCATGTTCGCCAAGGAAGGGTTGCAGGGCGTCGTCGCGGCGCGCACGGGACTGAGCCGCATCGACGGCGAGAAGGGGTTCCTCGGGTATCGCGGCTACGCGATCGGCGACCTCGCCGCGCACGCCTCCTTCACGGAGGTGGTTCACCTCCTGTGGTACGGCGAGCTCCCGAGCCGCTCCCAGCTCGACGAGACCCGGCAGGGCCTGGCGTCGCAGCGCCCCGTGGCCGCGGGCATCGCCGATCTCGTGCAGCGTCATGCGCGGGACGCCGCGCCGATGGACCTGCTGCGCACCGCCGTCTCGGCCATGGCCATCGGCGATCCCGACGTCCACGAATCGACCCGGGAGGCCAACCTGAGGAAGGGCATCCGCCTGACGGCGCAGATGCCGACGATCGTCTGCCTGCACGATCGGCTGCGCAAGGGGAAGGACCCGGTCCGCCCCGACCCTGCGCTCGGGCACGCGGCCAATTTCCTCTGGATGCTCCACGGCCGCAAGCCGACCGAACTCGAGGCCCGGGCCCTCGACGTGGCGATGATCCTGCAGCTCGACCACGGCCTCAACGCCTCGACCTTCGCGGCGCGGGTGACGGCCGGCACGCTCGCCGACCTGCACGCCGCCCTGACATCCGCGATCGGCACGCTCAAGGGGCCGTTGCACGGCGGCGCCAACCACGACGTCATGGTGATGCTCAAGACGATCGACGAGGTCTCGAAGGCGGCCGACCACGTGCGCGCCCAGCTCCTACAGAAGAAGAAGATCCCCGGGTTCGGCCACCGCGTCTACAAGACGATCGATCCGCGCGCCATCCACCTGCGCGACCTGTCCGCGAAGCTGGCGGCCGCCCGGGGCCAGGAGAAGTGGTACCAGATGTCGCTCGTCATCGAGAAGACGTGCAAAGAGGTCAAGAACCTGAACCCGAACGTCGACTTCTACGCCGCCTCGACCTACGACATGCTCGGGTTCGACATGGACCTGTTCACGCCGATCTTCGCCTGCAGCCGCGCGCCGGGCTGGATTGCCCACGTCATCGAGCAGCACACCGACAACCGCCTCATCCGCCCCCTCGAGGAGTACATCGGCCCGCCCGACCGGCCCTGGGTGCCGATCGACCAGCGGCCCTGAGCGGGCGGCCCGGCGCCTCCGTCGCAGCCGTCCTCTAGTCGCAGCCCTCGAACGTCTGCAGGGGCATGCCGCTCGGGACGGCGTCCGGGAGCTGTTGGCAGAAGTCCAGGACGCGCGCGTCGAACAGGCCGTCCCGGACGAACGCGACCAGATCCAGGAACTCCTGCTCGGTGAGATGGGTCGGCTTGGCCAGCAGCGGATCGATGCCAGCCGCCAGGATCCCCTCGAACGGACCGGGACTCAGATCGGCAGGCAGGGCGTTCGCCGCCGGATCGTAGTGGCGCAGGGAGGCTTCGACGTCGAGATGGTGCGCGATCGCCGCCTCCAGGCTTCCGAAGGCGCCATTGTGAAAGAACCCGGGGGACACTCTCAGGTTCCGGAGCGGCGCGGTGCGGAACGTATAGCGGAGCGCGGGGTCCCCCTCGGTCTGCATGAAGCCGAAGTCCTCGTTCTCTTCGGGTCCGTCGAAGATGACGTTGCCGGTCCCGACCCCGAAGGTGGGCGCGACCTGGGGGCCGCCGATGCGGTGCGGGCTGAAGTCGCTGAACATCTCGTTCGACGGGCCCGCGACCGCGTGGCAGGAGACGCAGCCGCCTTTGCCGAAGAACAGCAGCGCTCCCCGCTTCTGACCGACGGTCATGGCGCCGGTCTCGCCGCGGGCGAAGCGATCGAGGGGCGCGTCGGCCGCGGTCAGGCTGGCCTGGAACTCGGCGATCGCCAGCCGGCGCATGTTGATGGTGATGCCCCCGGCCGGGAGCGGAACGCCGTCGTTGAACACCGCTCCGAACCGCTCGAGGTATTCGGGGATGGCGTTCAGGCGCGCGTCGACCGCGGCCTGGATCGGGAAATTGTGGACTCCGGTCCCGTCCGGCGCGGGGAGCGCCTGCCCTTCACCATCGTCGAACTGGTAGTGCCGCGGGCCGAACGGGCCCGGGTTCGTGGTGATCCCGTTGAAGCCGGCCATCTCGACCAGCTCCGTCGAGGGGAGCGAGCCCTGCGCCGACAGCAGCGTCGGGACGCCGGTGACGACGTTCTCGGGAGGCGGGAACTGGAAGCCGAGCGAGCCATCGAAGGGATCGCCCGACAGCGCCACGAAGCGGGGGGTCCACATCAGCGCCGGGTAAAAGACGGTATTGGCGACCAGGGGGGAGCGCCGCTGGTTGCGCGGGCCGCTGCGGTCGGGGCCGACGACATCGTTGTTGTCGACCCCGATCGCCATGCGCTGGGAGTCCCCGAAGCCGAAAGCGGGTGCGTGGCAGCCGGCGCATGAATTGTCGTCGTGGAGGCCGAGCACCTTGTCGAAGAAGAGCAGCCGGCCCAGGTCCGCTCGCGCGGCGTCGATGGGGCGGCCGAGCCGGGACTCGAGCGTCGACTGGACCCTGCCGGTGAATCCCGCGCGCGCGAGCACGAAGCTCAGGCGCCGGTCGAGGCGCCTGTCGGCGACCCCTGGAAGGGCCGGGTTCGGCTCTCCCACGACCGGGTCGAGCGGGATCGGATCGTCGGCGACGACGTAGCCGAGGGCCAGGGCCGCCAGGACGAGCAGGGGAGAGAGCCAGCGCAGACAGGTCGTGCGGAACCGGGAGGGAATGAGCATGCGACACCTCCTTCGAGACTCGGTTTCGTGAGCCGGGGTTTGAAATCAGTCTAGCGCAGGTACAACCGAAGGAGGTGGGGGATTTTGCAGGAACCACGGACCGCGGAAGGCCGGCCACGGCGTCCGTCTTGAACGCCCCCCTCGGTTGTGACACACTGAAGAAGATAATTTGCGAGGGCGCCGATGCCCGTGCCGGCAGGATTCAAGCACCTGTTCCTCAAGAAGCCGCCCAAGCGGTTGGCGGTCGTCGATCAGAACGGATGCTCCGGGTGCGCCAACTCGCCGGCGTGCGTCGCCTTCTGCGAGACCGTGACCGTCAAGGATCAGGTCGTGGACGCGATCCGCTACGTCTCCTCGCCGGACGCGCCCAACAATCTGGCCATCATCGAGTACGACAAGTGCATCGGCTGCGCTCTGTGCGCCGAGGTCTGCCCCTGGGAGACGATCACCATGTACGGCTTCGAGGAGGCGTTCGACGCCTCCGAGCGGGAGACGCTGATCCAGTACAGTCCGGATCTGGACGTCAACCCCAGGCCGCCGGCGGCGCCGGCTCCTGTTCCCCCAGCCTCCGGAGCGACGTCCGCAGGGTCCGCCGGCTAGGCGCTGCATGAGAAGCGTCGCCGTCCTCCTGTCCGCGGGCGATTCGGAGCGCATGGGGTCGCCGAAGGCCCTCCTCGACTGGCACGGACAGCCGCTCATCGCCCATCAGCTGCACCAGGTCCAGAAGAGCGATCTCAACGAGTGCGTCGTCGTCCTCGGCCGGGACTTCGAGACGCTGGCGCCGCTCGTCAGGCGATCGTTCCGGCCGGGCTGGAAGGCGCGCCCGGTGCGGAATCCCCGCTTCGCGGAGGGGAAGTGCACCTCCATCCGGGTCGGGCTCTCGTCCCTGCTGGCGCGTCCCGACGCCATCCTGATCGCCTCCGTCGACCAGCCGCTCGATCACCGGCTCATCGACGCGCTCCTCGTGGCCGGTAGGAGGGAATGGGACGCCGCGGGGGATGCGGCGGCGCGGCCGATCATCCTGCCGAGCTTCGAAGGCCGCCGCGGCCACCCGCCGCTTTTCCGCGGCGCCCTCCTGCCGGAGCTTCTGGGCGTGCAGGAGGAGACGCACGGGCTGCAGACGGTTGTACGGCGGCTGCCGGAGCGCGTCCTGGAGATCCCCTGGAACGATCCCGGGATCCTGATCAACCTCAACACGCCGCTCGATCTGGCGCAGCCCTCGGAATTCGATTCCGGACGGCTGCGTCCCCGAACCTGAAACCGGCCCCCTAGTCCGCCGGGACGGGCGTCGGCGGTATCGGAACCGGTTCCGGGCGCAGGGGTGACACCAGCCCCGCCCGGTTGCCCGGGTGATTGATGTACAGCGTCTTCTCGCCGTTCCAGCCGAAGAGCATCGAGTCCGTCGCGATGGGCGTCACGCCGTCTTCCGCCGTGATCGTCAGGGCGTAGTCCCCGGGAGCGGGCAGCGCTCTGAGGTCGAGCGAGCGCGGCAGCCTCGAGCCCTCATAAGCCTGGGAAGGCAGCGCTGGAGACGCGCCCGAAAGGAGCGCGGACTCAGGGTCCACCTGGTGCACCACGTAGTCGAAGGCATCTCCGCCATCCAGGCGATGGATACAGATGGGATACGGCTCCGTGCAGGACAGCGTCAGGACGGATTGTAGAGGCTCGCCCGGGGACGAGCCGCAGGCCCCATAGGTGAAGCCGAAGTCCGGCTGCCCGTCGTCGCATCCGGTGAGAGAGTCGAGGTCGAAGAGCATCGGCGGCAGGCCGACGCTGCCGACGAGCAGGGCTCCCAGGCCCCGCTCTCCCTCGGGCAGGAGCGGACCGGCGCACAGGTCGCTGCCACCCGTGCCCAGGTCGGGGAGGTGGAGCAGGGCCTCGATCGCCACGCGGCCGTGCAGGGGATCGACGTCGGGGTCGGACATCGACACGCGGGCGTCGAGCGTTCCTGATTGAAGCGTGCCGATCGACCCGATGTTCACG
>DASRJX010000074.1:0-16264 GCA_035649235.1 Candidatus Cryosericum sp.
CGGCCGAGGGCCCCTCCGAGACCCAGCTCCTGGAGAACCGCCTCGGCGCGCGCCTGCGCCGCCTGCGGGCGCTCCCCGCCGATCAGGAGCGGCATCATGACGTTCTCGAGGGCGCTGAACTCGGGCAGCAGGTGGTGGAACTGGAACACGAATCCGATCTGGCGGTTGCGATAGGCCGCCCGCTCCGCGGGCGACGTGCGCCCAAGATCGCGCCCGCGGAACTCGATCACGCCCGCATCGGCGCGATCGAGCGCGCCCACCAGGTGCAGGAGCGTCGTCTTCCCCGCCCCCGACTCCCCGAGGATGGCGACCATCTCGCCCGGCTCGAGCGTCAGATCCAGGCCGCTCAACACCTCGACCTTGCCGCCGGGAGGTCCGAAGACGCGCCGCAGCCCGGCGCAGCGCAGGAGCGGGGCGGCCGCCGGCTCACTCATAACGCAGCGCTTCCGAGGGATCGAGCTGTGCGGCGCGCCAGGCCGGGTAGAGGGTCGCGAGGAACGACACGCCGAACGTCGCTGCCATGACGATCGCCACGTCGAGCGCTCTGACGTGGAACGGCACATAGGGGATGAAGTAGACGTCCACCGGCAGCGTGACCAGACGGAACCGGTCGAGGGTCCAGGCGAGCGCCACCCCCAGGGCCGCCCCGGCGACGGTCCCGAGGCCCGCGATGATCAGCCCCTGCAGGGCGAAGATGCGGCGGACGCCGGATCGCGTCGCCCCCAGCGCCTTGAGGACGCCGATGTCCCGCACCTTCTCCATGACCATGAGGACCAGGATGGAGACGATGTTGAGGGCGGCCACCAGGATGATCAGGCCGATGCTGATGCTCATGGCGAGTTTCTCGAGACGGAGGGCCGAGAAGAACGTGCGGTTGAGCCGGACGAGGTCGCTGACGTAGTACTCCTGCCCGAGTTCGGCCTGCACCGCGGCCGCCGTCTCGGGGATGCGGTGCGGGTTCCGGACCTTCGCCTCGACCGCGCTCGCCTGCGCGGGCTCCAGCCCCATGAACCGGCGCAGCACGTCGATGCCGACGTAGACGCGCGTCGTGTCGTACTCGTAGAAGCCGGCCTCGAACACGCCCGCGACCTCGAACTCGCGGCTCCGCGGCACGGTCAGGAGAGGCGAGACCTGGGGCCGCGCGATGATGAGGCGGATGACGTCGCCCGCCTCGACCCCCAGCGACGCCGCCAGGTCCTTGCCGAGGATGGCCGCATCGCGCCCGCTGGCCCCGGGACGGGACAGGGCCGACAGGTCGCCGCGCACCTGGGAGGCGATGTCCGTGAGACGCGCCTCCTGCCCGGGGTCGATCCCCTTGATGAGGACCGCCGTCCCTGTGGAGTTGAGCGGGCTCGCCGCCATCCCCTTCTCGTACACGACGGGCGCCGCCGCGACCACCTGCGCCAGCCCCCGCACCCGGCGGGCCGCCGCCTCGCCGTCCTGGAGAGGTCGCCCGGAGAATCCTGAGAGGATCGTCAGGTGCGCGTTGGCCCCCAGGATCTTCGCCTGGATCTGATCCTGGAACCCGGTCATGAGCGCCAGCACGACGACCAGGGCCGCGACGCCGACGATGACGCCGACGATGGAGATCAGCGAGATGACAAAGATGATGGCCTGCTTGCGGCTCGCCAGCAGATAACGCCGCGCGACGAACAGGGGATAGGCCATGGAGGGTGGCTAGGAACCGGTCCCGGTCATCTCAGGATTCCGCGCGCTCCTTCTTCTGCGCCACCCAGTTCCCCGTCGCCGGCTGGCCGCCGGAGAGGATGAAGTTCTGCCAGGTCCCTTTGATGGTCCGCCCCTCGGGCGACAGGGTCCCCTCCAGGTCCTGGGAGTGGCCCAGCTTGGAGTCGATGCGGTGCAGCAGCACCTTGCCGTTGACGATCGTCCCCTGCAGGCTTCCCCGCCAGCCTCCCTCGAGGGAGTACTCTCCCGCCAGCAGCGTGCCCGACTGCCGCAGGGTGAACGCGCCCTTGTCGCCGCTCGGCAGGTACGAGACATCCCAGGAGCCGGTCAAGGACTCGTTGTCGGAGGGGAGGGTGCGGCGCAGCCGGCCCATGCGGTCCTGCAGGAGCGCGATGCGATCGTGCGCCACCCGGATGCTGGACCGGATCTCGCGCGCGGACTCGGTGAGGGCCTCGACCAGCTGCTCCACGACCGCCACCTCCGCCTCGCGCGCCTCGATCTGGTCCGGATCGGAGTCCGCCCGCCCCTCCACCATGGCATCCAGGTCCTCGTACAGTCGGCGCAGGCGCCCGCGCGCCTCCTCCCGCTTCCGTGCAACCTCCCCGTGACGCTGCAGATCGTCGTCGAGCCGCTTCTGCTCGATCTCGAGCTGGACCTTCAGGGCGTAGATCGCCGCCAGCTGCTCCTCGGGGCGCTTCAGGTCCTGCGCCGGCAGGCGCTGCGACGAGAGCGCCGCCAGCAGCAGGGCGCAGGCGGGCAGGATGCGGGCTTTGCGGATCACCAGGCCACCTCAGTGCACCCCTTCACGCTGCCAGAGGGCCTCGGCGATGCGGACGGCGTTCAGCGCGGCGCCCGAAGCCAGGTTGTCGGCGACCACCCAGAGCCAGAAGGCGTTCTCTGGACCGGCCTGTCTGACGCCGGCCACCAGGATCCCGGGTTCCCCGGCCCTCTCCATGGGCGTCGCTCCCTCCCCTCGCTCGTGCACGCGAACGTCGGGGGCGGCGCCCAGCGCGGCCAGAAGATCCTTCCGGCCCCGCTTCGGAGGCAGCACGACGCGGGCCATGGCGGCGTGGCAGTGGAACACCGGCGCCAGCGCGATCGACAGCGACAGGCCGAATCCGCCGCCCGTGACCTGCGTGATCTCGGCCTCGAGCTCCTCGGTCGCCGCCCCGCCGGGCGGCCCGGCCCCTCCGTAGAGGAAGTCCGGCACCAGGTTGAACGCGAGCTGATGTCCGAACACCTCGCGCGGGAGGTCCTTGAAGTTCAGGAGCGCCAGGGTCTGCTGGTACAGCTCGCGGATCCCTTCCTCACCGCACTCCGAGACCGGCTGCAGCGCCACGATCGACGCCTCCGCGAGGCCGCAGCCCCGGCGGATCGCCGACAGGACGGTCGACAGCACGAGGGCTATGGGGTGGGGCGTGCCGATGAGGCCGGGCGCTTCGGGGATCGCCTCGGGGTTGACCGCCGCGTTGACCAGCGGCACGCCCTCGGCGGCACGAGAGGCCGTCGTCAGGTCGATAGCCGCGAAGCCCTTGCGTCCCGGCCAGTCGAGGTAGAGCGCGCCTTCCGGCCGTGTGCCGCAGAGGAAAGCGATGTCGAGCGGCGCGAGGGCGTCGAAGTCGGCATGGGCGACGAGCATCGCCTGCCCTCCGAACTCGGTCAGGTTGGCCTCCGGATCGGGCTGCGAGGTATAGAGGTGCACCGAGGCGATCGGGAACGATCGCTCCACGAGGCGCTCCCGGACGCCCTTGGCGATCAGGCTCTGGGCGTCGAACAGCGCCACGTGCGCCTTGCGGGCGGCGGCGTGCTTCCTGCGATCAGGCACGCGGGCCTCCCGCGGGCGCGGGCCGCTGCTCCAGCCGCACGGGCGGCGATCGACGCGGCACCAGCCCCGACAGCACGTAGGCGCTCCCGAGCACCAGACCGATGAGCTGCGGCGAGGCGGCCACCACGAAGTAGACGGCGCCCATCAAGCTCACAAAGACCCACGAGATCCGGCTGCGCAGGTTGATCTCCTTGAACGACCGGTAGCGCAGGCGGCTGACCATCAGGACGGCGAGGACCACCACGAGGAGCGCCACGAGCCCCGAGGCCATCGGATCGATCAGGCGGGCGGGGCTGTAGAAAACGCAGGCGGCGATCATGCAGGCGGCGGCGGGGATCGGCAGCCCGATGAAGTAGCGGCGATCCTGGGACGGGGCCTGGATGTTGAAGCGCGCCAGACGGGTCGCCCCGGCCGCGAGATACAGGAACGGGGCCAGGGACCACGGCTTTGGCAGCTGGGCGAGGCCCCACATGTAGATCATGAGGGCGGGCGCCATGCCGAACGAGATGACGTCCGCCAGCGAGTCGAGCTGGACGCCGAAGTCGCTCGACGTGCGGGTGAGGCGCGCCACCCAGCCGTCCACCCGGTCGAGGAGTGCGGCGATGAAGATGGCGAGCGCCGCCCACTCGTAGTCTCCCTGCAGGCTGCGGACCACCGCGATGTAGCCGGCCAGGAGGTTGCCGGTCGTGAACAGGCTGGGGATCACGTAGGCCCCCCGCCTGAGGCGCGCGCGGGCCCTCATGCGCCCATCCCCGCGGCTGGCCGGGCCCCGCTCTCCCCCGCCCTGGAGCCCGCCTCGCGGCGCGCCAGGACCGTCTCCGCCCCGCGCACCCGCTCGCCGATCCGGACCGCGGGCTCGAAACCGGCCGGCAGGTGCAGATCGGTGCGTGATCCGAATTGGATCAGTCCGATGCGCTCGCCGCGCCGGACGGCGTCGCCGGGCCGCTTGGTGCACACGATGCGGCGGGCCAGGATGCCCGCGATCTGGGTCACGCCGTAATCGGCGCCCTCCGCGCGGATCACCAGGTGGTTGCGCTCGTTCTCCTGCGCCACGCGCGGGTCCCAGGCGGGCCGGAAACGCCCGGGCGTGTGGCGCGTGGCGGTGACCTGCCCCGACACCGGCGCGCGGTTGATGTGGCAGTCGAAGACGGACAGGAAGATGGACACCCGGGCGCCCTCCGGACCACGCTCGACGGCCGTCACCCGCCCATCGGCCGGCGAGACCACCAGCCCCTCGCCCGGAGGGGCCACCCGCTCCGGATCGCGGAAGAAATAGAGCACGAAAGCCGTGAGAAAGAGTGCGGGAGCCGCGGCCCAGGGCCCGTAGAGGAAGCCCGGCACGGCCGCCAGGAGGGCCAGGGTGACAAGGTACGGAACCGCTTGTGCTGCCACAGGCATCGGTGTCCCGTCAAAAAAATGGGGGTGCCGAAGACACACCCCCTGTCGCGAACGAGGTCGGCCGGGTCCGGGCTGGTCCGACTCAGTGCCTGACGCCGGTGCCCGCCGTTTTCTCCAGATGCTCGCGGAGCATCCGCTCCATCCGGTCCTTGACCTGGAGCTTCTGTTTCTTGAGGTTGATGGTCTCGACCCTTTCCGAATCTTCGAGCACGGCCTTGCCCTGAAGCTCCTCCAGGCGGGAATCGTAGCTCGCGTGCTCGGCCATCAGCCGCCGGAATTCCGGATTCAGCTCCGCAAGCTCACGCCTGAGGTCCTCATGGTTGTGCACCATCGTAGTGCCTCCTGCTGGGATGGGGTCAGTAGCGCAGCCACCACGTGAATCGATGGGCCACATCTCTACAAAGTCTAACACTCCCGATCGCCACCTGCAAGCCAGGAGAGGCGGCGAATGCCCCCCGGATTGCTGCGCCGGCCCCGCGTCCGCCAGCACTGGTCCGGCCCCGTTCTTCACGAAGCCTCAACGGCCGGACTGCGGCCCCAGGCGGTAAAGCATGACGACGGCGTCCTCGTGGGTGTCGCTGTAGTAGGCCTTGCGCCGTCCGATGGGGACGAAGCCGCTCCGGGAGTACAACCGCAGCGCGGCTTGGTTGCTTGGGCGCACCTCCAGGGTGGCCTCCAGGCATCCCTGGCGGCGGGCGAACTCGAGCAGGTGATCGAGGAGGTGCCCGGCGACGCCCTGGTTCCGCCAGCGCGGATGGACTGCGAGGTTGTTGATCTTCATCTCCTGGTCGATCACCCAGGCGCACGCGAAGCCGACGACCCCGGCGGAGCCGGCCATCCTGGCGCCAAACAGGCTGGCGTAGGGGTTCTCCAGCATCTCGTAACGGAACGAGGACAGGCTCCAGGGCGTGGGAAAGGAGAGATTCTCGATCTCCAGGACGGAGGGCAGCTCGTCGAGTTCGAGAGGGCCTATCTGCAGAGTCGGCGTGGCGGTCCTCCCGCCGGGCCCTGGAAGCCTAGGCGTGGTGACGCGCCGCCTCGGCGTCCGATGGCCGGACGTAGTTCGGGGTCAGGCCTCCCGGCCGGAAGCGCGTGCCGGGCGGGATCGTCGCCGCAGCCCAGAGCGCGATGGTGGCGGCCAGCGGAGGACTCTCGATCGAGCGCCGTTCCCGGCTTCCCCCTGCCACTGCCGTCAGGGCCTCTCCGTCCACGAGGATCGCCTCCTCCGGGAGCGAGGCGAGCAGCACCTCCGGGCGCCACGCCAGGTCCTGGGTGCGGCGCGCGACCTCATGCCCCCGGAGGTCGAAGAGCGCGGAGTAGACCTCCCCCCGGCCGGCCGGCAGGACCGGTGCCAGGATCGCCGATCCCTGCGGCGCCAGAGGCGCCGCCGCGCGAGCCAGGGCCTCGAGCGTCGACAATCCCACCACCGCGATGTCCAGGGCGTAGGCGAGCCCCTTGGCCGTCGCCATCCCGACCCGCACGCCGGTGAACGAGCCCGGCCCCGACGCGACGCCGAGACCCCTCAGGTCGGAAGTGCCCAGCCGGGCTTCCGCCAGCACGCTCTCGATCGCGGGCACCAGGTCCCGGGCGTGCCCGCCCTTCTCCTCCAGGAGACGCAGCAGCGGCTCGCCGTCGTCCCGGGCGAGGGCCACGCTCCCGCGGCCCGTCGCCGTGTCGATGCCGAGGCAGGCTCCCGGCGCCACGGGATCAGGCCGCGGCCCCGGCGCGCCGCAGGAATTCGGTGATCTCGGACTCCTGGTGCTCCCAGGCCACCTGAAAGGCGGCGCCGATCTCGAAGCGGCCGGCACGGTCCTCGGCCTCCTCCACCCGAACGACGCGTCCCGGCAGCGTCATGCGGGCGCCGTGGCGGCTGTCCTCGATCAGGATCTCCACCTCGACTCCGATCGCGAATGGCACGTCGCTCTCGAACAGCAGGCCGTTGCGGCTGATGTTGCGCGGCTCCTGCGACGCCGGCTCCGCGGCGCCGGCGGGGCGCGCGGCCGGCGTCACGCGAAGGCGCACGGGCCCTCGCGCGACGTCGAAGCGGATGTAGCCGCGGCGCTCGCGGTAGTAGACGCTGACCGCGTTGCCGCCGCGCGATTTCGCCAGGTGCAGCGCCTCCTCGGCGCGCTCCACCAGTCGATCGGCGGTCGTCGCGTCCTCGGGATACCGCGCGACGCCCAGGCTCACGCTGAGGCCGATCGGCCTGCCGTCGGCGTTGCGTCGCAGGCCGTGGCGCTCGACCTCGCGGCGGATCCGCTCGGCGACCAGGAAGGCTCCCATCCTCTCCGTCTCGGGGAGGATGACGCCGAACTCCTCCCCCGCCAGCCGCGCCGCGACGTCGATGTCCCGGATCTTGTTCTTGATCAGGATCGCCACCTCGCGGAGCAGGATGCCGCCCACGAGCTCGCCGTGCCGCTCGTTGATCTCGCGGAAATTGTCGAGGTCGACGTAGAGCACGCTCAGCCCCAGGTCGTACCGCTTGGCCCGGCGGGTCTCGTTCTGCAGCGCCGCCAGGAACGCCGAGGCGCTGAACAGCCCCGTCACCCGATCCTCCGCCGCGGCCGGCTCCTGCCTCTCGGCGAACGACAGGTCGATCAGCCGCGGGCCGGTCAACTGCCGGTTGAGGTTCAGGAAGTAATCCAGAACGGCGACGCGCAGCGCCACCACGCGCCGGAGCGCTCCCGCCAGCGCGCGCCGGTGCTCCAGGATCGCCTGCCAGTGGCGCCTGGCGTCGGACTCCTCGAACTGCATCCGGGTCAGGATCAGCAGCAGCGCCGCGTAGAGCTGAATCCCCTCCTCGCTCCGGATCTGATCGAGGCGCTTCAGGATGCGCTCCTCGTTGTGGGCGTCCTCCTGCAGGGCCTCGATCAACTCGTCGCGGTAGCGGTTCGCTTCCTCCAGGCCGATCATGCGCCGGCAACTCCTCCGGGGCGCGCCGGCAGCGCCGCGATCAGGTCGGCCACCCGGCGCAGGTCGTCCGCTCCCGGGTCGAACGCGACCGCCGACCGCCAGGACGGTCCCGCCGGATCGGCCCCCTGGCGCACGGTCCGCACGACGCGGCCTGCGATCGCCGCCACGCGGGCGCGCGGCGCCGACTCGCTGACCGTCAGGACCACACGCGCGCCGGGACGGACTTCTTCTCCCAGAAGGACGAGCGCGCCGCTCAGTGAGAGATCGTGCAGGCCCGCCCGCAGCGAGTGTCCGCCGGCCTGGACCGAACCCGACAGGTGGGGACCGACCTTGAGCCGGCGCGTCCGGCGCCTGTCCGCGTCTCCCTGACAGACGGTCCCGCCTCCACGGCGCCGCGCCAGCCGGAGCGCCGCCCGGGCTGCGGCGGCCAGGGCATCGGGGCCCGGCGGCAGGCCCGGCAAGGCGGCGACGCCGGCGCTCCAGGCGGCGCCGGTCGCGCGCTCCGCGACGACGCGCAACCGCGCCGCGGCGCGCGCCGCTTCGCTGCCGGGCGTGCAGGGCAGCACGACCGCGAAGCCGAGGGGCAGCAGCCTCACAGCCCGGTCCACGCCGCGCGCTGCTTCCCGGAGGGCGGCGCCGGCAGCGTGAGCCGCCTGCTCGTCCAGCCCGTCGCCATCCGGCGCCAGCAGGACCAGCGACAACGGCCGCCCGAGCCGTTCGCAACGCCGCTGCTCGGTCGCCAGCATCTCGTCCAACGCGCACTCGCGCGGGTCCGACGTCAGCGCGGAGCGGGACAGGCGCAGCGAGGTGCGCCAGGCCTGCCCCTCCATCACTTGAAGGTAGTCGGCGGCCGCGACGGCCAGGCCCGGGTCTCTCTCGAGGCTGGTCGTGAGCGCGTCGCGATGCGACTCGATGGCCGAGATGGTGCGACGCGCCTCTGCTTCGTCCCGCGGGGCGGCGGAGAGGACCTGCAGGCAAGCGCGGAACGGCTCAACGCCGTGCAACGTCCCGGCGCGCTCCAGGGCGGTCGTCAGGGCTGGGCCGCTGAGGGAGGGATCTCCGAGGATGTCGCGGAAAGCATCCCGAACGGCGCGGCTCAAGGTCTGCGGCTCCAGGGGCCACCTCGCCGATGCGAGCGGGATGTTATCGGCGAGCGGCGAAACCTGTCAACTGAGGCCCGCTTCCAGGAGGCGGGCCCGGCCGAGGGCCGGGCGCTCGGATGTGTCTCCCGACGCAGAACGAAGGTCCGGCGCGGCCTCCATCCCGCGAAGGTGACGGGCGACAAAAAGTGTCGGAAAGGTTTTGACAATTCTGCAACCGGGACCTATATTGGGAATCGAGTTCCTTGGGGTCGAGGAAACCATGTCCTTTCAGAAAGATACGGTGCAGTCCTCGACGGCCGCCCGCGCCTCCGAGCGCGATATGCGCGGCGGGTCGAGCGCCAGCGGCAGCCAGATCGTGCAACTGATCGCCCGCCTTCAGGACTTGCGCGGCTTCCGCGATCAGCACTGGGAGGGCTCGCTCGAGGAGTACCTCGAGATCGTGCGCCAGAACCCGAAGGTGACGCGCACCGCCTTCCAGCGCATCTACGACATGATCCTCACCAAGGGGACCCGCGAGTACTTCGAGTACAAGAAGCGCATCGTCCACTACAACTTCTTCGACGACAAGGAGGCCGGCGGCTCGGACGCCGTCTTCGGCCTCGACATCCCGCTGATGAAGCTCGTGAACGTCTTCAAGTCGGCGGCGCAGCGCTATGGCACCGAGAAGCGCGTCCTGTTGCTCCACGGGCCGGTCGGGTCGGCCAAGTCGACGATCGTGAGGCGACTCAAGCGCGGCCTCGAGGACTACTCGAAGGCCCCCGAGGGCGCCGTCTACTCCTACTCCTGGGTGATCGACGCCGAGGCCGGACGCCGGCGGGCCGAGCAGACGCCCGAGGTGCAGGCCTGCCCGATGCACGAGGAGCCGCTGCACCTGGTTCCCGACGACCTGCGTCCCGAGGTCCTGCGGATGCTGAACGAGGGGCGGCCCGAGGCGGAGCGTGTCGTCATCGACGGCGACCTCTGCCCGTTCTGCCGGCAGAACTACAAGGAGCTCACCCTGAGGTACGGCGGCGACTGGACCAAGATCATCTCGCACGTCCGCGTTCGCCGGATGATCCTGTCCGAGAAGGACCGCGTCGGTGTCGGGACGTTCCAGCCGAAGGACGAGAAGAATCAGGACTCGACCGAGCTGACCGGTGACATCAACTACCGCAAGATCGCGGAGTACGGCTCCGATTCGGATCCGAGGGCCTTCAACTTCGACGGCGAGTTCAACATCGCCAACCGCGGCCTCATCGAGTTCATCGAGGTCCTGAAGCTCGACGTCGCGTTCCTGTACGACCTCCTGGGCGCCTCCCAGGAGCACAAGATCAAGCCCAAGAAGTTCGCGCAGACCGACATCGACGAGGTGATCATCGGGCACACGAACGAGCCCGAGTACCGCAAGCTGCAGCACAACGAGTTCATGGAGGCCTTGCGCGATCGCACGGTCAAGATCGACATCCCCTACATCACCAAGCTGGCCGAGGAGATCAAGATCTACGAGAAGGACTACAACCCGGCCCGCATCAAGGGGAAGCACATCGCGCCGCACACCCTCGAGATAGCTTCGATGTGGGCCATCCTGACCCGGCTGGAGGAGCCCAAGAAGGCCGACCTGACCCTGCTGCAGAAGCTGCGGCTCTACAACGGAAAGACCCTCCCCGGCTTCACCGAGGACAACATCAAGGAACTGCGCAAGGAGGCGGTGCGCGAGGGCATGGACGGCATCTCACCGCGCTACGTCCAGGACAAGATCAGCAACGCGCTGGTCTCCGACAAGGGCGAGGGCTGCATCAATCCGTTCATGGTGCTCAACGAGATGGAGTCCGGCCTGCGCCACCATTCGCTCATCACCGCGGAGGAGCTGCGCAAGCGCTACCGGGATCTGCTGGGGGTGGTCAAGCAGGAGTACGAGGACATCGCCAAGAACGAGGTGCAGCGCGCCATCTCGGCCGACGAAGAGGCCATCGCGCGCCTGTGCAGCAACTACATCGACAACGTCAAGGCCTACACCCAGAAGGAGCGGGTCCGCAACAAGTACACGGGCCAGGACGAGGAGCCGGACGAGCGGCTCATGCGCTCCATCGAGGAGAAGATCGACATTCCCGATAACCGCAAGGACGACTTCCGCCGGGAGATCATGAACTACATCGGCGCCCTGGCGGTCGAGGGGAAGACCTTCAACTACAAGACGAACGAGCGGCTGCACAAGGCCCTCGAGCTCAAGTTGTTCGAGGATCAGAAAGACTCGATCAAGCTGACGTCCCTGGTTTCGTCCGTGGTCGACAAGGACACCCAGGAGAAGATCGACGTTGTGAAGAGCCGGCTCAAGAAGGACTACGGCTACTGCGACATCTGCGCCACCGATGTACTGAACTACGTCGCCAGCATCTTCGCCCGCGGCGACGCCCGAGATTAGGCGTCTCGCGGCCGCACCTCCCGGGGTCCGGACGCATGATCCTCAGAATCGACCAAGACCATAATCGGTTCCGCCAGATCGTCCGGGGGCGCATCAAGCAGGACCTGCGCCGCTACATCAGCAGCGGCGAGTTGATCGGCCGGCGCGGCAAGGATCTGATCTCCATCCCCCTGCCGCAGATCCACATCCCGCAGTTCATCTACGGCCAGAAGCAGGCCGGGGGCGTCGGCCAGGGCGACGGGGAGGTCGGCACCGTCCTGGGACCCGGCGAGAGCGAGAACGGTCAGCAGGGCGCCGGCAACCAGGCTGCGGAGCACCTGCTCGAGGTGGACATCTCCCTCGACGAGCTGGCCGAGATGCTCGGGGAGGAGCTCGAGCTGCCGGCCATCCAGCCGAAGGGCCGCAAGAACATCGTCTCGTCGCGCGATCGGTACGTGGGCGTCTCCCGCTTTGGTCCCGAGAGCCTGCGGCACTTCCGGCGCACCTACAAGGAGACCCTCAAGCGGAGCATCCGCACCGGAGCCTACAGGCCGGATCACCCGATCCTGATCCCCATCCGGCAGGACAAGCGCTATCGCAGCTGGAAGAGCGCCCTGATGCCACAGGCCAACGCGGCGATCGTCTACATGATGGACGTCTCGGGCTCGATGGGCGAAGAGCAGAAGGAGATCGTCCGGATCGAGTCGTTCTGGATCGACACCTGGCTGCGGCACCACTACAAGGGAGTCGACATCCGCTACATCATCCACGACGCCGAGGCGCGCGAGGTCGATCGCGAGACCTTCTACCACACGCGCGAGTCGGGCGGCACGGTCATCTCCGCGGCCTACAAGCTGTGCGCCCGCCTCGTCGAGCAGGAATACCCGCCGGACGAATGGAACGTTTACGGCTTCCACTTCTCGGACGGCGACAACTGGTCCCAGGGCGACACCGAGGAGTGCATCACCCTGCTGCGCCAGCAGCTCCTGCCGCGCGTCAACCTGTTCTGCTACGGGCAGGTCGAGAGCCCCTATGGCACCGGCCAGTTCCTGGTCGACCTGAACGAGGTCCTGCAGGACGACGATCGGGTCGCCCTCTCCAAGATCGAGAACAAGGACGGAATCTACCAGTCGATCAAGGACTTCCTGGGGCGGGGGCGCTGAGCATGCCCCGCCTGCCGGCCGATCTCGCACAGATGCAGGAGGAGATCGAAGGGCACGCGCGCGCCTACGGCCTGGACTTCTTCCCGGTCATCTTCGAGATCCTCGACTACCGGATGCTGAACCAGGTGGCCTCGTACGGGGGCTTTCCGACGCGCTACCCGCACTGGCGCTTCGGCATGGAGTACGAGTACCTCTCGAAGTCCTACTCCTACGGTCTGTCGAAGATCTACGAGATGGTCATCAACAACGACCCCTGCTACGCCTACCTGCTCGAGTGCAACGCGCGGGTCGATCAGAAGCTCGTCATGGGGCACGTCTACGCCCACTGCGACTTCTTCAAGAACAACCTGTCGTTCAGCAAGACGAACCGCAAGATGATGGACGACATGGCGAACCACGCGACCCGCATCCGCAGGTCCATGGATCGCCACGGGGTCGAGACAGTCGAGAGCTTCATCGACCTGGCTCTGTCGCTCGACAACCTGATCGACCCCCACGCTCCCTTCATCGTGCGGGAGCGCGCCCCCGACGAGGAGGAGCCGTCCCGGCCCGTCGTCCAGCGCCTCAAGAGCAAGTCCTACATGAACGACTTCATCAACCCGCCGCACGTCATCGAAGCGCAGCGCAAGAAGATGGAGGAGGCGGCGGCGCACCGGAAGAACCGCTTCCCGGCGGAGCCGGCGCGCGACGTCCTGAAGTTCCTGATCGATTCCGCCCGGCTCGAGAACTGGCAGCGCGACATCCTATCGATGGTCCGCGACGAGGCTTACTACTTCGCCCCGCAGGCGCAGACGAAGATCATGAACGAGGGGTGGGCGACCTACTGGCACTCGAAGATCATGACCGAGACCGTCCTGACCGACAGCGAACTCATCGACTACGCCGATCACCACTCGGCGACGCTCGGCGGCCGGTCGGGACGTATCAATCCCTACAAGCTGGGCGTCGAGCTGTACCGCGACATCGAGGACCGCTGGAACCGGGGGCGCTTCGGCAAGGAGTACGACGAGTGCGACGACCTCGCGGAGCGCGCACGCTGGGACCGCCGGGCCGGCCTGGGCCGCGACAAGATCTTCGAAGTCCGACGCCTGTGCAACGACATCACGTTCATCGACAACTACCTGACCGAGGAGTTCTGCCACAGCCAGAAGCTCTTCCTCTACGACTACAACCCCAAGACGGGGATGTACCAGATCAGCGATCGTGACTTCAGGAAGATCAAGCAGCGCCTGTTGTTCCAGCTCACGAACCTGGGGCAGCCGATCATGCGGGTCGAGGACGCCAACCACCGCAACAAGGGGGAGCTGCTCCTGAAGCACCAGTTCGAATCGATCGAGCTGAAGCACGACTACGCCCGGGAGACGCTGCGCAACATCCAGCGGGTCTGGGGCAGGCCCGTGTCCCTCCTCACCGCCATCGACGGGAAGAGCCGGATCATCTCGTTCGATGGCGAGGAGTTCGAGGAGAAGGACACAGCGGACAAGGTGGCCTGAGGATGGAGCCGGTCCAGCCCCCTGCGGGAGCGTCCGGGCGGCCCGTCTGGGCCCTGGCCGGGGGCAAGGGGGGCGTCGGACGCTCCCTCCTGACCGCGAACCTCGGCATCCAGCTGGCGCGCGGCGGGCACCGGGTGGTCGTGATCGACCTCGACCTCCAGGGCGGCAACCTGCCGGGCTTCCTGGGCTTCCCGCGCTTCGATCGCGGCCTCGACCAGTTCGCCTCCAACCCCGAGGCGCGCCTCCGCGAGCTGGCCGTCGATACCTCGATCAGCCACCTCCGCCTGATCGGCGGGCTCCAGCGCGGCCTGCCGGGCGCCCACCCGGTCGATCTCGTGCAGCGGATCGGCGCCCAGCTGCCGGACCTCGCCGCCGAGTTCGTCATCCTCGACTGCGGATCGGGCCGGGCCTCCGGGACGCTCGCCGCCTTCTCCCTCGCCACCCTCGGCATTGTGGCAAGTACGCCGGAACCCGCGGCTCTGGAGTCGGCCTGCCTGTTCGCGGAGGCCTATATGCGCTCCTGCCTCGAGCGCGCCCTGGCGGAGGACACCCGCCACGCTCTCTCGGAGCTGCTGCGCGCCGACGGGATCGATCCGCTGCGCGTTCCGTTCCGGGCGTTGATGACGCGGCTCGGCGCGCTCGACGCGTCCGCCCAGAAATCGGTCGCATCCCTGGTGCGGCGCACGCGACTCGAGCTGCTGCTGAACATGGTCCGGGACGAGGACGACGAGGTGGCCGGGGCCGCGCTTGTCACCAGCTTCCGCAAGTGCTTCGGGCTCGATCTCCCGACGGCCGGCATGGTCGAGTACGACCCCTCCGTCCTGCAGTCGATCCACAAGCGACGACCGCTGTCGCAGCAGTTCCCGAACACGCCGGCCACGAAGGGGATCGCGCGCGCCACCGGCCGGCTGCTGCAGACCTGCGCCCCGGCGGCCCCCGAGCCGCGGGAGGAGTGGCAGGATCTCCGGGAGGTCGATCACTACCGGGTCCTCGAGATCGTGCCCAAAGCCTCGACGAAGGAGGTCCAGTCCGCGTACCAGATCCTGAAGCGGGCCTACGATCCGGAGACCACGCACCTCTCCCCCTTCCTCGACCTCGAGGGGTTGCGGGCGATCCAGGCCCGCGTCGAGGAGGCCTACCGGACGCTCATTTTCCTGGAGAGCCGCGTGGCCTACGATCGCCACCTGGTCGAGAGCGGGGCGCTGACCGCCGACCAGGTCCGCGGGCTGCATGGGCTGGTCGGCGCCGAGGACTCCACCGCCGCGGCGGCCCCCGGAGTGGCGGCGCGGCAGCGGCCGCATCAGGGAGAAGTCGCCGCGCCCGCAGCCGGCGACGCGGCGTCCGCGGCGTCGAGCCCCGAAGCACCCGCCGGTCCGGAGCCGGCCGCACCCGCCGCTTCGGCCGCGACCCAGGCCGCCCCGGTGCCCGGTCCGTCCCCGAAGGCGGAGGGCGTCGAGCCGGAGCGTCGGCCGGTGGCCGGGAGCGGCTCCGCGCTCCGGGCGGAGCGCCTGCGCTGCGGCCTGACGCTCGAGGCGATCGCCGCGCGCACCAAGATCCGGCAGACCTACCTGCAGGCGATCGAAGAGGACCGCTTCGAAGCCCTCCCGCCGCCGGTCTTCCTGCGCGGCTTCGTGCGCGAGTTCGCCAGCTGCCTCGGCCTCCCGGCCGACGAGGCGGCGCGCGCCTACCTCGGAGCGCGCCAGAAGGCGCTCGAGCCCACCCCCGCGAACCCGGAGGGCCCGCCGGGCCAAGGTGCCTGAGGCCTCCTCCAGGGGGCGTCCGGAGGCGTGGCGCCCGTAGCGCATCCACCCACCTCGGGCACTCTGATAGAATTCGAGCCTCCTGATGATCCGCGACGTGAAGGCTCCGATCGGACAGGAAGCCGATCTCGAAGGCTATTTCGCGGCGGGCGCCAAGCCGCGCGGCCGATGGGGGGTCGGACTGGAGTACGAGAGGTTCGGCGTCCTGACCGACACGCTCGCCCCCGTGCCCTACGAGGGGGAGCGCTCGATCGAAGCCCTCCTTCACAGCTTGGTCCGCGATCACGGCTGGGAACCCCACGAGGAGGACGGTCGCGTCCTGGGCGCGCGACGCGGCACGACCCGCATCACGCTGGAGCCGGGCTGCCAGGTGGAGCTGTCGGGAGGCGTGCACGCCGGCCTCGACGCCATGCGCCACGAGCTCCAGACCTACCTCGAGGAGATTGAGGCCGCGGCGGCGCCTCGCGGGATCACCTTCCTCGGCGTCGGCATGCAGCCCCTCGCTCCCCTCGCCCGGATCCCGTGGATCCCCAAGCGACGCTA
>DASRJX010000075.1:0-4381 GCA_035649235.1 Candidatus Cryosericum sp.
TCGGGCCGGCGGGGCCCGAGATCGCGGCGCCGGGGCGATTCTGGAAACTCTGGGCGCTGCGGCAGTCGCTGGGGCTCTTCGTCGGGGACTCGGGAGTGAACCCCGCGCGGGCCGACTTCGGTCTGTTCCGCCGCGTCCTTCTGGAAGCCCAGCGTGGCGCTCGCGCCTGGGGCGGAGAGGTGACCCTCGTCTACCTTCCATCCGAGGGACGGTACTTCGACAGAACGTCCCGGCGGAATCATGATCAGGTGCGTGAGAAGGTCGTGGCCATCCTCGACGAGCTTCACCTTCCGTGGATCGATCTGGATCCCGTCTTCTCCGGCGCCCCGGACGTCTCGGCGCTCTTCGCGTACCCCGGCGGGCATCTCAGTCCCGCGGGCAACCGGCTGGTCGCCGAGACGATCCTCCGGTCGCTGCGAGACCAGCAGAAGAACTGAGCGATGCTGAAGGACCGCTGGCTCGCCGCGATCCTTGTGCTCGGAGCGTCCGTGCGGCTCTTCGGGCTCGGGGACAGGAGCCTGTCCTACGACGAGTGCCAGCAGTTCTGGGCTTCGCAGGGCAACGTGCTCGTCGCCAATCGCGATATCACCCTCGATCCGCCGGGATTCGCGTTGCTTCTCGACCTGCATGCGACCGCCTCCCGGAGCGAGACCTGGCTGCGACTTCTCCCCTGTCTGTTCGGAGTGCTCGGCATCGCGGCCGTCTACCGCCTGGCGAGGGCCGGGACGGGCGATCCCTGGACCGCCCGGGCGGCCGCTTTCTTCATGGCGCTGGCCCCCTACCCCATCCGTTACTCGCAATCGCTCCGGGTCTACAGCCAGGCGATGCTCTTCGCCGCCATCCTCACCGCCGCCTACCTCGAGGCCACGGAGGAGCGCGAGACACGCGGGTGGAAGGACGCCGTCGTCCTGGGGCTGGCCGCCTTCTGCGCGCTGCTCTCCGTCTACGGCAGTCTGTGGCTCGTCCTGATGATCGCGGCCCTCCTCGCCCGGCGCAGTCTGCGGCGGGACGAGCGGGCGCGGCGAGCCACGATCGGCCTCCTGGCCGGTGTCGTCGCCGCGGCACCCTTCTATCTCGCGTCGATCCCGGTGCAGATGTCCCAGGGAACGCCGGCGTCCTTCTATGATGACAAGTTCATGCCGCTCTCCCCGCTTCCGGCGGCCCGTTTCCTGCTCCAGGGCACATGGGATCTGGCCTCGTTCTTCGGCTTCATCCATCCCACGACCGGTCTCCTGTTCGGGTCCCTGGCGATCCTCGGGATGGCGGCGCTGCGAAAACTCCGTCCCGGAGCGGATCTCCTGGTGCTGTTCCTGGGAAGCCTAGCGGCGGCGGCCGCGGCGTCCGCCTTCCGCCTCTACCCATTCGGAGGGACCCGCCAGATGCTGTTCGCGGCGCCCCTCTTCTACGTGTTCGGCGCGGCCGGAATCGCGGCCCTGCGACCACGGCTCGGAGGGCTGCCGGCGATCGCGGGGCTCGTCGCCATCGCGTGCGGATCGGCGATCTTCCTCTATCGGTACCACACCGAGCCGGGAGGGCAGGAGATGCGCCCGGTGCTCCGATCGCTCGAGGACGCCGCACGCCCGGACGACAGGATTCTAGTCAACAAGGACGCCTCTCCCCAGTTCCGCTTCTACTTTCACGGGGACACCGGCCGGGTCGTCGCCGGCCAGGTGACGGTGATCGGGGACTATCTCTCCGAGGTGAATCGTGTCATGGCGACCGGCCTTCAGTCCCGGTGGTGGCTGGTCTTCTCCCACGGCTGGAGCGCCGAGCGGCGCCAGGAGCTGGACGCGGTCGACCCGCGATTCGTCCCCAAGGAGCGCTTCGAAGCGCACCGGGCGGGCGCCTACCTCTTCGTGCCGAGGGACGCGGCGCCTGCCGGGGCCGGAACGCCGCCGTGACGCCGAGCGGAGGCTGAGAGCCGGTGGGCCTCATACTTCTCGTCGCCGTCCTCGTCCTGTCGTTCGTTCCTGGCCCCGTGGCCGGGACCTTGGCCGGAATGGGCCTCGCTGCCTTTCTGCCTGGCTACGCGCTCTTGAGGTGTCTCAGGACGCCGGCGAGGATCGGCTCTCTGTCGGATGTTCTCCTCTGCGGCGCCGCGTCCCTCGCCATCACGCCTCTCGCTCTCCGCCTGGCCGGGCTCGTCCTGCCCTTCGACCGTCCGCACGTCCGTGGCGAGCTGGTGGTCGTGACGGCGGCGCTGCTCCTCCTCGGCGCCGTCCGTCCAAGGGTCGTTGCCCCAGCCTCCCGCGGGGTCGCCCACCCGGCCGTCGTCGTCATCGTGATCGCCGCGCTCCTGCTCCTCCTGCCCACGCTGGTCGTCGGCCCGAGCCCCGACGGCGGAGAGACGCGGGTCAAGGGCTGGGACCTGAACAACCACCTCGCGATGGCCGAGGCGATCGCGTCGCGCGGCCTGCCTCCCACCAATCCCTTTCTCTCGACCGATGCGCCGTTCTACTACCACACCTTCTTTCACATCCTTCTGGGGGCGGTGCTCCTCCTGGCCGGGGAGGGCGCCCATCCGTATCTGCTCATCGGCCTGATGACGCTTCTGCTTGCGGCCATCTTCCTCGCGACGTTCCACCGCGTCGTCTGGGAGCTCACCGGCCACGAGCGCGTGGCCCGCTTCTCGCTCCTCCTCGTCGGTCTCGTCGGTGGGTTCGACGTGATTCCCATGCTCGGCCGATGGCTGCTCCGGCAGGATGGGGCCGTCTCCGCCGCGCAGTTCTTCCTGAGCCACTGGAACGTGGACGGCTGGGTCTCCAACCGGGGGATGCTGGTTCCCAGCTTCTTCGCCGGCTTCTACTGGGTGCCGCACGCGGTGGCCGCCATGGTCGTCTTCCTGCTCGCCCTGCTCTACCTCAGGAGGAGCGAGACGGGCACGGGGGCGCTCGCGGCGGCCGGGGCCTGCCTGGCCTCGATGGCCGGCTACAACGGATACGTCGCGCTGGGAGGAGCCGCGACCCTGGCGCTCCTGAGAGGCTTCGATCTCGTCCAGTTCTTCCGCTCCCGCTTCAGGACCGGCCGCGATGTCCTCCTCCGGAGCGCCTCGGCCGGGGCCCTGGCGGTCGTCCTGGGACTTCCGCTTCTCAATCTTTACGTGGGAGAGCAGGGGGACATCGACAAGTTCCGCTGGGCCCGGCCGGGCCCGCTGGTCCCGCTGCAGATCGTGCTGGAGCTCGGACCGCTCCTGCTCCTCGGGCTGGCCGGTTTCCTGATCGCCAGGCGCCAGGAAGGACCCAGAGCAGGCCTCGTCCCCTTCGCCCTGATGGGTCTCGTGAGCCTGCCTGCTCTCTGTCTTGTCGCCTCCACCGGCGAGAACAACGACCTGGCGATGCGCGTCTCCATGTTCCTCTGGATCGGCCTCGCGGTCTTCTCTGGGCTCGCGCTCGATCACGCCTTTCCGGCATCAGGGAGCCCATCGCCCTGGCCCCGGCCGGGCCGGATCGCGGCCGTGAGCTCTCTTCTGCTCGGGTCCGCGTCGATCGCCTGGTTCGTCCTCGGAGCCTCCCTGGCCAAGCCGACCTTGCCGGCCGACGAGGTGGCGGCCGGCCGCTGGGTCCGATCGCAGATAGCACAGGGTCGGCTGGTGCAGGGATCGCCCCTGCGGAGCAACCCCGATCTGGTCTACCTGACCGGACATCCGGCCGTCCTTTCCGACACCTGGGCGGGCCGGCTGTTCTATTCGAGGCCGGCCGATTTCTCCCGCCGGATGTCGGCGCTCCGCGAGGCCTTCTCGAGCCCCGATCCCGCCGTAGCCTGTCCGATCCTCAAAGCACTCGGGATCGCGGCGCTCGTCGTGGGTCCTGAGGAGGAGCGGGACTTTCCGGTCCTGGCTGGCCCCGATCCGTGGTCCTGCCTGACGGAGGAGTACCGCCAGGGAACGTACCGGGTCTTCCGCGTGCAGTGAGGCCATGAACCGCGCGCACCGCGCCGGTTCCTTCATGAGCCCGCCGGTGCTACGCTCACGCCGATGACCTTTCGCGAACGGCTGGCCGAGCCACGACCCGTGGTGCTCGACGGCGCCACCGGCACCGAGCTGCAGCGGCGCGGCGTCGACACCGGCCTGCCGCTCTGGTCGGCCCGCGCCCTTTCTTCGGAGGCCGGCCGCGACATCCTGACCGCCATCCACGCCGAGTACGCGAGGGCCGGCGCCGAGGTGCTGACGACCAACACGTTCCGCACCACACAGCGGGCCCTCGGAAGAGCCGGAGTCCAGAATCGCTGGGTCCTCTACAACCGCCATGCCGTGGAGGCGGCCCGCGCGGGCGCCGCCGCCTCCGGGGGCGCAGCGGCCGGGGCGGGGCGGAGCGTCTTCGTGGCCGGCTCGATCGCCCCGCTCGAGGACTGCTACACCTGCGATCTCGTGCCGCCCCAATCC
>DASRJX010000076.1:0-24254 GCA_035649235.1 Candidatus Cryosericum sp.
CCCCGTGTTGTCGTGGTTGGCCAGGAGGGCGGCGAAATCGGCCGCTCGGAGCGGCGCGGATCCCGACCGCGGGCCACCCGCCAGCATTGCCGTCACAGCCGCCAGGACGGTCACCGAGACCGCCAGAAGTCTCGCCACCCCTCTCATCTCGTCCCCCTTTTATCCGTGACAGTGATTCGGTACAGGCATGTTGCTGCCAATTACTATGGGGCAACATTCCGCGCCGGTCAATAACTTTCTGGCCTGCTGGCCGATGCGCCTCGCGACGGTCGCTCTGTGATCGCGGTTACGCAGCCGTCATCCGTCCGCCCATAGCACCCGGGACGGCGGCGCCCTGTGCTAGTCTAACGCCCCTATGGACCTCGGCCGGATCCAGTCCAGCCTGCGGGAGCTGCAGCTGCCGGGGTGGCTCCTCTACGACTTCCACGGCTCCAACCCGATCGCGCGCCACGTGGCCGGACTCGGGCCGGAACGGTTCGCCACCCGCCGCTGGTTCGGGCTCATCCCTCAATCGGGGGATCCGACCTGGCTGCACCACGCGATCGAGGCGCACCTGTTCGCCGATCTCCCCGGAAGGCGGCTGCCGTTCGTCGCCTACCGCGAGCTCCAGGAGAAGCTGCGCGGCGTCCTGCAGGGGCTCGACCGGGTGGCGATGGAATACGCTCCCGGGGGCGCCATTCCGTACGTCTCACGGGTCGACGGGGGGACGCTCGAGCTGGTGCGGGCGGCGGGAGTCCAGGTGGTGAGCAGCGCCGACCTGATTCAGTCCTGCGAAGCCCGCTGGTCGAAGGAGGGCCTGGCCTCCCACCGCCGTGCTGCCCAGGGGCTCAAGGAGGTGCTGCAGGCCACCTTCAACGAGGTTTCGGCGGCGGTCGCGGCCGGCCGGGGGCCGACCGAGCACGCCATCCAGCAGTTCATGGGGGAGCAGTTCCAGTCGCGCCGGCTACACTTCGACCCCCCCATCGTGGCGGTCAACGCCAACGCCGGGAACCCCCACTACGAGGTGCGTCCTCACGACAGCGCTCCGATCCGGCGCGGGGACCTGCTGCTGCTCGATCTGTGGTGCCGGGAGGAGCCGGCCGGCTCGATCTGGGCCGACATCACGTGGATGGCCTATCTCGGGCCGAAGGTGCCGGAGAAGTACCGCGCCGTCTGGGACGTGGTCGCCGGAGCGCGCGACGCCGCAGTCGCCTTCCTACGCGAGGCCGTGGCCCGTGGCAAGCGGGTGCGCGGCGCCGAGGTTGACACGGTGGCCCGCGAGCACGTGCGGGTGCACGGCTATGCCGACCGGTTCCTGCACCGCACGGGGCACAGCATCGGCTTCGAGGTGCACGGGAACGGCTGCAACATCGATTCCCTCGAGACCATCGACGAGCGGCAATTGATCCCCGAGACCGGGTTCTCCATCGAGCCGGGGATCTACCTCCCCGAATTCGGGATCCGCAGCGAGATCGACGTCTACCTGGAGGAGCGCTCGGTCGAGGTCACGACCGCGGTGCAGGATCAGATCGTCCCCCTCCTCCCCTGAGTCGAGGCTCGCGAAGTCTCCTCCTCTGCTGCGCCCACTCCGTCATCGGAAGCCCCGGAACCCCCTCTCCATGCGCGCCAGCATCGCGGCGATTTCGTCCAGGCTCGGGTAGTCGATCACCATCTGTTCGGCGAGCTCTTCACCCCAGCGGGGATGGCGGCGGACTACCAGGCGGGCGAGGAGAACCCGCTCCGGGAGGTCGGGATGCAGCCGGCGGAGGGCGCGGAAGTCTCTGCGCAGCAGCCAGCGCTGGAAGGCGATGGTGTGAATGGCGCGCCGGTACCCCCACAGCACGGCCAGGAACGCGGCGGCCGCGATCGCCGCGGCCGGGCGGGCGAGCCACAGCATGAGGAGCCCTGCAGCCGCGAGAACCGCGCTCAGCGTGACGAGCAGGGGATCGAAGAGCCGGTTGCGGGCGATCGCCGGCCGGTCGAAGTAGCGTCCCGCCCGGACGTGCGTCCAGACGAGCCAGCCCAGAAGCCCGAGGAGGAGCGCCGTGATTCCGGCCGTCATGCGCCGGCCGCCAGGCGGGCGCAGGCATGTCCCGAAAGCACCGCCCCCTCGATGGTGGCCGGAAAGCCCGTGGCGGTCCAGTCGCCCGCCAGGTAGAGCCCCTGAAGCGGCGTGCGGAACCCGGGGCGCAGCGCCGCCGAGCCGGGGCGGAGCGACACGGTGGCGCGCCGCTCTTTGATCACCAGCGCGTGCCGCGGAGGCGTCCGCCGCACGGCCGGGAAGCAGGCCCGCAGGTCCTCCAGAGCCGACCTGACGATCGCCTCCTTCGGGCGCTCGGCGAAATCCCCGGCGGCGCTCCTGACGAGCGTCACGTGGTGCGTCCCGGCCGCGCCCGCCAGGGCGCCGCGGGTGAACAGCCACTGCCAGGCGCAGCCGAGGAGACCCGCGAAGTCGAGGTCGGTCACCTGGGTCCCGAACCAGAGGTAGACCGAGACGATCGACTGCTCGGGCAGCCGGGAGGCGCCCTCGAAGAACCGTCCTCCGGCGACAGGAGGCGGGAGGATCTCGAGCAGCTCTCGGGGCGGCAGCGCGGCGATGACCCGGCCCGCCGGCAGGCGCTCCCCTCCCGCGAGCACCACCCCGGCGCAGCTCTCCCCTGCCAGCAGGAGCCTCAGGACCGGCGACCGCAGCCGCACCTCCCCGCCTCGGGCCTTGAGAAACCTGGCGGCGGGCTCCGCATAGAGATCGCTCAGTCCCACCTGCGACAGCCCGAGACCGGATCGATCGCCGCCGCCCTGGAGCGCCTGGTGCAGCACGGCCGCGAAGCCGGACGCGGCGGCCAGGTCCGGGCTCTCGTTCAGGACCGCGATAGCCAGGGGGTCCCACAACCTGCGCCGGGTCTCCGGGCTCTGTCCCAGGGCGGCCAGCCAGGAGGCCACGGTCGTACGGTCGAGGGGATCGTCGGAACCGGAACTCTCTCGCGAGGGCCCGGGAGGCGCCGCGCGGCGCGCGGCGCGCGCCACCCGCAGAAGCCTGAGCCGGTCGCGCCAGCCGAGACGGGGGAACCCCAGGAGTCCCAAGATGGCGCCGAGGGGCCCGGGGGCCATCCCGAGCCGGAACCAGCCAACGCTTCCGTCCCTCTCCGCCAGCGCGATCTCGAGACGCGGCTGGATCGCCAGGCGATCGCGCGTGCCGATGCGCTCGAGGAATCGCAGCGTCTCGTCGTAGCATCCCATGAACAGATGCTGGCCGTTGTCCACCACGCCTCCGGTCGTCGGATCGATCCAGGAGCGGGCGCGTCCACCGAGATGCGGGCGGGCCTCGACGAGCACGACCCTGGCGCCCCCCTCGGCGAGCGCTGTCGCGGCGGACAGGCCGGCGAAGCCGCCGCCGACCACGATCACGTCGGGGGCGCCGCCGGAACGGGCGGGCATTCTAGGAATGAATCCGGCCCGTGACCCAGGCCCGCAGGGCCACCGTCGCCTGCGTCAGGCGGGGCACGGAGACCCGCCGCTCGAAGACCGGGAAACGCTCGGCCTCCAGCCGGCGCAGGAGCCGCCGGTAGATGGCCCCCATCACCTCGGCCGGCAGCAGGAGCCGCTTCTCGCCCGGCGGCAGAGCCTGCGCGGCACTCTCGAAGTGGCGGCCGGCCCGGGCGGCCTGGTAGCGCATCAGCGCCAGGAAGGCGGCGCTCCGCGTGCCAGCGAACAGGTCGCGCTCCCCGTAGCCGAAGGCCTCCATCTCGTCCGCGGGCAGGTAGATCCGGTCCCGATCGGCGTCGGCCTTGAGGTCGCGGAGGATGTTGGTGAGCTGCAGGGCGATCCCGAGGTCGATGGCGTAGTCGCGGCTCCTGGGATGGGCGCTGCCGAAGATCGGCAGGCAGATGAGTCCCACGGCGGAGGCGACCCGGTAGCAATAGCCCCGTAGCTCCGCGAAGCTCGCGTAGCGCCGCTTGTGGAGGTCCATCTCGACGCCCTCGAGGATCGCCTCGAAGGGCTCGCGGGGGATGTGGAAGCGGCGGATGCACGCCTGCAGGGCCTGGGTCGACGGGCGGGCCGGCGTGCCCGCGTAGCAGCGCGCCAGCTCGTCCCGGCACAACAGCAGCTCGGAGTGTGCGTCCCGGCCCGGGACGCCCTCGTCGGCGAGGTCGTCCACCTGCCGGCAGAAGGCGTAGACCGTCTCGATCGCCAGCCGCCTTTCGCGCGGCAGGAGCCCGAACGAGTAATGGAACGACGAGCCGGCCGAGGCCCGTCCGGGGCGCGCCGCCCTGTCGGCCGCGGGGATCACCTGCGCCACAGGACGGACCTCAGGAGGATCGGCCCCGCGTCGCGGGAGGTGAGCCGCGGGCGCCGCCGGAAGACGTCGTAGCCGGCGTCCTCGATGCGCTCCAGGATGCGCCAGCCTCCCTGCCAGGTGAGACGGAGCTCGGCCCGCAGGCGTCCCCGCACGCGGTCGCAGAGGGGTCGCCCGGCCTCGAACAGCCCCCGGGTCCGTCCGATCTGCTCCCGCATGAGGGAACGGAACGCGTCGTCGACGCGGCCGGCCAGGAGCGCGTCCTCGGACACGCCGTGATGGAGGCGATCCGACTCGGGCAGGTAGATGCGGCCGCGTTCCAGGTCCAGGGCCACGTCCTGCCAGTGGTTGGCGAGCTGCAGCGCCGTGCAGATCGAATCCGACAGCGGCCAGAGCGCCGCGTCGCGGTACCCGAAGAGATGCAGGATGAGCCTCCCGACCGGGTTGGCCGACAGGCGGCAGTAGTCGAGGAGCGACTCGAAATCAGGGTGGCGCGTCTTGGTCACGTCGAGCCGGAACGCCGCGAGCAGGTCGAGGAACGGCTCGAGCGGCAGGTGGTGCTGCTCGAAGGCCAGGCCCAACGACACGAACACCGGGTGCTCCGCGTCCCCGCGAACGCACCGCTGGAGCATCTCCTCCCAGGCCAGAAGCGCCTCGAGCCGCCGGCCGTCGTGCTCCTTCTCGTCGGCGATGTCGTCCGCCGTGCGCGCGAAGGCATAGATCGCCTGCACCGCCTGACGGAGGCGCCGCGGCAGGAGAAGGGACGCCACCGGGAAGTTCTCGTAGTGCTCCCGGGCCAGGCGGGCGCAGTGATCCAGTGCTGCGATCGCGGACTGGTCGTGGCGTTCTCTCGCGGGCAGGCTGCGGGTGCGCATCCGGACGCGCCGATGATATCACCCCCGCGTCGCGCTCCCCGGCGCGGCCATTGCTATTTCCCGGGCCTCCCCCTAGACTCCTCGTTCGAGCCGGAGAGTCCCGATGTCGCGTCCCACGCCCCTGTTCATCGACGGCCGTCCGGTCAAAACCGAGCGGCACGCCGTGATCCGCAGCCCGTACGACGGCCACGAGGTGGCGGAGGTGGCGCTCGGATCGCCCGCCGACCTGGAGGCGGCGACGGTCGCCGCGGTGCGCGCGTTCGATGCCACGCGGCGCCTGTCGCGCCGTCAGCGCGCCGACATCCTGCTGCGCGTCGCCGAGGGGGTGGCCCGGCGCAAGGACGCGATCGCAGAGACCATGACCGACGAGATGGGTAAGCCCCTGCAGTTCTCGCGCATGGAGGTCGATCGGTGCGTCACCACCTTCACGCTGGCAGCCGAGGAGGCCAGACGCTGGGCGGGAGAGGTGGTGCCTGTGGACATCGAGCCGCACACGGCGGGGTTCCACGCTCAGACGGTGATGGTCCCTCTGGGGCCCGTCGCCGCCATCTCCCCGTTCAACTTCCCGCTCAACCTGGTGGCCCACAAGCTGGCCCCCTGCCTGGCGGTCGGCAGCAGCATGGTCCTCAAGCCGGCGCGGCAGACACCGCTCGAAGCGCTCGCGCTGGCGGAGATCGTGCACGAGGCAGGCGCTCCCCCGGGCGCGTTCAACGTGGTCAACTGCGAGCCGGCCGTCGGCGAGGCGCTCGCCAGCGACGACCGCTTCCCGTTCCTGACCTTCACCGGCAGCGCATCGGTCGGCTGGGCCCTCAAGCAGAAGGCCTGGAGGAAGCGCATGACGCTGGAGCTGGGGGGCAACGCAGCCTGCATCGTCCACGGGGACGCGGACCTCGATCACGCGGCCCAGAAATGCGCCTCCGGGGGATTCGCCCTGTCCGGCCAGTCGTGCATTTCGGTGCAGAGGATCCTGGTCCACGACGAGGTCTACGCCGACTTCGAGAAGAAGCTCCTGGAGAGGGTGCGGGCCCTCAAGGTCGGCGACCCCCGCGACCCGGCGACGATCGTCGGCCCGGTGATCGACTCCTCCGCGGCGGAGCGCATCCTCGCCTGGATCGCCGAGGCCAAGGCCGGCGGCGCTCGCGTCCTGTGCGGCGGCGGCAGGCAGGGGAACGTGATCGAGCCGACCGTGGTCGCCGACGCCGCCCCCGACCTCAAGGTCTCCTGTCAGGAGGTCTTCGGCCCTGTGGTCACGCTCTCCCGTTATCAGGATTTCGAGCAGGCCGTAAGACAGGCGGACGCCTCCCCGTTCGGGCTGCAGGCCGGCCTGTTCACCCATGACCTGAGGCTGATCCGGCACGCGGTCGAGAACCTCGACGTCGGGGGGCTGGTGGTCAACGACGCGCCGACGACCCGCATCGACAACATGCCCTACGGCGGGAGGCGCGCCTCGGGCCTCGGCCGGGAGGGGCCGCGCTACGCCATGCACGAGATGTCCGAGCCGCGGCTCGTGCTCTTCAACCTGGATCACTGATTCGCCGCGCGCGGATCCCCTCCGGCGGCTCCCCGGGGCCGCTTTTGCCGGAACCCACGGGGCCGTCCGCCGGTACTATTCGGGCGGACCGGTAGCGTGTCGATGGCCTCCGAGCGGACCGATCTCGAGCTGGTCCAGGAGGTTCTGGCGGGGCGGATCGAGGCCTTCGAGATCCTGGTCCGCCGGTACCAGCGCCTGGTCGCCACGGCGGCCCTGCGCATGGGAGTCCCGAGGCAGGAGGTCGAGGACGTGGCGAGCGAGGTGTTCTACAAGGTGTTCCGGAGCCTGAGGCGCTACGAGCCGTCCCACGCGCTGTCGACCTGGTTGTACCGGATCACGATCAACGCTGCCCTGGACCACAGGCGGGCGCGTCGGCATGACGCGCGCTCCGAGGAGCTCCCGGCCGCCCTGGCCGACGATCGTCCGTCGCAGCTCGACGACGCGACAGGACGGGAGCGAGCCGACCTGCTCCACGAGGCCCTGAAGCGGCTGCCCGACCATTACCGGTCCCCTCTCGTCCTGACGCACGTGGAAGGGTTGCAGCTCGACCAGGTGGCCCGCATCCTCGAACTCCCCGAAGGGACGGTGAAGTCCCGGCTGTTCCGGGGCCGGGCCATGCTGAAGACCATCATTCGCCGGCACTACCCCGGGCTCGTGCCCGAGGGAGCGTTCGAGGCGACATCGTGAAGCGGATCGGGATGTTCCTCATGCCCCAGGATGACGACCCCGGCGAGCGCTGGGCGGACGCCATGCTGTCGGATCTGCGGGAGGAGAGGCTCGACATCGACGTGACCGGGCGGGTCATGCTGAGGCTGGAGGCGCTCCGTCCGTCGCCCGCTCCGGCCCCCCTGCCGGGATGCTGGCCCGGAGTGGCCTGGGCCGCCTCGTTCGCGCTCGGCTGCGCCTGCCTCGTCCTCCTGATGGCGACGCTCGGCGCCATGGTGCTCGGCGGGGACGAAGGCGTCCGCGCCGCCTGGGCTCTGCTCACGTCCACCGGCCACGTGGCGTGGGGTCTCCTGGGGCGGTTCGTGCAGCTGTGCGCGGCCTTCCTGGGCACAGCACTGGTGCTGCTGCGCGACACCTTCGTCCTGCTCGACGCCCTGTCCCCCCTGGTGCGCGGCGCCGGAACCCTCGTGGCCGCCGCCGGGGCGCTTTCGATTGCCTGCAGTGCCTACGTCTTCGATCGGGCCAGACGAGGGGCGCCGATCACAGCACAGCACCACACCGATCCGATCCGTGGAGGGCTTTCATGAGACCTGTTCCGTTGACCGCGTTCCGTCTCGTCCTGGCGCTGGCGCTCGTCCCGGCGGCCGTCGCCGCCGCGGGCTCCGCGCACGCGGCGCCAGCCGGCGCCGGCCTCCCGCTGATCGCCACGGTCAACGTCACCGTCTCTCCGGACGTGTCGATCTACCAGGATTCCTACGTTCCCAAGGGGCAGGTGCATGACGGGGACCTGGTCTCGCTGATGGGGGACGTGCGCGTCGAGGGGGAGGTGACGGGACAGGTCGTGGTGGTCATGGGGAGCCTCGATCTGAGCGGCACGGTGCGCGGCGACGTCGTGTCGGTGATGTCCCGGACGACGCTCAGCGACACCGCCGACGTCGGAGGGCAGCTGGTCGGCGTCGGCTGGTCGATCCAGCGCGCGATGGGCAGCAAGGTCGGAGGACAGGTGGTGAACGTCGGCTTCATGAACCTCCTCCCCTTCGCGGGCCACGGCGGGGGTCTCTCGGGCATCATCCGCTTCTTCTTCATCCTGCACCTGATCAAGCTCACCTTCCTGTTCGTCATCCTGCTCGTCATCACCGCGCTCATGCCGCGGCGGCTGTCGATCATCGCGGCGGCCTTCCCCGAGAAGTGGGGCTGGGGGCTCCTGGTCGGGCTGCTGACCTATTGCGGCGTCCTGATCGGCGTCTTCATCCTGGCTGTCACGATCATCGGGCTGCCTCTCGCGTTCGCGCTCTGGTACCTGGCGAAGGGGATCAAGTGGGTCGGCCTGGCGTCGATCTTCTACCTCGTGGGACAGACGGCCGGGCGCAACCTGTTCCGCAGGGAGCTGCCGCACCTGGCGTCGGTCCTCGGAGGGTTCGTGGTCTACGCCCTCATGACGCTCGTGCCTGGCCTCGGGTGGGCGTTCAACCTGATCCTCAGCATGATGGCGCTCGGCCTGGCCCTCGTCACGAGGCTCGGCGGAGAGCCCGTCCCCGGCGCTCAGCCGGCCGGCGCGTCTCCCGCGTCCGGCGCCCGCGTGACCGGCGACGCCCCGATCGATCCATCGGGCGTCGGCGTTCCCCCGCTGGTCTCGTAGCGGCCGGTCTGCGCCGCGGCCCGGCTTCGCTGCCAGCGGCCGAGCAGCAGGCTGAGCCCCATCCAGAGAACCACGATCGGCAGGCTGGCGAGCAGCACGCGCCGGGCGGGATCACCCGAGGAGGTCAGGATCTTGTAGACCCACGCGCCGGCCGCGTCCCCGCCCCGGTAGACGAACGTGTCGATGAAGCTTTTCGCCTTGTACTTCTCCTCGGTCGGGAGGACGGTGTAGAGAACCTCGCGCGCCGGCTTCGCGGTGGCATAGTCGGACGCGCGGCGCGCGACCTGGAACGCGGCCAGGACGCTGAGCATCGGGAACGGCACGAGCGCTGCGAATCCGCACAGGCTGACGGCGGGCAGGATCGCCTGCGTCGGGCCCAGGCCGATGGCCGCGATGATCCGGCCGGTCAGCAGCGCCTGCCCGAGGAGCGCCAGGACGTTCACCAGGAGGTCGATGCGGGCGAAGATCGCCGTGCGTGCCTCGGGGCTCGCGGAGGCGGCCTCGATGATCCGCGCCTGCTCCAGGTAGACGAAGGTGGAGGTGGTCGTGAACAGGAGCATGCAGAGGGCGATGACCAGAAGGTAGGGGGACCGCAGCACGAGCGTGAGCCCTCCCCAGGCCCCGGTCCTGTCGAGGCGCGCGGCGACAGGTGCGGCACCGGCGCCGGCAGCGGTTCCGCGCGCCGCCGACAGGCTCTCCAGACGGCCGAAGCCGACGAGGCTCGCCTCCATGAGCACGGCGGCCAGGAGCAAAAGCGAGGTCGACCCCACGATCCCCACCGTGGAGGCGGTCAGGAGCGAGCCGGCGATGCCCCCCAACGTCCCGCCGGCGCTGATGAACCCGAACAGCCGCTTCCCCTGGTCGCTCCGGAAGATGTCGGCCATGTAGGCCCAGAAGAGCGAGACCACGAAGAGATTGAAGACGCTGGTCCAGATGTAGAAGGCGCGCGCGGCTCCCGCGCGCCCGGCCTCGGGCAGGAGCCGGAACAGGACGAAGAACAGGACCAGGTTGGCCGCGAAGAAGTGGAAGGCCGCAGGGATGAAGCGGCGCCGGGAGCAGCGCGACACCAGGGCGGAGAACAGCGGGCTCGCCAGGAGCGTCGCCAGGAGGGTCCCGGTGAACATCCACGGCAGGTTGCGGACCCCTCCGGCGATCCCCATCTCCTCCCGGAGCGGCCGCAGGATGTACCAGCCGGCGAAGACCAGGAAGCAGAAGAGGCCGGACCAGACGAGTGCTTGCGCCTCATCGTCCCGGACGGACGCGAGGCGCCGCAGGGCCGCGCGGAGACCCGGCGTCACCCGACCGGTCGGGGGCGCGCGCGCCAGGCGGCCAGCACCTCGGCCTCGTGCTCGGGCTTGATCCCGCTCTTGAGCGCGGACTGGCGCTCCTTCGGCAAGGTGCGGAACCAGTCGAGCGTCGCCTTCACGGTCTCTTCAATCGGCCGGAAGTCGAGACCCTTGGCGATCGCCTTGGCGGAGCTGGTCCGGGCGAACCCGGCGCCGTCCCCGACCGGCGGCACCCAGACCGGCATGTCGGACCAGGGAGCGACCTTCTGCTCCTCCAGGAAGGCGGCGTCGACCCACGTGAAGGTCGCCTTCCCTCCCGAGGCGGCGTTGCAGGCGTCGAGCATGCGGCCGATCCCCAGCGCCTCCTTCGGCCCCACGGCGTTGTAGACACCGAAGGTCCGGCCCTCGATCACCTCGACGATCCACTCCCCCAGATCGCGGGCATCGATGTACTGCACCGGATCGGATGGCGAACCCGGCGCCAGGACTTCCCCCCCACGCGCCACGCGCACCGGCCAGTAAGTGAACCGGTCGGTCGGATCGCCGGGCCCGACGATGAGTCCCGGCCTGATGATGGTGACGCGCCCCGGCATCGCCTTCTCGGCCGACTGCTCGCACAGTGCCTTCAGCGCCCCGTAGGTTTCTCCCGTCACCTTCTCGACCGTCGGGTCCGGGATCGTGGCGACCGGCGTGCTTTCGTCCATCCCCGGCTTGCTGGTGTCGCCGTAGACGGAGAGCGTGGAGATGAAGACGTAGTGCTGGACGGCGTCCTTGAGCAGGCTGGCCGAGTCGCGCACGATGCGGGGGACGTAGCCGGAGGTGTCGACGACGGCGTCCCACTTCTTCCCCTCGAGCGCCTTCAGATCGCCGTCGCGGTCGCCGCGCAGCTTCTCGACGTCGGGGAAGAGCTCGGGATGCGTCTTGCCGCGGTTGAACAGCGTCAGCGCGTGGCCGCGCTGGCGCGCTGCCTCGACGATCTGCGGTCCCAGGAACCCGGTGCCGCCCAGGATCAGGATACGGCGCCCCTTACCGGAGCCGCTTCCCGTCCCGGCCTTGTCCTTCGGCTGCTTCCGGGGCCGGTTCCCGCCGGCCGCGGGATCGGCCGCGCTGATCCGCCCCAAGGCCCCCGCGAGCGCCGCGGCCGCAGCCGCGCGCGCCAGGAACTGCCGGCGGGTGCGACGCGAGGCTTCTCCATCCTGTCGATGCGGGCGCTTCATACCTGCCTCCCCTCCGGACGAGCGCCACCACACGCACCCCGGAACGTGCATTCTAACGAATCCACGGCACCGGGGGTTCCTGGCGCCTGCGGATCGGGGCGGCGCGAAACGGCAGGCTCCTCTCCTCAAGTCGTGGCCAGGTCGACTAGAATCGTGGGCACCGTCAACCCCGCTCGCATTGGAGGGAATCCATGAGATATCTCATGGCCGCGTGTCTCGCACCGCTCCTGCTTCTGCCCGCCGGTGCATCCGCCCAGACGAAGGTCCAGGGGAACCCCGCTCTCGACAGGCTGCGGGCCACGGCGCCGGGCCGGGTGGATGTGCGCTGGACGCCGGACCGCACCCGTATCCGGACGCTCGCCGGACGCCTCTCCTCTCCCCGCTCCGCTCCGGCGGAGGAGATCGCCCGTACGTTCCTGCTCGAGAACGGCGAACTGCTCCGCCTCGAGTCGGATCTCGGAGGCCTGAGACTGCTCGGCATCCGGCGCAGCCCCGGCGGCCGACACCTCGCGTACGAACAGGATCACGATGGACTTCCCGTGTTCGACGGCGGGATCGATCTCCACGTGGACGGCGACGGCGCGGTGTATCTGGTCGAGAGCCGCTATGCCTCCACCTTCTCCACGCCGGCCGTGCCGCACATCTCGGCCGCGCGGGCCGCCGCCGCGGCCGTGGAGCACTTCCTGCGCGAATCTCAGCAGGGGCCGGACCGGGGCGGGCGTCCCTCTTCCCTCGCGGGACCCAGACCCGGTCGCCCCGAAACGACCGTCCCCCTGCTCGGATTCCTCACGGCAACGCCTTCTCCAAGGCTGGCGTTCCGGATCGTGCTGAGCACGCGCTCGCCCGTCAGCGCCGTGGAGTACTTCGTGAGCGCCGAGGACGGCTCCATCGCCGAATGGCGAAGCCTCGAGCAGACGGCCGGCGATGGCCAGGGGAAGGTCTTCGATCCCAACCCCGTCGCCTTCCTAAGCGACACGAGCCTGCGCGATCTCGACGATGCGGCTGACGCGTCGTTCTCCTCTGCCTACCTGAGCGTCCCGCTTCCGTCGTTGCGGCGCCTGCTCCTGGGGGTGCTCGGCCCCTACACCCTGAGCGGTCCTCATGTGGTCGTGAACGACTTCCTGGAGCAGCCCTTGAATCCGCTGCTCGTGTCCTCCGACGGGCGCTTCGAGTTCACGCGGGATCAGCAGGGGTTCGAGAGCGCCATGGCCTACTACCACGTCGACCGGAACCAGCGCTACATCCAGTCGCTCGGCTTCGACGACGTCAACAACCGGGCCATCCGTGCCGATCCGCACGGACTGAACGGGGTCGACAACTCCCACTACATCGGGTTCCCGATCGGCTGGGGCTACCTGGCGTTCGGCGAAGGGGGCGTGGACGACGCCGAGGACGCCGACGTCATCCTGCACGAGTACGGGCACGCCATCCAGGACAACCAGACATTCGGACGGTATCTGGGGAGCGGCGAGGCGGGAGCGCAGGGGGAAGGGTTCTCGGACTACTGGGCCTTCAGCAACTCTCCGCCGGGCGGATTCGACCCACCCTGCATCGCCGAGTGGGACCTGGAGGGCGGCTGCCTGCGTCGAGTGGACACAGAGAAGCGGTACCCCGACGACCTCGCCGGCGAGGTCCACCGGGACGGCGAGATCTGGTCCTCGGTGCTGCACGCGGCGCACGTGGCGCTCGGCAAAGAGGCGGCCGACCGGATCGTGCTCGAGAGCCACTTCCTCGTTCCGCGCGCGCCCGGTTTCTGCGACGGCGCCCGCGCGCTCCGACAGGCGGCGGCGACCCTGTACGACGAGGCCGAGGTCAGGGCCGTGGGCAGGGCGGCGGCTGACCGCGGCATCGCCGGCGACCTCGGCGTGCGGAACCTGGTGGTGCTCCGGGACGAGACCTTCGCTCTGCACCTGAAGTTCGACATCGCGAACGAAGGCCACTGCGCCGTCGGCCCTGCCACGCACTCCATCCACCTGATCGCACCGGGTTCAGGCTTCGACAGCGAGATCGCGAGAGTCGAGACGCTGGATCTCGAGCCCGAGGAGTCGGAGGCCTTCGATGTCGCCGTGTCCGGGCTACCGGAGCCGTGGCTCTATCGCATCACGATCGACGCAGAGGACCAGGAGGCCGAGATCGATGAGGACGACAACAGCGTCGACTCTCCCATCCAGGAGCCGCCCATCTTCGGAGCGCCTCCGACCATCCACTCGGTCGACCTGTCGGTCGACACGGAGACGGCGACCTGCGATCTCACGCGGATCCTCGAAGGGCATCTGTGCGACAACGGCTACCCCGCCGACCAGTTCGCGTCGCCGTTTCCTTTCGTGATTCTGACCGTGCAGTTCAGCGAGGTCAGCCTGAGCGCCCGCGTGACCGACCCCGACAGCACTCCCTCGATGAGCGACGTCCTCCTGGTGGCGGCGAGCTTTCTCAGGCCGACGGCCGGCGGCGCGGGGGAGGAGGTCTCGCTGATTCTGCTCGACGACGGGAGCCAGAACCTCTTCTACTTCCTCCAGAGTGGTGTGATCCCGGAGGACTGCGACACCACTCCGGGGGCCTGCGCGTGTGGGCCGGCCACCTACCCGGCGACGTCGCACGATCCGATCGCGAACGACGCCGTCTTCACGCGCGTCCTGTCGTTCGTCGCGTCGGGCCCGGGAACTCCCGCGGGCCCGAACACGCTGGCCCTGAGTCAGAACTGTATCGCTCGCGACCGCCGGCAGAGCCCGTTTCCGGCCGACGAGCTGGTGGCCCACCCGCCGGCGTTCAAGATCGAGGCCGTGGACAGGTCGGGGAACATCCTTCAGTGGCCGGTGCTGCCGCCCGTCACCATCGAGCCAACGACCGTTTCGTGCGACGGGGACCTCTGCGGCTGCTGCCTCCTGATGAGCCCGATTCCCCTCGCCGAGCCGGCGGACGGAGGCTGCCGGGGCCTGCCGGGGCTGGCAGGCGTGCCAGGATCGGGCTTCGAGAACGGCTTCTGCGTGGATCTACTGGGGGTGGGCCCGCCGGCCCGCGCCGATTGACGGTGGCAGGCCCGGTGGTGAGCCGCCGCTCCTGGAAGCGGGCCTACTTCGGGTCGAGCCGGACGTACTCGTAGTCGAACGGCTGGTTGTTGATCCCTTTCGAGGGGGGCGCGATCCAGGAAGCGATCGTCCCCGGCTCGAAGACCGGCTGCATGAGGCTCGTGACGAACTCGCGGTCCTTCTCCGAGGGGAGCCATTCGTCCTGCCGGCGCTCCCACTCCTCCCGGCTCACGAGGCGCCCGTCGGGCGCGCAGTGCAGGCCGGCGTACAAGCCGATGCGACGGTTGAAGCCGCGCTTCGGCAGCGACAAGGTGAAGCCGATGCCCGCCTCCTGCAGCGTCTTGTTCCAGATGTCGACGCCGCGCTGGTTGTCCTCCACGTAGGCGTCGCGCAGCACCTCGTTCATGGCGTTCCGCAGCGGGACCACCTGACCCACGAGCCGCCCGCCCTCCGGGACCTGCATGTCGTACGTCCCCTCGAGCGCCAGGTGGTCGGCCTGCTTCTTCTCGTTGACGCGCCCCTTGAGCCCGGTGGCGAAGTATTCCGCGGCGTTCGACGAGATCTCGCCGCCGAAGAGATCCAGCGACAGCGAGTACCAGTAGTTGATGTACTTCTGGAGCGTCTCCAGGTCGATGCCGCCCAGGCTCCGCACGTCCCCGTCCTTCGCCTGCCGCGCGAGATCCGCGGTCCGCTGCACGATGCGGCGGATGCCGGTCTCGCCTACGAACATGTGGTGCGCCTCCTCCGTCAGCATGAAGCGCGTGGTGCGCGACAGCGGGTCGAAGCCGCTCTCGGCCAGGGCCAGAAGCTGGTACTTGCCGTCCCGGTCGGTGAACATGGTGAACATGAAGAACGACAGCCAGTCGTCGATCGGGGCGTTGAAGGCCCCCAGGATGCGCGGCCGGTCGGCGTCGCCCGAGCGCCGGGCCAGGAGCGCCTCGGCCTCCTCGCGGCCGTCCCGGCCGAAGTAGGCGTGCAGCAGGTAGACCATGGCCCAGAGGTGCCGTCCCTCTTCGACGTTCACCTGCAATAAGTTACGCAGGTCGTAGAGGCTCGGGCAGGTGGCGCCCAGGCGGCGCTGCTGCTCGACCGAGGCCGGCTCGGTGTCGGCCTGGGTCACGATGAGGCGCCGCAGGAGGTTGCGGTGCTCTCCCGGAACCTCCTGCCAGACCGGCTGCCCCATGTTGTCGCCGAAGCCGATGGTGCGGTCCGCCTCGGGCTGCGCCAGGAAGATCCCCCAGCGGTACTCCGGCATGCGCACGTAGTCGAAGTGGGCCCAGCCCGCCGCGTCGACCGAGATCGCCGTGCGCAGGTAGACGTCGTTGGCCTGGAAGCGCTCCGGCCCCATCTCCTTCCACCAGTCGAGGAACGACGGCTGCCACTGCTCGAGCGCCCGGTGCAGGCGCTTGTCGTTCGACAGGTTGACGTTGTTGGGGATCTTCTCCGACAGCTCCATGGACATCCGCGGCTCCCTTCGGCTACGTCCTGCGCCAGTCGAACGACGGCCGCTCCGGCCGGCCATAGCACTTCAGCGCCCCCTTGTCCCCCACGGCGTTGGGGCGCTGGAAGATCCAGTTCTGCCAGGCCGACAGCCGGCCGAAGATCTTGGTCTCCGGCGTCTCCGCCCCGGGGAACCGGAGCGAGGCCTCCATCCCCGTCAGGGCGTCGGGCGACAGCGACACGCGCTCCTCGATCGCGACGCGCACCTCGTCTTCGTAGTCGATGTCGTCCGCCGCGATGGTGACGAGCCCTGCGGCCAGGGCCGATGCGGCGTCGAAGCGCGGCAGGTCCCCCGCCTCCACCCGGCGCCGCAGCGCCTCGTGGGACTCCGGCTGCGCCAGGAGCCTGACCTGGAGGCGCGTCAGCCCCTGGCCCATCGGCAGCGGGCCGAAGTTCAGCGGCGAGAGGATCATCGTCACCGGGCGCTTCGGATCGTCCAGGGCGTAGGTGCGATCGGCCGCCAGCGCGATCTCCATCAGGGAGCCGGCAAAGCAGGAGCCCGGCTCGACCAGGGCGAAGAGCGTGCGCGCGGTGACGTCGAGGCGCCTCAGCGTGCGCGCCAGGTGCAGGACCACCTCTCTGGCGAACCAGTCCTCCCGTGCCAGCGCCTCGAGGGCGGTGTCGTGCCGCGCCACGCGCTCCGGATCCCCTCCGCTCTTGAGCAGCAGGAGTCCGATCTCCTCCTCGTTGAAGCGGAGGCGACAGAGCGCGTCCGACAGCTCCCGCGACAGCCGGAGCATCCAGAGATCGGCCCCCTGACGGCGCGCCTCGGCCGCGTCCCTGGGCGGCTCCATCTCCGGCCCCTCGAGGGTCAAGGTCGCGGTGCGGCGCCGGCGATCGATCTGCACCTCGAGCGCCGTATAGCGCCAGCGGTCCATCCCGTTCTCGACCCGGAGCGGCGTCAGCTTCACGCCGGGCCCGGTCCGCTTCGACGCGCCCGGGACGGACGCGTTCGGCGCCGATGCCGCCCGCGCCGGCCCGGCCGCCAGCTTCGCGAGGCGATCGCGCACCAGGTCGTCGAAGCGGCTCTTCGGGGCCACGGCATCGACCAGCCGCCAGTCGACGGCGCGCTGCCCCTTCACCCCCTCGGCCAGCGTGCAGAAGATGTCAGCGTGATCGCGGCGCACGCGGCGCTTGTCGACGATGCGCGTCAGGCCGCCCGTCCCTGGCAGCACGCCCAGGAGCGGCACCTCCGGCAGGCTGACGGCCGAGTTGCCGTCGTCGACCAGCAGGATCTCGTCGCAGGCGAGCGCCAGCTCGTACCCTCCCCCCGCCGCGATGCCGTTGCAGGCGGCGAGGTAGCGCTGCCCCGAGCGGGCGCAGGCGTCCTCGATCGCCAGGCGCGTCTCGTTGGTGTACTTGCAGAAGTTGACCTTGAAGGCGTGCGACGAGGACGCGAGCATGTGGATGTTGGCCCCCGCCGAGAACACCCGGTCCTTCCCCGACGTGATGGCGACCGCCCGCACCTCCGGGTGCTCGAACCGCAGCCGCTCGATCGCGTCAGCGAGCTCGATGTCGACGCCGAGATCGTAGGAGTTCAGCTTCAGCGCGTAGCCCGCCCGCAGCGGCTCTGTCTCCTTCACGTCCCAGACGAGGCGCGCGCTCTCCCCCTGGGTCTCCAGCCGCCAGTGACGGTAGCGACCGGGATCGGTCTCGAAGACGATCGGCGCCGTGCTCTCGCTCTGGCTCAAGGACATGCCCTCCGGTGCCTCCCGCTTGGGGATGCACTATATTACATTATTTTTTCTGACTGCCCGACTGCGTGCACTATACTACAACTATGCCTCCCGCGCGGCCACCTTCCGAGCTCCTCCAGCGCGTCGGCCAGGCGGTGCGCCGGGCCCGGCGCGACCGTGACCTGACGCGTCGCGACCTCGCCGCCCTGTCGGCCGTCAGCGAGCGGTTCCTGGCGCAGATCGAAGGCGGGCGGGGCAACGTCTCGCTCCTCCGGCTGGATGATCTCGCGCGCGCCCTCGGGGTGCCGCTGCTGCGCCTGCTCTCGCCCTCGCCGGCCGCTCCCCGCGCGCGCTTCGCGCTCGTCGGACTGCGCGGCGCGGGCAAGAGCACGGTGGGGCGGCTGCTGGCCCGGCGCCTCAAAATGCCCTTCCTGGAGCTCGACGCGCTGATCGAGGACGCGGCCGGCCTGCCGGTCGCCCAGATCTTCGAACTGCACGGCGAGCGCTACTTCCGCCGTCTGGAGCGCGAAGTGCTGGCGCGCCTGGCCGCCTCGGATCGCACGGTCGTGCTGGCGACCGGCGGCGGTCTCGTGACCGATCCCGAGACCTACGGGCTGCTGCGCTCGGCGTTCACGACCATCTGGCTCGCGGCCGACCCGGAGGACCACTACGCGCGCGTCCTGGCCCAGGGGGACCGCCGCCCGATGGCCGGCAATCCCGACGCCATGGTCGAGCTGCGCGCGCTGCTCACGGCGCGCCGCCCGCTCTACCAGCTCGCCCGCCTCAGGATCGACACGTCGAGGGTCTCGGCCCCGGCCGCGGTTCGCGCCATCACCTCCGCCATCGAGCGCCTCACTTCGACCGCTCCCGCATGAACGGGATGGCGTGGGACAGCAACCCGCCGTTGGTGGCGAGCAGCGTGTAGTGGCTGCGGCGCAGCCAGTGGATGGCGGGGCGGTCCCACGAGTTCCAGAGGCGCCGCACGGACTGCGGGAGCATGATCCGGTCGTAGCGCCCCGCGACGATCAGGATGCGATCCCTGGGAACCCGCGGATGGAACGCGCCGGGGGAGATGATCTTCCAGGCGCGCGTGAGCTTGCCGCGGTCGAGCATGCCGCAGGCGTCGAGGTCCTCGCGCACGTTCTTCCCCAGGGCGGTGTCGAGGATGGGCGACACGGGGGAATCCCCGGTCCCGCCCAGAACGACGAAGTCCCAGTCGCCGCGCACCGCAGCCATGATGCCGGCGAGGTAGCCGCCCAGCGAATAGCCGAGGACGCCGACGCGGCGGTGCCCCCGGGAGCGCAGCCAGTCGGCCGCGCCGATGAGATCGATGACGCCCTGGCGGAAGGCCTCGGTCGTCATGACGACGTCGGCGCTGACCACGAACTCGCCGCTGTAGGCGCCTCTCGGCGTGCGCTCGAAGTGCAGCGGATGGGCGACGAAGGCGACCGAGAATCCGGCCCGCAGGAACGGGCGCACGTACAGGTGCTCGATCGTCTTGATGCTGCGGTGCGCCCAACCGTGGCTGATGAGGACGACCGGGGCCGAGGCGTCCCGGGTGCTGCGGTAGAAGCGCCCGACGGCGACGTTGGTCTCGGGGATCGGCAGCGGGTAGAGGGTCGGGAACCTCAGGCGCACGATCTCGGCTCCGGCGAGCCGGCCGGAGGTCTTCTCCGTCACCTCGGGCACTCTCGCCCGGCCGCGGTAGAACAGCGACGGATCGCGGAAGAAGGCCGGCGTGTCGTGCGACTTCCAGGCGTCGCTGGCGGTCGCCAGGACGCGACCGCGCTTGAAGGTGATCTTGCTCCAGATGCGGAAGTGATCGAGCTGGATCTGCAGGGCCCGGAAGAGGCGCGCAGGCCTTCTGTCCGCGCGGCCGTCCCGCTCCTCCCCGATGTCCCGCCTCTCCGTCTGCTGCTGCACGCGAGCTCCCCGCCCTAGAAGTGGCCGCTGTAGTAGCTCTCGACCGTCATCCCGGGGAGGCGGCGGCGGACCTCCTCGGACAGGGCGTCCACCTCGTCATCCTCGAGCGGCATGACGTAGGCCTCCGCTGGCGGCCGGGCCACCGTGTAGACCTGGATGAGCCGGATCCGGCCCCCTCCCTGCAGAATCTCCACCACGCGGTCGCAGTAGGCGGCGATCTCGTCGCGGGACGGGCCCGCGCCGCGCACTTTCATGAACAGGCTCTGCAGGACCACCGGCCGCTCTTGCGCCGCCTCCAGGATGTTCCGCAGCACCTTGTCGAAGGGGATGGTGGTCCGGTCGACCAGCCGGTAGTACTCCTCCGTCCCCGCGTCGAGCTTCAGCCAGAGCTCGCCGTGGCTCGCCTCCATGAGGCGCATCGCCTCCTTCACATGGGGCCGGTCGATGAGCGTCGCGTTGGTGAGCAGCACGAGCTTCAGCTCGGGGAACCCCTCCTCCTCCTTGATGCGGATCGTGTCCCTCACGACGCCGACGAAGTTGGGGTAGGACGGGGGCTCGCCGTCGCCGGCGAAGGTGATGTCCCGGAGCACGCGCTGAGCGGGGGGGAGCCCGGCGAACTCCGGGCGCGCGAACAGGGCGCCCCCCTTCGCCTGCCGCAGCACCTCGCGCAGTTCTTCCTGAAGCCGCGCCTCGTCCACCTCCGTCACCACGGGCGGCGTCGTGCGATCGACCTGGCAGTAGATGCAGTCGAAGTTGCAGACCTTGTCGGGGTTGAGGTTGATGCCGATCGACAGCCCGCGCGACCGCCGCGACAGGACCGGGTAGACGTACCGGTTGTCGCGGTACAGGCGCGAGTGCCGGTCGATGCGGGCGGGCGGCGTCAGATCGGTCATTGGAGGCTCAAGGACCCGGGCCCGCTCAGAAGCGGGACGACGTGAGCGTCACGTCGGCATCCGCCCAGGCGGCGCGGAAGCGTTTCTCGGCGTCGGCCGCCTCGTCCGCGCGCCCCTGCGCTTCGAGACTCTTCCACAGGCCGAAGAGCGCGTAGCCGTTGTCGCGGTTCTTCCTGAGGTCCTGCCAGTAGACGGTCTCGGCCTCCTCGGCCCGCCCCGCCTCCAGGAGCACGGCACCCAGGGTGTGCCGCACCGGGTAGTACCAGTCGGGCGGCTCCGTGTAGAGCAGCGAGTCCTGGATGCGTACGGCGCGATCGAGCTTCCCTATCGCGGCGTCCCACCGGCGCGCCTTCGCGTCGATCTCGCCGTCCAGGATCTGGCGCGCGATCGACAGGAGCCTGGGGGCCATGCTGAAGCCGACATGACGCTCGGCCATCTTCGGATCGTCCGCGATCGCGGCAAGCGCCTGCAGCTCCTTGCGCGCCTCCTCGGGCTTCCCGGTGTTCATGTAGGCCAGGCCGCGCGCATAGCGCCAGACGCCGGTCGTGTACGGCGCCTCCGCCGGGGGGCGAGGCTCGGCCAGCAACTGCTCCCAGCGGCCGAAGCGGACCAGAGTGACCAGAGGCATGCTCAGGAAGGTCTCGTACAGGCCCCACTCGTTGCCGTGCATGTCCGCGGGCACTTTCGATCGAACCTTGCGAGCCATCTCCAGTGCCGTGGCCGATCTCCCCTGAAGGAGCGCCGCCCAGACCTGGAAGTGCACGTTGTGCGGGTAGTAGCTGAGGGGGTAGAAGCCCTGGGCGTGGCACTGGGCGATGTAGCCCTCGTCCGCCTGCGCGGCGCGCGCGTTGGACTCGTACGACTCGCGGTAGCGGCCGAGCTGGATCCAGATGTGCGACGGCATGTGCACCAGGTGGCCGGCGCCCGGGGCGAGGCCGATCAGGCTGTCGGCGGCCTTCAGGCCGCGCTCGGGGTCCACCGGCTCGACCGCGTGGATGTAGTAGTGGAGCGCCCCCTCGTGCTCGGGATCGCGGCCGAGCACGCTCTCGAGCGTCGCGAGGATGTCTGGCGTGTCTTCTCGGGGCTGGCCGTCGCGCGTCCAGTAGTTCCAGGGAGAGGCCTCCATGAGCGACGCGGCGAACAGCGTCGCGGCGTCCAGATCGTCGGGGTATTTCCGGGAGAGCGCGCGCATGGCCTCCGCGAAGGCCCGATCGAGCGGCGCGCGGTCGGCTTTCGGGTCCTTCGAGTAGCGCCGCGCCAGCGCCTCGATGTAGTCCCGCTCCTTGGACGTGGCCTTGTCCTTGCGCGCGACCGCCAGCTGGATCGCTTCCCAGGCCTGCGGCGCGACCTCGGGCTTCATCGGCAGGTTCAGGTTCGGCCCCAGCACCAGGGCCCACCCCCAGTAGGCCATGGCGCAGTCCGGATCGAGGCGGGCCGCCTCCTTGAAGGACCGCAGCGCCTCGACGTGGTTGAAGCCGTACGTCAGCTTGAGCCCCTGGTCGAAGAACTGCTGGGCCTTGTCGGAGCGAGTCGTGACTTCGTGATGGTGCGTGCCGAGACCCTCGAGCACCGGGGCGATCGGCTCCTTGGCGGTGCGTGGGTCGGCCGCCAGCGCGATCTTGTCGTGCTCCTCGTGGCATTGCGCCAGGACCGGGCCGGCGGCGGCCAGGACCAGCGCGACGACGGACAGCGTGGCAAAAGTGGTCTTCCGGGTTCCTGGCATGCCCTCCCCCTGATCGATCAAGGAGCGTCATTATAATCGGCCCGTGCCCAGACCCAGCCGCCCATCACAGCTCCCCTGGAGCCGCCTGGCCCGCCGCCTGACCGTCTGGTACCGGTGCGCCCGGCGCGATCTCCCCTGGCGAGGGACGCGGGACCCGTACCGCATCTGGGTGTCGGAGGTCATGCTGCAGCAGACCACGGTGAAGGCCGTGGTCCCCTATTACGCCCGCTTCCTCGAGCGCTTCCCCACCCTCTCCCACCTGGCGCGCGCGCCGCTCCGCGAGGTCCTGGCGGCCTGGTCGGGCCTCGGGTACTACCGCCGGGCCCGAAGCCTGCACGCGACGGCGCGCCTCGTGACAGCGAGACACGGCGGGCGCGTTCCGGGAAGCCGTGACGCCCTGCTCGCCCTCCCCGGCATCGGCCGCTACACCGCGGGCGCCATTCTGAGCCTCGCGTTCGGACAGCGCGAGCCGGTCGTCGACGGCAACGTCGCCAGGGTCCTGTCGCGACTCCTCCTGGAGCGGGAAGACCCGCGCCAGGACCCCGCGCGCGAGAGGCTCTGGGGCGCCGCCCTGAACCTGGTCGAGGCGAGCGCGTCGCCGGGCGATCTGAACCAGGCCCTCATGGAGCTCGGAGCGACGGTCTGCACGCCCGCGGTTCCCGCCTGCGGGACATGTCCCCTGTCGGCGGCCTGCGAGGCCCGCGCCCGGGGCCTCCAGGGAGCGATCCCGAAAGCACCCCGACGCCGCAGGCCGGTGCGACAGCAAAGCAGGCTGGCGATCGTCCGCCGCAACGGCCGCCTCCTGATGCACCGTCGTGAGGGGACGGGACTCATGGACGGACTCTGGGAGCTCCCCGAGGTGGCCCCGGGAGGCACCGCTCCGGATGGCGGCCCGGGCATCGCCGCCGGACAGTGGCTGGCGACGGTCACTCACAGCATCACGTACCGGCGGATCGAGGTGCAGATCCACGAAGGCCGCCTCCTCGGCCAACCCCGCGGGCCGGCCTATCGCTGGGTCACCCCCGATGCGGCCCGCCGGCTGCCGGCCTCCTCGCTGGTGCGCAAGGCGCTCGATCGCCTCGAGATCCCTCCATCCAGCCGTCCCCGGGGCGGCAGGCCTGTGCGGCCGCGTGTTTGACCCTCCCCCGGCGCTGTGCTAGCGTTCGGCGCTTCCATGTTCACGGTCACCGAGATCATCGACTTCTGCTATGGACACCGCCTGCTGCGCTACCAGGGCAAGTGCGCCCATCTGCACGGTCACAACGGGCGCGTCGAGGTCGTCGTGGCCGCCGGGACGCTGGATCAGCAATCGATGGTGACCGATTTCTCGGAGGTTGGTCGTGTCGTTCGGGGATTCATCGACCAGAACCTCGACCACAGGCTGCTCCTGCACAAGGACGATCCCCTGGCGGCCGTCCTCAAGCGCCACGACGAGCCCCTCTATCTGATGGACCGCGACCCGACGGCCGAGGCGATTGCGCAGCTCATCTGCGAGCGGGCCCGGGAGCAGGGGCTCGACGTCTGCGAGGTGCGGCTGTGGGAGACGCCCACCTCGGTTGCCTCCTACGTCCCCGGACGCTGAGCCTTCGGCCGCCGCGGCGTCGCCTCCACGACCGAGGCTGGTGCGCGAGAGCCTCGCCGGCATCAATGCGCGCTTCCATCTCGTCGGCCTCTTCACGCTCATCGACCTGCTGCTCCGGATCCTCCTGGCGCTGGCGGGAGACAACGCGGACTGGAGCGGCGCCGTGCTGGCGGCGCTGGTCGTGGCGTGGGCCGGCACCGTCGCCATCCTCGCTCAGGTGTTCCACGCCGCCTCGGGCCGGCCGGACCGCCCGCCGCTCCACGCCCTCATCGCCCTGCATTTCCTGTCGCTGCTGTGGCTGCAGATCAGGCTGCGGTTCCTGGTCTACCTCCCCTTCCTCCTGGGGACCTTCGGATGGCACGCGCTGCTCGCCCCGTCGGACCCGCTGGAGACGTGGGTGCCGAGGGCCGTCTACCTGTGCGCGCCCCTGGCCGAGACCCTCGT
>DASRJX010000077.1:0-20850 GCA_035649235.1 Candidatus Cryosericum sp.
CGGGATCGCGACGAAGATGCCCAGGGCGGTCGCGACCAGGGCCTCGGCGATGCCGCCCGAGACCGCTGCCATCCCGCCGGACCCCGTCGCCGCGATGCCGCGGAACGCGTTGATGATCCCGACGACCGTGCCGAAGAGGCCGATGAACGGTGCCGTGGAGCCGATCGTGGCCAGGAAGCCGAGCCCCTTCTTCAACTGGATCAGAGTCTCGGCCCTTGAGTCCCTGAGCGCGCTCGTGACGAGCTCGAGAGAACCCTTAGGATCGCTTCCGGCCTGGCGCACGCCGTCGTACTCGAGAATGCCCGCCGAGACCACCTGCGCCACGTAGGAAGTCTGGTGCGGCCGCAGGGAGTCGATCAGCTCCTGGACCTCTCCTCCATGGAGGAACTTCTTGAACACGGGCTTGAACAGCTGCGTCTGGCGCGCCGCTGCGCGGAACCGGCGGTGCTTGTCCACGATCAGCCCCACCGAAAAGATGGAGAGCAGGGCGAGGCAGCACATGACCGCGCCTCCGAATAGGCCGACGTTTCCCAGCAGTTCTGATAGGCTCATGGCTTCCTCCTGTGCGGCGCAGCGGCGGGCTGCGCCGCGTCACTTCCCGCCGGCGCACCGTCGTGGCGCGTCGTTTGTGACCTCAATTCGTAGTAGCTCAACACCCGCATGAAGACCTCCTTGTCGATGGGTTGCCTCGAGTCGTCGAGCAGCGTCGAGACGCCGAGCGACTTGCCGATCTCCGAGCTCTTCCAGGGAACGATGACCAGAGACTTGGGAGCTTCCTGATTGCCCAGAATGGACATTCCCAGGTTCGAGTCTTCCTGCGCTTTGTCCTGCGACTTCTCCTGGGCCTTGTCCTGCGCTTTGTCTTGCGCCTTGTCCTGAGCCTTGTCCTGCGCCTCGGGCGCGCTGGGGGCGCGCTTCTTCTCGGGCGCGTCCTCCGCCAGCGCCACGACCGTCGCCAGCAGGAGCAGCGGCACGACCAGCACGATCCGGCTCATGGCTTCTCCTTCTTGCTCTTGCCCGCGCGGTTGCGGAGGTCGGCGATCCACTTGACCACCTCGGCGTCGCCGGGAGCCAGGTGGTGATACGCCTCGTAGTGCTCCAGCGCGCACCCGGTGTCCCCGAGATACAGGTCGCACAGGATGGCGAGGTTCCGGTGCGCGTAATGAAAGTCGGGGAACTGCTTCACGGCCGCCTCGTAGCTGGCCCGCGACTTCGCGAATTGCCCTTTGCGCCGCTGCACCAGGCCGAGCTCGTTGAGGGCGACGGGGTGTTGCGGATTCAGCTCCAGCGCCTTGAGCAGGCTCGCCTCGGCATGGTCCAGGTCGCCGGTGCGCGCGTAGGCGATGCCGAGATCGATGTGGGCCGCCGTCGCTTCCGGCGCCTGCTCGGTCACCTTGACGAGCATCTGGATGGCCGGCTCGTAACGCTCCTTCTCCAGCAGGCGCATCGCCGACTCGTACTCGGAGCGCGCCCCCCCCGGGACGAGCGCGGGCTGCGTGATCGTGAAGCCGCCGGCGTCCCGTGCGACCGTCGCCTCCTGCACGCCGGAGCGCACCTCGACCGGCTCGGTCACCGCCGGCTTGCTGGGCTGCGAGGCGCAGCCGAGGACGAAGGCCTGCGCGACCAGCACCGGGATGGCGAGACGAGGCAGCCGCGCCCGTCTCATGCAGCGGGCCTCAATCATGCCTGACCCTTCCGCCATCCTTGGGCGCCGGAGCCGGCGGCGGCGGGGCCTTCGGCGCCTGCCCGTCGGGAGGCGTCGCGCCCTGCTCGCCGGGAGGATTCGTGCCCTGCCCGTCGGGAGGCGTGGCGCCCGCGCCGTCCGCCGCCGGGGGCGGGACCAGCGACGCGGGCGACCGGTACGCGTAACCGTCCATCGAAGTGAGGAAGCCGCTGCTCATCTCCTTCTTCGCGTAGCGCCCCGGCATCAGCTCGGCGAGCCTGGCGAGGCTCTTCTCGGTCCAGGCGTTGAAGACGCCGGCCCGCACCAGCTCCAGGTTCTTCTCGTGGACGCCGATGGCCTTCTCCTCGAACGGGAAGGCTTCCTCGTCGAGGACCCGCTCGTACTCCTGCAGGTCCGCGGGCTGCAGATCCGCGGGGCGCTCCGACTCCGTCAGCGAGCGGCTGAAATCGAAGTAGGTCTCGGCCATGTAATACGTGGCGGCCGCCGTCACCTCGCCGATCTCGTAGGTGACCAGGCCATCCATGGCGTCGATCGTGACGTCCATGCGCTTTTTCTTTTCCTCCAGGCTGGCTTCGAACGGCTGCCGCAGCTTCACGGCCAGGAATTCCCGGTAGACCTGCTCCGCCAGGACCAGCGCCGAGCGCCCGGCGAGCGTCCGCGTCCGCGCGGTCCTCTCCGGCCCGGCCTGCGCGTCGATGCGCACGATCTCCGAGAGCTCCTGCCGGTAGAGCGAGTCGTTGTTTGCCGCCTTGTGGATCTCGGCGATCTTGAAGCGGGTGTCGAGGGCCGTCTCGACCGGCTTGGGGAACTCGTCGACGTAGCGCCGGTACACATCCAGGGCGCGGTCCCGGGCGCTGGACTGGCCGTAGAGATCGCCCGCCAGCAGCAGCGCCTCGCTGCGCAGCGCCGGCTCCTTGGACTCGGACGCGACGCGCTCGTATTCGCCGGCGGCGCGCGACAGCTGGCCGCTCTGCTGGTAGGCGTGGGCGATCTGCTTGCTGGCCTCGAGATGCAGCTTGTGATCGGGGTAGGCCTTGCGGAACCCTTCGAGGACTTCCGCCGCCGCCGTCCAGTCCTCGAGGCGGATCAGCGCGGCGCCCGCGTCGTACTCCGCCGCCGGCCGTATGGTGGAGGTCGGCGCCGCCGTGCGAATCCTCAGAAAGTGATCGGCCGCCGCGCGATAGTCCTGCGCGGCGTTCGCCTGCTCGCCCTGCTTGTAGATCGAGGCGGCGAGGTTGTCGACGAGCCCGGCGCGCGACTTGTCGTCCTGCGGCGTGACCGCCAGCACCTGGTTGTAGGCCTGTTCCGCCCGCGGGTACTCGGCGAGCTCGAACGAGCCGTGGGCGACGACGAGCCACGCGGTGCTCCGGATGGCCACCTCGGCGCCCGCATAGGCATCGATGACGCGTTGGGCGGTCGCGACGGCCGCGGGGAAGTCCTTCATCTCGTACAGGTCGTCCGCCGCCGCTCCCAGGACCGCCGCGGCGTGCTCGTGCCCCGGGAACGTGTCTGCGAACTTGAGCGAGGTGGCGACCGTATCGCGCCTGACCGCGTCCCGCACGTCCTCGCCCGCGTCCTTCAGTTGAGAGCGGTAGGCGAAGACCGCGGCGTATCCCGCGGCGGCTGCCTGGGGGTGCTGCGGGTATTCGTAGGCCGTGCGCTCGTACTGCTTCGCCGCCTCGCCGAAGTCCTTGTTCTCCAGGAGCAGGTCCGCGAGCCGGTAATTGATCGACGGCGCTTCGGCGTCGGTCGGGAAGGACTCGAGGTAGTCGCCGTACCACCGGCGGGCTTCGCGATAGTTCTCGGCCTTCTCCGCCGCTGCCTCCTGGCTCTGGTACTGGGCGTGATAATGCGTGGCGAGATCCTTCAGGTTCGTCTTGAGATACGCCAGGACCTCGGGTAGCTCTTCGGTCTTGTTGTGTTTCCAGTAGTCGGCCTTCAGCCCGTAACTGGACGCGAAGTCCCGCTTCGACTCCAGGACGAGCTTGGGGAATCCGCCCTGGGTGAACGTCTCCACGACGCGCATGCTGAAGCGCGGCGCGGCGCGGTGGAACGGATAGAGCGCCACGAAGGCCTTGAAGGTCTTCGCCGCGTCGTCGTAGCGCAGCTTCTCCAGGTAGTGCTCGCCGAGATTGCTGTAGACCCGGTCCTCGTAGGGGCGATTCCCGAAACCGGAGAAGTACTGCGCGATGGCGTCCGGCCCGCCGAGGTTGCTGAAGCTCAGGCTGATGACACGGAAGGTATCGGCGACCCGACGGTCGTCCTCCTCCTCGTGTTGCTCATCGAAGTCGTAGCCGATCGAGATCTTGTAGTCGAGCAGCGACGTGTACTTCTGCAGGGCCTCCTCGTAGAGATCCTGCTTGTAGAACGTCCATCCGAGCTTGTAGAGCGCGAGCTCGTAGAACGAGGAGGCGGCGCCCAGGCTGATGATGGCCGAATAGGCGTTCTCGGCATCGCGGAATTTCCTGCGCGTGAAGTAGTACTCGCCCCGCCTGAACTGCACTTCGTCGCTGTGCTCGGAATGCGGGTTCGCCTGGATCAGGCGCTCCATGATCTCCATGGCCTCTTCGGTGCGGCCCAGCTCGTCGTAGGCCCGCGCCATCTGATAGAGGACCTGATCGTTGTGCTCGTAACCCGGGTACTCGGTCAGCAGCTTCTTGTAGAGGGCGATCGCCTCGAGAGGGCCCTTGGCATCCGCCTCGTCCCCCACAGCGCCCGGCGGCAGCCCGCCGGCGTCATCGGCCGGCAGGATCCCGCTCTCCGCCGTCGTGCGCCTCTCGAAATCCTGATCGGATTCCCGCCGTCCGGCGCCCATGCCCTCGGCCGCCGGGGACTTCCCGGCCGGCCCGCCCGCGGGTTTCTCGGCGCGCAGCGGGGCGGACATCTGCCGCGATTTGCCGTCGCCCGCCTGAAGGCCGAACTGCTTCTCGATCTGCAGGTCGGCGAGGCGCCGCATCGCCTCCGGAGTCATCGCCGTCTGCGGTGCCTCCGCGAGGAAGCGCCGGTAGGCCTGCATGGCCTGATCGAGGCCCTGCTCGATCTTCGCCTCCTGCAGGTCCGGGTCCACGCGGCGCAGCTCCGCCAGCGTCCCCTGCGACGCCCTGTGCGCGGCGCAGCCGATGACGAGAGCCGGCGCGAGCGCCATCGGAAGGGTGAGGCGACGCATCAGTGCCCCTCCGGGCTCGACTGGGCGCGAGCGGCCCGGTCGTAGCTGTCGGCGATGGCGTAGCGCGCCTCGGTCTGCTGGGCCACCAGGCGGTCCCGGCGGACCCTCAGCTGGTCCAGGGCGACGGTCTCGATCATCTCTCCCTGCCGCCCCATCAGGTCGGCGACACGCTGCAGGGCGTCCCCGGCGCTCCCGCGGAGCCGCTCGATCTGAGCGTCGTAGCCGGCGTAGCTGTGCGTCGCCGCCTGCCGCGTCCGGACGAAGGCGTCGTACTGCCGGGTCAGAGCGTCGACCTGCACGTTCAGTTCCTTGAGATGCTCGTAGGCCGCCGTCAGGCGCTCGGGGTACTCGGTTTCCAGCCGCCACGCGAGGACGCCGCGCAGGCGGGCCGCACGTTCCTGGAGCGCGAGCGATCCGGTCCCCTTCGAGCCGCCGAGCTGCTTTTCGATGAGCGCGATGCGCTCGCCCGCAATCCGCTCGTCCGCTGTCGCCAGAGAATCAGGTCGCGGCGCGGTCAGCATCGCCTGCAGGCGGTCGCCGAGGTGCTTGCGCTGCTCGAGCCGCAGGCGGATCCGCGAATCCAGCTCCCGGAACTGCGCGTCGACCCCCGGCAGCAACGGCTCGTAGTTCTGCCGGCGCAGCCGGATGATGTCCTGGAAGGCATCGAGGCTGGTCTTCCAGGCCGTGAGCCTCGCCTGAAGGTCCTCGAGATCGAGGTAGTTGTGCAGCGCGGTCTGGAAGTCGTGAGAGGCCATCAGCTCCATCAGGTAGTAGGTCTCAGGCGCGCCGGGCAGGCTGCGCAGGCGGATGACCCAGTTCTCGTCCTGGCGGCTCTCCTCGCGGACCAGCGCCTTGAGAAAACGTCCTCCCAGGATGCTGGCGATCGAAGCGTCCAGGCTCTCGAGCTGGTGGCTGAACGACTCGAGCGCCCGCCCGTACAGGAGCGCGGCGCGGCCGTGCAGGTTCAGGCTGGCGTAGGCCTGCGGCAAGGCCAGCATGGCTTCCTGGACCGCGGCATCCGTCGGCTCGCGATCCGTGAGGATGCTCCACGGAACGAGCGCCCGGTCGTACTGCTTGGCCGTGGCCTCGGCCCAGCCTGCCCGCAGCAGAGCCTGGTTCGAGAACGGCCCCTCGAGCCGGACGCGGTCCAGCGAGTGTTTGGCCCGCTCGAAGTCGGCCGCCTCGAACAGCATGCTGCCGAGCACCAGGTTGGACTTGTCGCGGATCGCCTGACCCGCGTCATCGGCCGCAGGGAGCTGTCCGGCCTTGTCCAGCTGCTCGACCGACTCCCGGGCCCGACCGTCCTGGAACAGCGCGATGCCGAGGTTGTAGGCGGTGAACCCGGCCAGGCTCGGATCGCTTCGAACGTGCTCGAGCACATCGACGGCCTCTTTCGGATGGCCCATCGCCATGTCGATGTTCGCCCGCAGGAACTCGATGTCGTCCCTGATCCCCTCGGGCACCACACCCTGGATGCGCTCCAGCGCGTGCAGCGCATCGTCGAGCTGATCCTTCTGGAAGTGGATGCGGGCGAGCCTGAAAGCGGCCTCGTTGCGTACGGCTTCATCGACGGCGCCCTCGAGCACCGCCTTGATGGCGCGCCCTGCGCGGTGATGCATCCGGTAGTTCAGCTCGAAGTCCCCGACATCGAATTCGGCGTCGTTGATGTGATAGTGAAGCGTGTCGAGCCTGGGCTCATCCAGGCCTCGGTACTGGCCCAGCTCGGTGTCGAGGCGCTGGAGAGCATCGAAGTACTGACCCTGGAAGGCGTGATAGAGCGCCTCGCCGAAATAGAGATCCCGCAAGTCGGCACCCACGGCAGGACGGGCGGCAAGCCCGAGGGCCAGGCCGAGTCCGATGAGCCGCTGGCGCGCTCGCGTCATCGACTACCATTCCCCGACGGTGATCGGAGCGCTGGCATTCGGGCCGGCCAGCGTCAGGCCCACCAATTTGGGCTTCACGTCCTTGCGGAAGGCAAAGTGCTCCGTCGTGCTGAAGTCCGCGCCGCCCTCGCGCTTGCCTTCGACGAGCACCTCGAGCTGATGGTCCCCCGACGCCACGTTGCCGACGTAGATCCGTTGCACGCCGCCCTTGCGCAGGGCCTCCAGTTCCTTGAAGCTGTAGATGTAGTGCGCAACGAGCTGGCCGTCGATCTGGAGCCGCACGGCATCGAGGCGCATCGGGTCGCCCTTGGCCAATGAGACGAAGACCGCGACCTGTGTCCCCGACGGGTACAGCAGTTTTTCCTCCAGCCGGCTCAGCTCCGCCGCAATGCTGAGGACGTCCGACTTGACCTCCTGGATCTGTTCGTCGAGGCCCTTCATCTGCTGCTGGCTGCTTGGCTTCGCCTGCGGCTGGTTGTTCTGCTTCGCCTGCGGCTCGTTTTTCTGCTTCGCCTGCGGCTGGTTCTTCTGCTTCGCCCGCTGTTGGTCGTCTTGTTTCGCCCAGCCGTGGACACTGCCGAGGCAGAGCAGGAAGGCGACGACGAAGGCGCGCGCTATACGCGGAGTCCCTTCGCTACGCGCGCATGCATTCGTGATTGGATTGCGTCGGCCCATGGCGCTCCTCATTTGTGGATTCGTCGCCGGGTCGCCTCCCAATGCGCCCCATGACGGACCCTCCGTCGGCCCGAAACGTAAGTCCCAAGCCAATTCTCCGGCAAGCCAATCACCAAATTGTCGCGGGCGTTTCACGGAACCGGGTATCGGCGACCAGAAGGTGAACGGCTGGGTCAGATGGGAGCTGTCAGTACGTTGACGACCCGCCGCGCTCTGGGAGACAGGTCAGCGACAGGAAGGTTTCCCCGGAGCGAAAGGCAGAGGACCTGCAGGCTGGTTCCGGGCCGTCGGACCTCCACTATACTTTCCGCGCCCGATGGAGATCGCACGCCCATGAGATCGCTGATGGTGGCGCACGCGGCGGTGCTCCTTGTCTTGGCTCCCGGGGTCCTTCCCTCCGAGGCCGCGGACGAGCCGCCTTCCTTGCGCGAAGTTTTCGCGCGTGTCGATTCGGCGGTGGTGGAGATCCGCACGACGGAGGCCGACCTGCCGGTGCCGGGCTTGGGTCAGCCGGCGAGCCTGCAGTCGCTCGGATCGGGCGTGATGATGACTCCGGAGGGGAGGATTCTGACCGCGGCGCACGTCGTGCAGACCGCCGACCGGATCGAAGTGCGCCTGCAGAGCGGCGAGAAAATCGCCGCGCATGTCGTGTCGTCGGAGCCGTCCGTCGATCTGGCGCTGATCGAGCTCGACCGATCGCCGAGGACGCCGTTCATCGCGCGGCTCGGCGATTCGGACGCCATGGCGGTCGGCGACCGCATCTTCGTGGTGGGCGCGCCTCTCGGCGTCGGCCACTCGCTCACGGTCGGCTATATCAGCGGTCGCCGGAAGCCGAACAGCACGCTGAGCGGAGTGTCGCAGGTGGAGCTCTTCCAGACCGATGCGGCGATCAATCAGGGGAACTCGGGCGGACCGATGTTCAACATGCAGGGGGAGGTCGTCGGGATCGTCAGCTACATCCTGTCTCGTTCCGGTGGCTCCGATGGCCTGGGGTTCGCGATCACCTCGAAAGTGGCGCGCCTGCTCCTGGAGAAGCGGGCGTTCTGGAGCGGCATCGACGGCTACCTGCTGGAGGGCGACCTGGCCGGCGTGTTCAACGTCCCCTCCCCTGGCGTCGGCCTTCTCGTGCAGCGCGTCGCGAGCGGCTCACCGGGCGAGCGCCTGGGGCTCAAGGCGGGGACGATCCGCGCCAGGATCGGCGACGAGGAGCTGATCGTCGGCGGCGACATCATCATCGGCATCCTCGAGATCCCTTTGACCGGCCCGGAGAGTCTCGCTCAGGTCCGCGCGCGCATCGTCCGCCTGAACCCCGGGGAGACGGTGACCGCCACCGTGCTCCGTGGCGGGAAGAAAGTCGTGCTCACCTCGACGGTGCCTCCCGACCCCGGAGGGCGCTGACCTCGGATCGCCGCGGTGATCCGCTGGGACGTCATTCGGGCTTCTTCTTCCGGGCCTGGTGATCGCGGAGGATGTCCTCGATCTCCTCCATACTGAAGTAATTCAACTGCACGATTCTCGCAGCGGACCTCAGGGAAGGAGGCAGAATGGAGCGCGCCTCTTCCTTGCTGCCGGTCTCCGCGATGATCCAGGCCTTGTGATCTCCGTCCCGGCATCCCCAGTCGGCGTGCGTCAGGAAATGGGAGCCGGTCTTGAGGAATATCTCCACGATGCGGGCACAGGCGATCCGTTCGGGTTCATGAGCAGCCTCGATGAGGAATCTGGGCATGGGATAGTCCCTTTCTCCCCTTTCTCCGCTGGTGGAGATGTCGCCCGCGGCTCCACCCTCAGTGAACTGCACGCGGGTCTGCAAGAACTGCGTGTGACCAAGCGGTCGAGGGTACTCCATCCGTACACGAACTCCAACCGCATGTGGTTCTGCCTCACGAAGAGGGAGTGCGGCTGGATTCCGACCTGGAGCTGGTGCCGGCGCCTCATCTAGGGACAGGAGGAGGGGTTGATTCTCTCGACACCGTTCGAGGCGAACCCCTTCGTCCCTTCCTCCCAGAGACTATTCTCTCCCGTCACAATATAAAAAGCGCCACTGGCAGGAGGCGGAGTCGACGGATCAGCCCAGGAGGTGCCGGCCACCCGCTTGGCGGCGCACCCTCCGTAGGGGCCCGGCAGCCCCGTAAGCGGTCCGCTGTAGACGTTGTACGCCGAGGAGGCCGACTCGGGGGACCAGGCCAGGGTCCGCTGATCGACGAGAAACTCGAGACCGGAGACCTCGCCCGGCGGTCGGTGCGCGGGCAGGAAGCCATGATCGAGACGGTACGCCCCCCCGGACTGGGCGCGCCGGGCGAGCGATTCGCCTATCGACTCGAGGCTGAGGCGGAAGCCCGGCGAGCTCGCGACGATGGTCTCCGCCGGCCGGCCCCCGGCATTGAAGACGTGCTCCTCGAGCCGGTAGCTCGTGCTCGACTGCGCGTGGAGTCCGCCCGTCGCCAAGAGCACCACCCAGGTGATCAGCGCACCTCGAGCCAATCGATCGACTCCAATGTCCGTCCTCCTCGCCATCATCGGACCATCACCAGCACGCGGATCGTCCCGATCCCCGCCTCCAGCCCCTCGAGGGCCTTGCCGAGGATCGTTCCCGGCTCGGCGGCCGCAGCGCGCCGCGCTACTCCCGGCGTCTCCGAAGTCGTCAGGAGATCCCCCGGCCGGATGGCTCCGAAGTCGGCATCCACCCGCACCTCGAGAATCGTCGCGACGGCGAGGTCGACGGTGCCTTCGAGATCGGACCCGACCGCCACTCGATCGGCTCGCGCCCGGGTTCGGCGGGCCCGGGCTCCGTGCGCGTTGTCTCCCTCGGAACGGTCGCGACCGGAGCCGCCGATTCCGTGCCCGGCGCGTCCAGCGCGGGCCCAGCAGCCTGCGGAGATCCGCCGGGTGCGTGGTCGTCCTGGGATGGGAGAGCCAGGAGCGACTGCACCGATCCGTCGCGCTCGGGGTCGTAGGTCCCCACCGCCTGGAGCAGCTGCTTCGATCGCGCCAGGTCGGCGGTCTCGTTCCAGGGTCGCCCCGCCGGTCGCATCCCCTTGAACCGCTCCAGCGCGTTGAAGGCGCGCAAGGATGGGTGCGCCTTGTAGCTCGCCTCGTGCTCCGCCATCGAGGGAACGCGCGCCTCCCGGCTCTTCGGCTGCACGATGCTCTGCGATTCGAACCCGATCCGCAGCGCCCAGACGATGTAGTCGAACTCGGCGTTCGATCCGGCGGGGCCCCGGACGATCAGCTCGCTCGTGCTCTTCCCTGCGATCGCCAGCGGGACCGGCTCGCCGAGGGGAGTGACGTGGGCCGAAAGCCCGATATCGGGATTGGCGACGAGCGCGAAGGTGTCGCCGAGCCTGACTCGCGCCTCGCCCCTCGACCGAGGTGATGAGCGCCGAGATCGAAGCATCCATGCGGATCCCTGGGCGAACGAATCGGTGGCTCGCCCGCATGCTACCACGCCGGGATCCGTACTATACTTTCCGGCCTTCAGGCGGGCGCCGGGATCATCGGGTGCGTCCGACGGAATCGAGCGATGTCGGAATCACCGGCCATCCGATCGAGGATCAAGCAGGTCATCGTGGACGCGCTCCATCTCGAGGGTCTCGTCCCCCAGGAAATCGGCGACGACGCGCCGCTGTTCGGCGAGGGTCTCGGGCTCGACTCGGTGGATGCCCTCGAGCTCGTGGTCGCGCTCGAGAAGGAGTTCGGGGTTCGCATCCAGAGCCACGAGGTCGGCAAGGAGGCGTTCGCTTCGGTCAGCGCCCTGGCGGCCTTCATCGATGGACGCCTCGCCGCCCCGGGGTACCGGAATGCCGGGAGCTGACCGCGATCCCGACCGATCGCGCACCGTCGTCGTCACCGGGCTCGGCGCGGTCAGTCCCCTCGGCTGGAGCCTGGAGTCGTTGTGGGAGGGCCTGCGCGCGGGCCGGACCGCCGTCGGCCCATTCGACCGCTTCGACCACACCGGCCATCGCACGCACATCGCCGCCCAGGTCGACCTGGCGTTGGAGCCCCGGCGGGCGCGCGGCAAGCCGCGCCGGATTTCGGCCGCCGACCGCTTTGCCGTCGCCGCCGCCCGCTCAGCCGTGGCGCGCGCCGGGATCGACCCGCGCGACCGGTGCGAGCGCACCGGCATGTACTTCGGCAGCACCACCGGCGGGATGTTGGAGACCGAGGCCTATCTCTCGACCCTGCTCGCCGCCGCATCCGGCCGGCTGGGGCCGCCCGCCGCCAGCCTCCTCGCCTCGCAACAGAACAACGGGCCCGCTGACGCGGTGGCCCGCGAACTCGGCATCGGCGGGCCCGTGCAGACCGTCTCCGCCGCGTGCGCCTCGGGCGCCATGGCGATCGGCGACGCCATCCAGGCAATCCGTCGCGGCGAGGTCGACGTCGCGATCGCGGGCGGCTCCGATGCGCTCTGCCGTCTGACCTACGCGGGGTTCAACGCGCTGCGCGCAGTGGACGAGCGGCCCTGCAGGCCGTTCCGCGCCGACCGCGCCGGCCTGTCGCTCGGCGAGGGCGCGGCCGCGCTCGTTCTGGAGCCCCTGGAGCGCGCCATGGCGCGTGGCGCCCGACCGCTCGCCCTCGCCGCCGGCGAGGCGGCGACCTGTGACGCGCACCACATGACGTCGCCCCACCCCGAAGGGCACGGCGCCGCCGCCGCGATCCGCGCGGCCCTCTCCGACGCGCGCCTCGACCCGGAAGCGATCGACTTCGTCAACGCCCACGGAACCGGCACGCCCCTGAACGACGCCGCGGAATGCGCCGCACTCGTCGCCGTGTTCGGCGACCGGACGGCGGATCTGCCGGTGACCTCCACCAAGGCTCTCGTCGGCCACCTGCTGGGCTCGGCCGGAGCGCTGGAGGCCGTGGCGACGATCCTCTGCCTCCTGCATGGCGAGGTCCACCCGATGCCGGACGACGGCCAACCCGATCCGGGCCTCCCGCTGCGGTTGATCCTGGGACGCCCGCTGCGCCTGGAACGGGCGCGCCACGCGCTCTCCACCAGCCTGGGGTTCGGCGGCGCCAATGCCGCGCTGGTGTTCACGCGCCTCGGAGATCCGGACCATGCGGGCTGAGGCGGTGGTCACCGGGCTCGGGACGATTGGTCCCTGCGGCCAGGGGCGCGAAGCCCTGGCGAGGGCGCTTCTGGCGGGCAAGCCCGCGGTCGCCGAGGTGGACCGCCGGGCCGGCGTGCACCGCGAGACCGGGGCACGACTCGCGGGGCTCGTCCGGGACCGCGACCTGTCCCGCTGGATAGCACCCGCGGCCGGCCGCCGCATGTGCTTTCCGTCCAAGCTCGCCGTCGCCGCGGCGCGCATGGCCCTGGCGGAGGCCGGACTCGACGCCGCCGACACCGGCGCCTCGCGCGTCGGCGTCTATCTCTCCACGACCTTCGGCGCGGGCCTGTTCACGGAGCTGCTCCTCAAGCAGGTGTTCCTCGAAGGCGCCGAGACGGCCCAGCCGTTCTACTTCTCGGAGTGCGTCGCCAACGCCCCCGCCGCGCAGCTGGCCATCGCGGTCGGCGCGCGGGGCCCCAACATGATGCTGACCCAGCGCGAGTCGGGGCCGATTCTCGCCGTCGCCCGCGCGGCTCAGGCCGTGCGCGAGGGGCGCGTGGACCGGGCGCTCGCCGGAGCCGTCGAGGAGGTCACGCCGTTGCTGCACGCTCTCCTCGACCGCTTCGGCGCCCTGGCCAAGCCGGAGGGCGGGCGCGCCGAGATGCCGCGGCCGTTCGACCGCCGGCGCGACGGATTCCTCGCCGGGGAGGGGGCCACCGTCCTCGTGCTCGAGCGCGAGGACGCGGCGCGCGCGCGCGGTGCGCGGGCGCTGGCGCGGATCGGCTGGAGCGGCGCCGGGTTCGATTCCACGGCCGGCGTCTCCGACTGGGGCGATGGGCACGCGCCTTTGGCCGCCGCCCTGCGCGCGGGGCTCGACGAGGTTCCGGGCGGCGTGGCCGGGATCGGCGCCGTCGTCTCCGGCGCTTCGGGAACCCGGCGAGGCGACCTTCTCGAGGCGCGCGTCCTGCGGGCGTCCTGGAGCGGGGATCCCCTCCCGCCGCTTCTGGTGCCGAAAGCCGTCACGGGCGAGTACGGTGGCGGGATCCTCGCTCCGGCGCTGCTGGCGCTCGAGGGCGCCTCGTTCGGGCCGACGCCGGGATTCGCGGAGATCGACCCCGAGGTCGATGTCGCGCCCCACAGTGGAGCGGCGCAGCCGGCGCCGGAGCGCGTCCTGCTGACCGGGCTGGCGTCCGGCGGCGGGGCGGCATGGCTCGTCCTGGAGCGGGCATCGTGAGCACGGAGAGGCCGGTGGCGCTGGTGACGGGGGGCAGCCGGGGCATCGGTCGCGCCATCGTGCGCGCGCTGGCCGGGGAGGGCTGGAGAGTCGCCTTCACGTGGCGCGAGCGCGAGGACGAGGCGCGGCGACTGGCGGAGGATCTCGGCGACGCGGCGCGGCCGTTTCGGTTCGATCTCCTGGACCGGGCGCGCCCGGGGAACCTGGTCGTCGAGGTCGAGGAGCAGGTGGGACCGATCGCCGGCCTCGTGAACAACGCCGGGGTGCGGCGCGACGGACTGCTGGCGGCGCTCCCCGACGGCGCCTGGGACGAGCTGCTCGACGCCAACCTCGGAGGCGTCTTCCGCTGCTGCCGCGCCGTGATCCCGCGCATGATGAGCCGGCGGGCGGGATCGATCGTCAATGTGTCCTCGCTGACTGCGGTGCACGGACTGGCCGGACAGGCGGCGTATGGCGCCGCCAAGGCCGGCATCCTCGGGCTCACCCGCTCCCTGGCGCGGGAGGTCGGCGCGCGCGGGATCAGGGTCAACACCGTGGTCCCCGGATTCGTGCCGACCGACATGGTCGCCGACGTCACGCCCGAGATGGTCAAGGCGCTGCGCGCCAGCGAAGTGCTGCCGGGCGGGGTGACCGCAGCCTCTGTCGCCTTTGCTGTGGCCTTCCTGCTCTCGGACCGCGCGGCCTCGATGACCGGCCAGACCCTCGTCATCGACGCCGGGATGACGGCGTAGGAGCGCGCCCGATGCCCGCGGACCTCGACCCCGGCGCTCGCGGCGACCGCCTCGCCGCATTGCTCCCCACCGAGCTGATCCCGCTCTTCGACGACCGGTTCGATGCCTCGTGCACGCTGTTCGAGGAGTACGTCCATCGCCTGGCCCTTCGGGTCGTCCTCGCCACAGGACTCGATGCCGCGGCGCGGGAGCCGGGTACGCCGGCCGCGATCGCGGTGCGCGCCGGCCTGGACGCGGAACGGACCGCCCATGTGGTGCGCTGGCTCCTCGCCACCCTGGCGCTGACCGGACGCGCCACGCACCTTGGCGACGGGCGGTTCCAGATTTCCGCGGCGCTGCCGGAACTCGACCCCGAGGAGCCGATGCGGGCGCAGGAACGCCTCGATCCCTCCGCCCTGCCGTCGTATCGGATGGCGGCCGCCGTGGCCGATCTCTATCCGGAGGTGCTCCGCGGAGCCGTGAGCGGCGAGGCGGCCCTGTTCGCGCCCGATCGGATCGGGGCGTGGTTCGAGTATTTCTCCAACGACAACGTCATCTATGCGATCAGCAACCGCCTCGGGGCGATCGCGGCCGGGAGTGCCATGCCCGATGGCGGCGGGGCGATCCTCGAGCTGGGCGGCGGGCTGGGGAGCGGAACGGTCGCGGTCCTCGAGCGGCTCGAACAGACCGGACGGCTCGCGGCGGTCCGGTCCTATCGGCTCACCGAGATCGCTCCTTCCTTCCTGCGCCGGGCCCAGCGCCGGCTTGCGGGGCGGTTTCCCGGCGTGCCGCTCGCCTCCGGGCGCCTCGACATGGACCGACCGTTCGCCGAGGCAGGCATCGAGGAAGGCGCCTTCGCGCTCGTGTACGCCGTCAACACCCTGCACGTCGCCCGCGATCTCGCGTTCACCTTTGGCGAGGTCCGGCGCGCCCTCGCGCCGGGAGGGGCGCTCGTCCTGTCCGAGTGCCTCCGCCCGTTCCCCGGCCGGCCGATCTACGTCGAGTTCCTGTTCAACCTGCTCGAGGCGTTTCGCGCCCCCCGGCCGATGGACCCCTGGCGGCCCGACGGCGGGTTCCTGACCCCCGAGGGCTGGGTGGCGGCCCTCGAGGCCTGCGGCTTCCGCGACGCGACCGCCTACCCCGACATCGCGTGCATCCGCGAGATCTGCCCTGCGTTCGTTGTCGGCGCGATCACGGCCGTGCGCGCGTGAGACTCGAGATCCCATCGTGCGGATCGCTCTTCGAGGGCCATTTCCCGGGGCGCCCGATCCTTCCGGCCGTGGCGCTTCTGGATCGGGCGCTGCGCGCGCTGGCCTCGACCGGCGCCCCGCCGACGCTGCGTGGTGTCGCGAACCTTCGTTTGCGGCAGCCCGTGGCCCCGGGAGACGTCCTCGACCTCCAGGCGCGGGCGCTGGCCCCGGGCCGCGCCCGGTTCGAGGTGCGTCGCGCCGATGAGATCGTCGCGGATGGCGTCGTCCTCCTCGGCGAGCCGTCCTCCGCGATCGCCGCCTGGACCCCCGCCCGCGGCTGGCGACCACCAGCCGGATCCCCGGATCTCGACGACCTCCTGCCGCACCGGCCGCCGATGCGGATGGTCGAAGCGGTCGAGGGCGCAGCCGACGACGGCGTCGAGTGCACCGCGCGCCTGCCCGAGGGAAGCGCGTTCGACTCCGGGGGAACGGCGCCGGCGCTCGTCGCGCTCGAGATGGCCGCGCAGACGGCCGCCGTGTTCGAGGCGCTGCGTCGCTTTCGCGAGACCGGGCGGGCGGGTGCCAGGGTCGGCTACCTGGTCGGGGCGCGGGACGTGGGGTTCGGCCGTGCCCGGGTGCCGGTCGGAGAGGCTTTCCGCGCCGCGGTCCGGCTCTCGGGGATGGCGCTGCCGCTCTGTACCTATGCCTTCGAGGTCGCGCGGGAGGGCGAGGTCGTGGCGTCGGGAACCCTGAGCACCTGGCTCACGGCCACAGCCGCTTGAAGCAGAACCATTGGTGCGGCGCCCGCCGGATGGCCCACTCGATCTCGACCGCTACGCGCCGCGTGGCCGCGGCCCGATCCGCGCCGGAATCGCCGGTGATCGGGACGTGGATCGACGGCCGGAAGACCACCCGGTAGCGCCGGCGCCCCTCACGGAAGACGAAAACGGGCAGGAGCGGCACCCCGGCGGTCCGGGCGAGGGCGGCCGGACCCGGCGGCAGCGGGAACGGCCGGCCGAAGAGCGTCGCGTCGATCGACCGGCCTCCCGCCCGCGGTCGGTCCCCCTGCACGGCGACGATCTCGCCCCGCCGCAGCGCGTCGAGCAGCGCCATCCCCTGCAGCGGGTCGTCGCTCTGGAAGCGCATGGTGTACTGGTCCTGCGAGAACCCATCCAGGACGCTCTCCAGGAACGCCTGGGCTTGCGCGTCGGCCTCGGGCTCGCGGACCAGGTGGACGCTGCGGCGCCCCACCTGCGCCGGCAGCATGGAGCCGACCTCGAAGTTCCCGACGTGCGCCGTGACCAGGACCAGGCCACGGCCCTCTCGCGCCGCTTCGTTCCAGTGCTCCAGCGCCTCGGTCTCGATATGGAACGGGCGGCGCGTGGTGAGCCGCTCGTGGCGCTCGTTCAGGCACCATCCGAACGACCACATCGTCAGGTAGATGCGACGCTGGCGCTCCCACCAGCCACATCTTCCTAGAACAGCCTCGAGATTCGCGGCGATGACCGCGCGCAGGTCCCGGAGACAGAGGAAGAAGAACGTGGCGAAAAAACCGCCAGGGATCCACAGCAGCCGTGACGGAACCGCCCCCACGATGAAGCGATGGACGCGGTACCAGAACACGCCGGTGATGTGGAACGGGCCGAGGAACCGCCAGGACCATCCGCGCTCGGGCGCGTGAGGCGGCCTCGCCTCGGCAGGCGCAGCCACGCCCGCCTATTCGGGCTCTTCCTGAGGGACGGGAACGACGCGGGAGTCCGCCGGGCCGGGGATGGCGGCGCGGGTCATGCTCCACTCGACCACCCGGCTCATCCCGCTCGTCCCCAGGTAACTCAGGAGGCTCATGAAGAGGGGGACGCCCCCGATGCAGGCCGGCACGAAGGTCGCTGCGGCCAGGTAGTTGTACGGTGTCATGCGGCGACGATCCTCGGGGGTGCCGAGGTGGCCGTAGTAATGCCCGATGAGCCCGTACACCTGCCCCACCAGTCCGACGAGGCCGATCTCGCGTCCCGCCACCAGGCAATTCCCGTCCGCGACGGAGGCGAGCCAGGCGGCCTTGTCATCGCCCGGCGCGAGCGTGACGAACGCCCCGATATGCCTCAGGCCGTGGGCGTCGCTCCCCCCGACTCCGAATCGGACAAGCCCCAGCCGGCGGCCGTATTCCAGGATGCCGGCGGTCGCCCGGTTCTGATCGGGGGGCAACGTGCCGTTCCCGATCTCCACGTGGGTGAACAGTTCGAGGACATCCTCCACGAACCGCATCGGTTTCTTCTGCATGCGGTAGCTCTGCAGAGGATGATTGAGGAAGTGGACCAGGTTGCGGGAGCGCAGGTACGGAACGAGCTCGTGGATGTTCCCCTTCACCCGCTGCAGATCGGCGTGCGTCGCCTCGTCCACTCCGAGCACGTTGACATGGGCCCACTGGCCGGTGTCGGGAAAGAAGGTCTCGACCTCTTCGCCGACGATCACGGTCGGCTCGAGGTCGGGGCGCCGCGACAGGAGGTCGAGGGCGCCGTCGATGGTGTCGTGGTCGGTGATGGCGACATAGTCGCAGCCGACCTCCCGGCAGCGATCGTAGACGCGGAGCGGGTCGCTGTAGGAGTCGCGCGCGCGCAGCGCCTTCAGATGACGGAAGTTCGAAAAGACGGTATGGACGTGCAGGTCGACTTTTCGAAGCGTCGGTTCGGTCACGCGCCCGTCCCTCCAGAGCCGCGCCGTGCCGCGGCAGCGGGCGCGATTCTATCACCTCGCGCGCGGCCGCCAAGGCCGCGACGGCACCTCCCTTCCTCGCCCAGGCGGCCGGGAATCACGGCCCGGGCTTGCGGGCCTCGATCAGGACGTTCGCGAGGGGAGGACCCCCGGTCATCGGCACCCGCGCGGTCTCGAGGCCGCGCGCGCCGAGGAGCGCCGACCACGCGGCCGCCGTGCGGTAATGGAAGCGCTGGCGCCAGGCGCCCCGTCCCAGCGCGGCCACGCGTTCCGCGGCGCCGGTGAGCCGGAAGCGGAGGCCGCCGCCGGCATCGGCCTCGCGCAGGAGCAGGCGGCCGCCCGGCCGCAGGGCGCGCGCCGCGCGGTCGAGGACCCGTTCCTGGGCGCCGGCATCCAGGTAGTGCAGCACGTCGACGACCAGGATGAGATCCGCCGGCGGCGGCGCGAACTCGCCGATGTCGGCCACAATGATCTGGCCGTGCGCGCCGAGGGCGGCGCGGGCGACGGCGGCGATTCTGGCGGTGCGCTCGACGCCTACGAGCACGGGCGGGGCCGACCCGTCCTGGCCGAGCACGTGGTCCGCGAGCGCCAGCGCGATGCCGCGTCCGCAGCCGAGGTCGAGGAGGGTGCCTTCATGGAACCGCAGAAAGCACGGCTCGATCGCCCGGTAGACGGGATCGTGCCGCAGCTTGCCACGCACGAACTCCCAGTGGAACACGCCGTCGCCGAGGTAGCGCCGCGAGACTTCGTCCACCTTCCGACGCCATGGTGACTGGCGCCGCGATCCCCGGCCGACGATCCAGGCGATCGAGCCGAGCACGATCCCCAGTCCGGCGCCCAGGATCAGGCTGCCCGTGAGGATGTCGCGGCCGATGTCCAGCGCTCCCTGGCGCGCCAGCTCCGAGAAACGAAGCGCCGGCCAGGTGCCGCGCGTCACGCGGTGCCCGACACCCAGGGAGGCCGCCAGGATCCATGGCGCGGTCAGAGGGTTGTTGATGTGGGCCGCCAGGTAGGTGACGACGCGGCTGAGCCGGAACAGCCGGGCGAACAGGACGCAGAGAAGGAGGTGCGTGCCGTACAGCGGCACGCAGCCGATGAGCGTGCCGAGCCCGATGGCCGCGGCGTTGCGGCCCGGGGTGTCGGCCTCGGTGCGCAATTGGTAGTGCAGCTCGCCGAGGACGTCGCGCCAGCGGCGGCGGCCGAGCGCGGGCCGCGGCTCCGGCTCGGGCGCCGGCTCCGGCTCAGGCGCCGGCATGCGGTCCGGGCGGCGCCGGCAGGGGGACGGCGCGCAGACCGGCGGCGTCGATCGCGTCGAGGAGGCGAGGCAGCGTCTCCACCACGACCGGGCGGCCGTCCCGATCGCGGGCCGCGCTGCCGTCGTGCAGGGCCAGGACGTCGCCGGGTGCCATGGAGCGTGTCAGCCGGCGGAGCACGCGGGCGGGATCGCGCGACACCGTATCGAGGCCGCGCCGCGTCCAGGACGCGAGCTCGAGGCCCCGCCGCACCAGGGCGCCGTCGAGCCAGGGGTTGCGGATCCCGGCCGGAGCGCGGAACCAGCGGGGTGCCTCGCCCGCGCACCGGGACAGGACATCCTGGGCGCGGTCGATCTCGCGGCCGATCGCCCGCGGCCCGAGGAAGCAGAACCCGCTCAGGTGACGGTGCGAGTGGTTCTCGACGCGATGGCCGCGCCGCGCGGTCTCGGCCACGAGGTCGGGGTAAGCCTCGGCGCGCCGGCCTATAAAGAAGAAGGTGGCGAGAGCGCCCCGGCGCCCGAGAATCTCGAGGACGCGGGGGGTGACGGCGGGGTCCGGGCCGTCATCGAAGGTCAGGGCCACCGAGCGATCGTCGGGGACCCCCGCCGGGAGCCGCGTCAGGTTGGGCCCGACGAGGCTGCTCCGCGGCCACAGGCTGCCGCCGACGAGCAGCAGGTGATCGGCGACGAGCCCGGCGAAAACCCAGGGCCAGGTTCGCGGCAAGACGACCCCGAGCACTGCGCCGCCGGCGTGCAGCGCCATCGAGGCGCGCACGAGAGCCGCGCGGGGCGTCCGCCGGGGACCGCGGTCAGCCATGCGCTCCGCGGCCCGCGCGAAGGCGCTGCGCCCGTCGCGGCGGCAGCATCGATGTGTCGTGGTGGCCCTGCACCGTGCGGATTCTAGCGCACCCGCGACGCCCGCCGCAGCCGCGGCGGCTCTGCCAGGCAACCGTCAGCGTGACGCAGGTGCCGGATCCCGGAGCGGAGTCGATGTCGAGACTGCCGCACAGGTCCTTCAAGCGCTCGCGGATGCACGGTCAAATCGTCCCTTCCATACCGGAGATGGACCTGTGCCCCGTGCACGCGGGCATGCTTGAGAATGTTGAACAGGAGCTCCCGGACGGAGTGGAAGATCAGCACCTCTCGATCCTCGGAGAGCCGCCGCGCCTCCCCCTCGCGTCACCGTCGGAACATCAGCGCAACCTTTCGGCCCACGTCGACGTAGGATGACGATAACCATCGACGACCATCGAGGAGAGACACATGATCCCATTCCGGAACGTCGGGCGGGCGCTCGGT
>DASRJX010000078.1:0-9241 GCA_035649235.1 Candidatus Cryosericum sp.
TGCCGAGGGTCCCTTCGACGCTCAGGAGAGTCGTCGGGCTGGTGTAGACACCGGTCACGAGGTAGAGGAAGCCCGTCCCGAGCGGCGGGTTCAGCGAATCGGAGAACTCCGGAGTCGCCAGCCCGCTCAGGAAGCAGGTCCCGTAGTTGGTGGCAGAGATGCCCGGGAGAGGGCCCCGGTAGACGTTCCACGAATCGATCTGTGTGTGGCCCGAGAAGGAGAAGTCGCCGATCGCCGCCCCGGCCTGCAGATCCGTGACCATCGACGCCGCCTCGTAGGCCGCGTCCAGGGCCCGCAGCTTGCCGGCGCCGAAGCGGTTGTTGGGGAGTGTTCCCGTGAAAAAATCGGCGCGCGCCGCACGCTGCAGCGCCGCGCGGGCCTGCGCTCCATCGAGGGCTGGGTCGATCCCGAACAGGAGCGCTATCGCTCCCGCGACGTGCGGTGTCGCCATGCTGGTGCCGGCCTTGTCGGCGTGCACGGCGTCCCGCTCCGCGAACTGCTGGTTGTACGACGCGAATCGGCTGCGCGAGGAGCCGACGTACTCGCCCGGGGCGGCGATGTCGGGCTTCGTGCGCCCGTCGCGCGTCGGCCCGGTGCTCGAGAAAGCGCAGAGCGAACCGATGCCGGCGCTCGTGGGCGGAGCGAAGTTCACCTGCGCCGCGTTGATCCAGCTGCCCTTGCCGACGAACGCGCCGGCGGTCACGGCATTCCGGCTCGTGCCCGGGATCGAGACCATCTTCCCGGCGGTGAAGGAAGTGAACTGGACGTACTCAACGTTGACGGCGCGCGGCGTGTCGGACGCGTTCCACAGGTCGAACGTTCCCCCGGTGGGACCGCCGATGCTGGTGGTGACGATCCGGACCGTCCAGGTGCCGGTCGCCGGGCTCGCCACCGGACTGCAAGCGCCGCTGTCCCAGATCTGGACGAAGACCTCGTTGTCGCCGTTCTCGGGGTCGGGAGCGTTCGTGGCGTCGACGAGGACGGCCCCGGCCGTGGTGCAGACGAGACCGCTCGTGCCGCCGCGCGCGGCGCTGATCGTCTGGTTGAAGGGCGTCAGGATCTCCACGGTCGCCGCGTCCGCTCCCTTGTACCAGAGGTCGAGCCAGACGAAGTCGTTGTCGTTCCCGGAGTTGGGCGCCGCCGAACCCAGCGGGAAGCTGGTGGAGAACGTCTGACCCGTGGCCAGCGTCCCCTCCCAGTGGGAATGGCGCGTCGAGCGCCCTTCGTTGCCCGCGGCGATCGCCATCTGCGCTCCGGGCCGCCCCGGTCCGACCAGCGCGTCGATGGCCAGCTCGTCGGGATTCGTGCCGTCGTGAGCGCCGGCGACGGGGTCGCCCAGGCTCATGTTCCCGACCCATGGCTTCCCGGCCGTCCGGGCGAACTGATCGACGAAGACGGTCGCGGCCGTCAGGTCGCACGCGTTGCAGAAGTTCCCGGCGCTGTCGAAGACCCTCACGATCAGCAGATCGGCCTTGGGCGCCATACCGGCGAAGGTCCCCACCGGCACGCCGTTCCCGGTGTGCCGGCCGTTGCCGGCCGCGGTGCCGGCGACGTGCGTCCCGTGGCTGTGACCGTCGCTGGTATCGATCGGGATGCCGCTCGAATTCGCCAGGTCGATATCGGCCTGGCTGTAGAAGGATCCGAACGAGAAACCGGCCGGGGGCGGATGCGCCGGATCGCTCAGGGTCTGGTCCCAGATGCCGAGGATGCGCGTGCTGCCGTCGGTGTTGCGGAAATCGTCGTCCGACCAGTCGATGCCGGTATCGATGACCGCGACGATCACGCCCTCACCCGCGTCGCCGAAGACGATGTTCTCCGTCCGGGCGCCGGTGAAATTGTCGCCGGTGCTGACCTCGTTCGTGAGCCGGTACGACCGGGCCGCCTTGAGCCAGCGGACCTCCGGAATGGAGGCGAGTGCTTCCAGGGCGGACGAAGGCACGGCGAGCGAGGCGATCCCGCCGGCGCGCGCCCGCACCTCGACGCCGATCGACCGGAGCCGATCTTCCAGGAGAGCGTTCGCGCCGGGCTCGTCGAGAAGACGCGCCTTGACGAAGAGGACGGGATCGTCGTGCAAGCCCTGGTCGCGGCGCACGCGCACGAAGGGCGGCAGCGTGCCGATCGCCTCGCGGGAGCGTGCCGGCAACCGATCCGCGATCAGTCCCGCGTGGCGCGCAACACCGTGCGCCACGCGGCGCAGGAACGGATCGAGCTTGTTCTCGGCGGCGTCGTCCTTCGGAGCGGCTATGCCCCCTCCCGGGAGGGCCCCTGCCGTCAGGAGGAAAACAAAGAGGATAGGTAGCCCGCGGCCCGGCATGGCGCCTAATGGTACGGTGATGGTCGGATCGGGGCAACACCCCTTTCCAGGTTCCTGTTCTTGTCTCTTGCCACAGTATCTCGTGGGCCCGGATCTCCCCGTCCCAAGGAATTGAGGCGCTGGGAGCCGTCGGGGCTCGGCCTGTATCCCATTTCAAATCTTTGGGTTCCAGCAAGAAAAATTGCGGAAAGCCCTTGACACCCGATAGGTCGCTCCATATAGTTCGCCGGTGGAAGTGGGTGGAATTTTGTGGGTGATCCACCCTACAGTCAACGCTCGATAGCTCCAAAGTGGAACGGGCTGGACGCCACGCCAGGCGGGCCATGAGTCCCGTTCCCCGCATCCGGAGGCGGGTGTACGCGCCGTTTTCGGGCTGTTGGACGCAGGGGGGGCTCGATGCTGCGGGGGAACTGTCCGGCCAAGATCGACGCCAAGGGTCGGATCAAGGTCCCGAATTCCTTCCGCCGCTACATCGAGGAGAAGTACGGGCGCGAGTTCTTCGTGACGTCGCTTTCGGGCGAGTTCGTACGCGTCTACCCCATGCCCGAATGGCTCGAAGTCGAGAAGAAGATCGCCGCGGCGCCCTCGATCGACCCCGCCATCACCCGGTTCACCAACATGGTCAACTACTACGGCCAGGCGGCCGCCATGGACGATCAGGGCCGTCTGCTCATCCACCCGGTCGTGCGTCACGCCAGCGGTCTCGACGGCCTGGTCGCCGTGCTCGGCCACCAGGTCTACATCGACATCTGGAGCAAGGAGAAGTTCGAGTCGCTTCTGAAGTCGCAGCCGATTACCGACGAGCATCGGGTGGTTCTCGCCCGACTCGGCCTCTAGGAGCCGTGTTGACGGGGAGTCGATGGAGCAGGCCGCGCACCGTCCCGTCCTGGTGTCGGACGTCCTGGAGGCGCTCGCGTGCCGCCCCGGAGGCGTCTGGGTGGATGGCACGGTGGGCGCCGGCGGCCATGCGGAGGCGATCCTGCGCGCCACCGCGCCGGACGGCCGGCTGCTCGGCTTCGACCGCGACGACCAGGCGCTGGCGCTGGCTCGCCGGCGCCTTCTCCCCTTCGGCGAGCGCGCAGCACTGCGCCACGCCGATCACCGCGACCTGCCCTCGATCCTGGACGGGCTGGGCGTCCGGTCCGTGGACGGAATCCTTCTCGATCTCGGTCTCTCCTCGCTCCAGGTGGACGACCCGGAGCGCGGTTTCTCGTTCCGCAGGGATGGACCGCTCGACATGAGGATGGACAGGACGCAGCCGACGACCGCCGCCGATCTGGTCAACGGCCTGACCGAGCGGGAGCTGCGGGACCTGCTGGCTCGCTTTGGCGAGGAGCCGCAGGCCGCGCGCATCGCGAGGGGGATAGCAGCCGAGCGCGATCGGTCTCCCATCACGCGCACCGGCCGCCTGGCGGAGGTGATCGCCGCGGCCGCCGGAGGCCGGCGCTTCGAGGAGCGTCGCGGGCGCGCGGCCGCGCCGGGCGGCGCGACCCATCCTGCCACACGCTCCTTCCAGGCCCTGCGCATCGCGGTCAACGCCGAGATCGGCTACCTCGCGGCGCTGATCGAGGAGGCGGTGGCACGGCTGCGCGGAGGCGGCCGGCTGGCGATCATCTCCTTCCACTCGCTCGAGGATCGCACCGTCAAGCAGACCTTCCGGGCCCTCGCGCACCGCTGCATCTGCCCCCGCGGTCTGCCGCGCTGCGGGTGCGGGCGCCCCGATCTGGTGCGGCTCCCGGCCAGTGCTCTGGTGCGGCCCGACCCGGCCGAGGTGCGCGACAACCCCCGCGCGCGCAGCGCCCGGTTGCGCTCCGTGGAGCGGCTGGAGACGGCGGCATGAGCGCAGAGCACAGCGGGAGCCCGTCGTGACGCGCCGCAGCGCCCCGGGAGCGGAAATCCAGCTCAACCGGAGGATGGTGCGCGAGAAGGACCGCGCCCGATCGCGCGAGCTCTGGAGGTTCCTGCTGTACGGAGCCGCCATCGTCGTCCCCCTGCTCGGCTACGTCTGGCAGCGGGTCGACTTCCTGCGCGTCTCCTACAGGCTCGAGAAGCTCGAGACCCAGAGGCGGCAGCTCTCGGAGCTGGAGCGGCAGCTGGCGCTCGAGCGCGCCACGCTCCTCGACACGGCGCGCATCGAGCGCAAGGCGCGCAAGGAGCTCGGACTGGTCGATCCTCCGGCCGCCGACGTGCGCCGCGTGACGACGAGCGGCGGACGCGTCAGGACAGTCGACGGGCCGATCGAGGCCGGCATCGTGTCGGTCCCGAGTCTCGGAGGGAAGCGCCGGTGAGCCGGTTGCGCGCCCGCTTCCAGCGCCTGCCGGGCCCCGCGGCCGGATCGGGGCGCGGGCCTGGAGTGGGCGGAGCGCGCTGGCGCCGGCTGTCCGCACCCGCCCCGGCCGAGAGAATGCGCCGCACGCGCCTGGCGGCAATCATCGTCGGCATCATCGCCGGGCTGTCCGGACTGGCGGCCCGCTGCGTGCATCTCCAGGTGTTCCGGGCGCCGGCGCTCCTGGAGCTGGCGCGGGCCCAGCACGAGGGGGAGATCACGCTCGATCCCCTGCGCGGCCCGATCCTGGATCGCAACGGGCGGGAGCTGGCGCTGAGCCTCGCCGTCGACTCCGTGTTCGCCGATCCCTCGGAGGTCGGGGACGCCGGGGCGGCGGCGCGGCGGCTGGCTCCGATCCTGGGGATGAAACCCGCGGCACTCCGGGAGCGGCTCGCTTCGGACGGGCGCTTCGTGTGGCTGAAGCGCAAGATCGACCCCGATCTCAGGAAGCGCATCGAGGCCCTGGAGATCCCCGGCATCGCCTTCGTCCGGGAGAGCCGTCGCTTCTACCCGAAGCGCGACCTGGCGGCGCACGCTGTCGGCGCCTGCGGCGTCGACAACCAGGGCCTGGCCGGAGTGGAGTTCGCCTTCAACGATCGCTTCACCGGCACGCCGGGACAGCTGCAGTTCGTGCGCGACGGCAAGGGGGACCGGGTCCTCGATCGCTCGCGCGTCGAGCCGATCCCCGGCCATGGAGTGATCCTGACGCTGGACGAGGCCATCCAGCACATCGCCGAGCGCGAGCTCGACGCGGCGATGCAGGAGACCGGCGCCAACGGCTCGGCCATCGTCGTCCTGCGGCCGCAGACCGGCGAGATCCTGGCGCTCGCGAGCCGTCCCGATTTCGATCCGAACCTCTATCCCAAGGCTGGGGAGTCGGCGCGGCACAACCGGGCCGTCGGCGACTTCTACGAGCCGGGATCGACCTTCAAGGTGATCACCGCGGCGGCGGCGCTGGACGCCGGCAAGGTGCGCCCGGCCGAGGTCATTTACTGCGAGAACGGCTCCTATTTCGTCGCGAAGCACCGCTACCACGAGGATCGTCTCCCGTTCGGCAACCTGACCTTCACGGAGGTGCTGGCGAAGTCGAGCAACATCGGCACCATCAAGGTCGCCCAGCGACTGCGCTCCTCCGACTTCCACGACGCGCTCCTGAGGTTCGGCTTCGGCAGCGAAAGCGCGCTCGAGCTGCCGGGAGAGAGCCCGGGCCTGCTGCGCGATCTCGACGACTGGTCGGGGTTGTCGCAGGCCTCGATCGCGATGGGCCAGGAGATCGGCGTGACGCCGATCCAGCTCGCCGCCGCCATCGGGGCGGTGGCCAACGACGGGGTCTACGCGCCGCCGCACCTGATCGAGGCGTTCACGGACCCGGACGGAAGCCGGGTTGCGCCGGAGGAGGCCGGGGACGGCGGCGAGCGGCGCGCCGTGTCGGCGCAGGCGGCCAGGACGCTGCGCCGGATGCTCGAGTCGGTCACCAGCGACGGAACCGGCACCGCGGCCAAGGTCCCCGGCTACTCGACCGGCGGCAAGACCGGCACCGCGCAGAAGATCGATCCGGCCACGCGGCGGTATGCCCGCGGGCGCCACATCGCCTGGTTCGTGGGGTTCGTGCCCGCCGATCGGCCGGCCCTGGTCATCGTGGTCATGGTCGACGAGCCGAAGGGGCCGAAGTTCCACGGCGGCGACGTCGCCGCCCCGGTCTTCTCGCGCGTCGCCCAGCCCGTCCTGCAGTACCTCGGCGTGCCCGCCGATCGCGAGCCGGGCGTCGTCCTCGACGCGCCGCTGCGGGCCTCCGCTCCGAGGCGCGGCGGCGAGGCCGTGGCGGCGGTAAGGCGCCAGAGCGCGCGTCAGGGCGCGCCGACCGCCAAGGTCGAAGCGGCGATCCTGGGAAGGTTGCCCGCCGGCGACGACGCATCCAGGACGATGCCGGACCTGACGGGCATGACCCTGCGGCAGGCGACCGAGACGCTCGCCGCCCAGGGACTGAATTGCAGCAGCCAGCGCCGAGGGCCGCGCGTGACGGAGCAGCAGCCCGGCCCCGGCTCGCCGGTGCGCGCCGGCGACCGCTGCGCGCTGGTCTACGAATGACGTCTCCGGCGCGGTTGTCGAGGTGAAAGAGTGCAGCTCAAAGAAATCCTCCGCGATCTCCCCGGAGCCCGAGTGACGGGAGATCCGGAGACATCCATCCAGGGCCTGGCGTACGATTCGCGGGCCGTGGAGCGGGGATATCTGTTCGCCGCCTTGCGCGGCGAGGCCAGGGACGGTCTCGACTTCCTCGATCAGGCGCTCGAGCGCGGCGCCGTGGCCGTGCTCGCGTCCCGGCCCTCCAGAGGCCGCGTCGCCTGGGTGCAGGCCGAGGACGACCGCCGCGCGCTGGCGCTCATGGCGCGCGCCTATTACGGACGCCCCGACGAGCGCCTGATGACCGTCGGCGTGACCGGGACCAACGGCAAGACGACCGTCTGCTATCTCCTCGAGGCCGCGCTGCGCGAGGCGGACCTCAAGCCGTGCCTCCTCGGCACCGTCGCCTACCGCTACGGCCGCGACGAATCGCGCGCCGAGCGCACCACGCCCGAATCGCTCGACCTGTACCGCCACCTCGACCGCTTCGCCTCTTCCGGTGCCCGCTCCTGCGCCATGGAAGTGTCGTCGCACGCGTTGGCACAGCAGCGGGTGGCGGGGATCGCGTTTCGGGCCGGCGTGTTCACCAACCTCACCCAGGATCACCTCGACTTCCACCGTACGATGGAGCGCTACCGCGAGGCCAAGGCGGGCCTGTTCCGGGATCTGCCGGAGCGCGCCGTGGCGGTCCTGAACGCCGACGACGAAGCCTCCGCCGCGATGCGGGCGGCCACCCGGGCCCGGGTGGTGACCTTCGGCGAGTCGACCGGCGCCGACCTGCGCCTGGCCTCCCATCGCCCCACGGCCGGAGGCTCCGAGGTGACGCTCGCCATCGGGCCCGGTGTCGCCCCCGGCGCCTCGCTTCCGGGCACCCTGACGATCGCGTCGCCGCTCATAGGTGTCCTGAACGCCCGCAACCTGGCCGCCGCGGCCGCCGCCTCCCTGGCCCTCGGCCTGCCGGTCGAGGCCGTGGCGCGAGGATTGGGGCAGATGCGCGGCGTGCCGGGCCGGCTCGAGCGGGTCGACGACGACGGCGAGTTCCTGGTCCTGGTCGATTACGCGCACACCGACGATGCCCTGAGCCAGGTTCTGAGCGCGGTCCGGGAGCTTCGGCCGCGGCGTGTCATCACCGTCTTCGGGTGCGGCGGTGACCGCGACCGGGCCAAGCGCCCCCGCATGGGGTTCGCCGCCGCACAGGCGAGCGATCTGGTGATCGTGACGTCCGACAATCCGCGGAGCGAGGACCCGCAGGCGATCATCGACGGCATCCTGCCCGGAGTCCGGAAAGCGCTCGGAGGTTCTGAATCGGCGCCCCTGCCGGAGGAGCGCTGCCTGGTGGTCCTGGATCGCCGCGAGGCGATCCGGCGCGCCGTCGAGCGGGCGCGCAAGGGGGACTGCGTCGTCATCGCGGGCAAGGGTCACGAGCCGTACCAGATCCTCGCCGACAAGACCATCCCGTTCGACGACCGGCAGGTGGCGCGCGACGCGCTCGCCGGGCTGCGGCGCGGGAAGGCGGTGTGACGGGACATGGCGCGACTCCGCCTGGCGGAGATCGCCTCCGCGGTCCAGGGGGACCTGGCGCCGGGCGGTGCCACGGCAGACGCCGCCGGGAGGGAAACGGCCGATCCGGGTGACCGGGTGGTCGCGGGCTACAGCATCGACTCGAGGACGCTCGTGGCGGGGGACCTGTTCTTCGCGATCGTCGGTCCCCGGGTCGACGGGCACGATTTCGTGGCCGCGGCGGTCCAGAAGGGGGCCGCGGCGGTGGTGGTGGCGCGGGGCGGCGCGGCCACCTGGAAGGAGGCGCCAGCGGTGATCAAGGTGGCGGACACGACGCGGGCCCTGCAGGACCTGGGCGCGCACGTGCGGCGGGGCCGCCCCCTCAAGGTCGTCGGCATCACCGGCAGCGCCGGCAAGACGACCGCCAAGGAACTGACCGCCGCGGTCCTGTCGACCCGGCTAAGGACGCATCGCTCGGAGGGGAACCTGAACAACGCCTATGGCCTGCCGCTGGCGCTCCTGCGCATGGAGGACGCCTGCCAGGCGGCCGTGCTCGAGATGGGGATGAGCTACCGCGGGGAGATCGCCCGGCTGGTGGAGATCGCCGACCCGGACGTCGGCGTCATCCTGAACGTGCTGCGCGTGCACCTGGAGCATTTCGGCAGCATCGACGGGATAGCCCAGGCGAAGGGCGAGCTGTTCGCCGGCATGCGGAAGGACGCCATCGCCGCCTACAACGCCGACGACCCCCGCGTGGCGCGGCTGGGGCGCGCCTTCCCGGGCCGCTCCATCCCGTTCGGCCTGAAGGCGAAAGGGCGCGAGGTGAGCGCCGAGGCGCTCACGCCTCTCGGCCTCGCAGGGAGCCGTTTTCTCCTGAAGCACGGCAAGGAAACGACACCGGTCGAGATCGGCCTCGCCGGGAGGCACCACGTCTACAACGCCCTCGCCGCGGCGGCCGCCGGTTACGCTTGCGGCCTGGA
>DASRJX010000079.1:0-28023 GCA_035649235.1 Candidatus Cryosericum sp.
GAACGATGAGGAAGACGAGAAAGGCCCCGACCACGATCCCACCCTCGAACAGGGTCGAGGCGAGCACGGTGACGCAGGCGGCGGCGGCGAGCCCCCGAGCCGGCCAGACGCCGTTCTGATCCCGGCGCGTGTGCAGCCAGAGCACGATCCAGATCAGGAATGTCCCCAGGACCACCGGGTACTCGATCCCCGACATGACGACGTGCACCGGGAAGGCCGCCGCGCCGAAGAGAGCCAGGAGGCCGGGCCGCGAGCCGAAGAGCCGCCGGCCGGTCAGCCAGATCAGCCCGCAGGTCGCCGTCCCGATCAAAGCCTGGACGATCCGGAGCGGCAGCAGCCCGGTCCCGAAGAGCCCGTAGCACCCGGCCATGAAGACGGGATAGAGCGGCAGCCGGTAGTAGCGGGTGTTGAAGTGCCCGGTCTCGAGCAGGGTGCGGGCGGCGCGATCGTAATCGAGCGAATCCTCGAAGTAGAACCCCGGCTGCTGGACGAGAACGAAGCCGATGCGCAGGGCGAGCGCCAGCAGCAGGAGCCCAACTGGCCAGGCGGCCTCGCCCGGGACGCGGCGCTCGGGCGGCCGGCTCGTCGGTCGGGGTTCAGGCATCGCCGCGCCGCATCCCCTCAAGCGTAGCGATTCTGCAGGGCGGAGAGGTAGCGATCGATGAGCGCCCAGCCGTCCAGGCAGCCGCCGAGAATCCACCCGAAGATGGGCCCGTCCCCCTGCTCGATCTTGGTGCGCCGGAGCTCGAGAGGGTCGAGAGCGCTCCGGTTCAGGCCGTTGATCGAGGTGCAGGCGGTCCGATAGCCCGCGGCGCGCGCCTCCTCCTTGACGGTCTCGCCGAAGTCCCGCAGCGTCCCGAAGGGGTAGGCGAGGGAATCGACCTTGATCCCCAGACGCTGCTCCAGGATCGATCGGGAGTCGGCGACCTGGCGTCGGACTTCCTCCCGCGGGAGCCTACCCAGGGAGACGTGGTCCAGCGAATGGGAGCCGATGCGGATGCCTTGGGCCGGCAGCCGCTCGAGATCGCTCCAGGAGACGAATCCCGGCGTCCCGACCTTCGAGGGAATGACGTAGAGCATGGCCGGAAGGCCGCGCTCCGCGAGGACGGGGAGGGCAGCGTCCACGAAGTCGTCCGTGCCGTCGTCGAACGTCAGGACGACGCGGCCCCGACCAAGAGTCCCCTGCCCGTTCCCGCGCTGGTCGATGGCCCGATCGAGGTCGGTCACGGCCCCGCCGCGCGCCAGAAGGTCCATCTGCAGCCGGAACTCCTCTGGCGACACGGCGAACGGGTCTTCACGGTCGGACGCGATCCGGTGATAGGTCAGGATCCGGAGCCCTCCCGGATGGCCGGCCCTCCGTACGGGATGCGCCAGACGGCCGCAACCGGCGACGAGGCGGCGGCTCCACCTCTTGAGAAAGCGCTTGGAAGCCGGGGTCTTGACGCTCATCGCGTTTCAGGCCGCCGCGGCGCGCTCAGCGTCCCATTCCCGGAGCCGCCCCACGAGTATCCGGCCGATCACCCGAGGGCTGGCCCTCTCCTCGAACCGCTCCCGGCCGGCCTGCGCCAGCCTCCGCGCCAGACTCTCGTCGTTCATGATCCTCTGGATCGCTTCGGCGAGCGCCGCCGGATCCCCCCGGCGGCAGAGGAGGCAATCGACTCCGTCCCTGAGCAGCTCCCGGGCGGCCGGCGAGTCGCCCGTGATCACGGCCTTCCCCACCGCCATCGCCTCGTAGACCTTGTTGGGAACGACGCGAGAGGCCTTGCCCGACTCGCCGAAGATCCCGAGACACAGATCCGCCTCGCGAATCGTCCGCACCAGACGCTCGGGGGGCTCGGATCCCCGGAATTCCAGGGATCGCGTCCCGAGGCTCCGGGCCAGGGCCTCGATCCGGCTCCTCTCCTCCCCATCCCCTACCATCAGGAAGCGGCAGGCGATGCCCCGCTCCTCCAGGAGCCTCGCCGCCCGCACCACCGTCTCCAGTCCGTGCAGCGGAATGTAGCGCCCGAAGTGCAGCACGGTGTAGGGGCGCCCGTTGTCGGACGGTCCTACGCCGGGAACGAACACGAGATCGTCGGCGCCTATCGGCAGCACCCAGAACTTCTCCTTGGGCTGATGGAACGTGCCGATGAAGAAGTCGACGTGGGCCTCCGTGTCGAGAAGGACCCGGTCGGCCAGGCGGCAGGCGTTCCGGTCCACCCAGGCCAGGAGCCTCGCCTTCGGCCCGTCCCGCGGCACCGCATCCCGATCCAGGACGAGCGAGTCGTACAGGCTCAGGAAGGCGTCGAAGACGAGCGGCACCCGGCGCAGGCGGCAGAGGAGCTTCGCCGGGAAGACATCGAAATGTCCCGAGTACCCGACGAAGAGGAAATCCGGCCGCGGCGACGCCAGGAAGCGGGCCGTGAGCGAGCCGTAGGCGCCCAGCCAGCGGATGATGAGTCCCGGCCGAATCCACCCCTTCCGCGCCTGGCGCAGCTTCTGCGAGGTGTCCTTCCAGAGCGGAACGTTGAACTCCCGGACCACTGCCCCGCTCGCCCTGAGACCCGCCATCAGGATGCGGTTCCTGGGGTAGTCCTTGTCGTAGGTCCCCCAGTAATAGACCAGCATCTCAGGCTTCTTGCTTCACCACCTGGGCCGGCGCTCCGCGAGTCTTGCGCTTGACGTTCTGGGAGAAATAAAGGAGCCGGCTCGCGATGGAGACGGTGCCCCGGAAGACGCGGCGGAACTCCCGGACGTTGGTCAGCCGGCGCAGGGTGCGGAGGATGAACTTGGGCCGCATATAGAAGCGGCGGTACGCCTCCAGCCGCGCCTTCTCCAGGTCGAGCCGCGAGAGCGTCTCGGTTTCCAGCACGATGTCGCGCGCCGCGTAGTCCTCCCAGGTCTGGGCCTTGAGATACCCCTTTCGGTTGGCCTCCTCGTACATCTCGGTGCCCGGATAGGGAACCGCTGCCGCGAACTGGGCGTTGTCGGGGTCGATCTTGACGGCGAAATCGATCGTCTCCTTCAGGGTCTCCTTGGTCTCTCCGGGGCCTCCGAGCATGAAGAAAGCCTGGGTCTTGATTCCGACCTTCCGGGCGATCTGGAATGCCTTCTCCACCTGCGAGAGCTGGATCCCCTTCTTCAGCCGCTTCAGGATCTCCGCGGATCCCGACTCCACGCCGAGGTAGACGTTGTCGCAGCCGGCGTTGCGCATCTCGCGCAGCAGCTCCTCGTCCACCGTGTCGACCCGGCCCATGGCGATCCAGTGGACCTTGAGCTCGCGCTCCTGGATCAGACGGCAGATCTCCAGGAGCCGCTCCCGGTCGATGGTCATGGTGTCGTCGTCGAAGTAGATGTCGTCGACACCGTAGTGCCGGACCAGGTGCTCCATCTCGTCGACCACCGCGTCCGCTTTCCTGGAGCGGAAGTCCCGACCCACCATCGTTCCCGGCCAGAGGCAGAAGGTGCATCGGTAGGGGCAGCCGCGGCTGGACAGCATGAAGGTCCCCTTCTTTCCCTGGTACTGGGCGGTCTGGTACTTCTCGATCGGCACGATGTCGCGGGCCGGGTAGGGCCAGGCGTCGAGATCGAGGTCGAACGGCCGATCCGGCGTGGTCTTGATCGCCTGGCCGTCCCGGTAGGTCAGGCCGGCCACGTCCTTGAGCGGCTTGCCGTTCTTGAGGGCTATCGCGAGTTCGCGGATCGTCACCTCGAACTCTCCCCGGATGATGGCATCGATCTCGGGGTTCTCCTCCAGGAGTTGCTTGTGAAAGTAGGTCGCGTGCGAGCCCATCAGGGCGACGAAGGTCCGCGGCCTGAGCTCCTTGATCCTCCGCACCGATTTCAGGTCGTGATCGATGGACGGGGTGGAGCATTCCATCGCGACGAGGTCGGGCGCGATCTCGTGCACCCGCGCCGCGTAGTCTTCGATCCCCAGCTCGTCGACGACCCCGTCCAGGAAGCCCGTGTCGATTCCGGCCGCGCGGGACAGCGCGACGGCGTAGGAGAGGAAAATCGGGTACTCGAGCTTCTTGTCCTTGCGCTTGTGGGGCCAGCGGACCGAGGCCCGCGCCCCGTAACCCTCGCCGGGCCAGGGTGGATTGGTCACCAACGCTCTGAACATCGCCGTCTGTCTCCCCTCTTCCTTAGGCTTATCGTTCTAACTTATGGGTCTAAGGATGTCATGAGTCAAGCCTGTCGGTCTATCGTCCGCTCACCAGCCCGCGCGACACCAGCTCCTCCGAGGCCTTGTCGAAACCGTCCAACGGTGTCTGAATTCTGGCCCATGCCACCAGATCTTCGAACCCCTTCTCGAGCGGCACCTCCGGCTCGTACCCCAGGAGGGTCTGGATCCGGGTGATGTCGGCGTAGCAGTGCCGGATGTCCCCCTCCCGGAAGGTCCCCAGGACCTTCGGCTCCATGTGGTTTCCTGGAGCGAGCCGTTGGGTGAGACCCCGCGCCAGATCCCGGAGCGAGGTCCTGATGCCGGTCCCGACGTTGAGCACCTGGAAGTCGGCTTCCTGCCTTTCCATCGCCAGCAGGTTCGCCCGCACGATGTCGTTCACGTGCACGAAGTCGCGCCCCTGCTCCCCGTCCTCGAAGAAGCAGGGCGGTCGACCGTTGAGCAGGCGGCTGGAGAAGATGGCCGCCACGCCCGTGTACGGGTTGGAGAGGGCCTGTCCCGGTCCGTAGACGTTGAAGTAGCGCAGCGCCACGGCCGGGATCCCGTAGGCCCGTCCCATGACCAGGACCGTTTCTTCCTGGCTCCTCTTGGTCACCGCGTAGACCGAGGTGGGGTCGAGCGGCTTGGTCTCGTCGGTCGGAAGCGGCGCCACGTCCTGGCCACAGCCCGGGCACTCCGGCTCCCACTGCCCCGCCGCGAGGCGCTCCCGGCGGCGATGTCGCGGCGCCACCGGCCCGCAGGCGGGACACCGGTACCTCCCCTCCCCGTAGATCGACATGGAGGAGGCCACGATGACCTTCTCCACGAGAGAGGCGGGGGTGGCGATCGTCTCCATCAACAGGGCGGTCCCCAGGCTGTTGACCCGCGTGTAGCCGGCGGCCTCGTACATCGATTGCCCGACCCCCACGGCCGCGGCCTGGTGGAACACCACCTCGATCCCCTGGAGGGCCCGGGTGAGCGTGGCCGGATCCAGGAGGTCGCCGCGGATCATCTCGGCGCCTTCCGGGACGGCGCGGTGGCCCTCCCGTCCGTGCACCTGGGGATCGAAGACGTCGAGGACCCGCACCTGATGCCCCCGCCCGACCAGGGCCGCCGTCAGGTGGGAGCCGATGAATCCGGCCCCCCCGGTCAGGAGGATCCGCTTCGACGTCACGGCTTCCCCCCCACCACGGCGGTCGGTCCGGAGGGGGCCTGTGCCGCCGCCTCGCTCCGCTCCCGGTCGCCGCGGGCCTGCTCGATCTCCATGCGCCGTATCCGGTACTGGATGTCCTCCGCCAGCCGCCGGTTGACCGCCATCAGGTCGCTGACGACGCCGATCAGCCCCAGCAAGAGCCCCATGGCCAGGAGGGTGCCGCCGGTCAGGAGGGACTGCAGCTTGCCGACCGGCGCGTCGGACGTCAGGAAGTAATAGAGGAACCGCAGCAGCAGGAATCCTCCGACACCGCCCACGATGACGCCGAGGTAGGAGAAGAACTTCAGCGGCTCGTACATCGCGTAGATCCGGACCATGGTGCTCGCCGACCGCTTGAGGTAGAACCAGAGGCCGGGGAAGAGCCGCGACTCCCTCAGCTTCTCGTTGACTCGCACCGGGACGTGAGCCACAACCAGGTTCTTCTTGCCGGCCTGAATCAAGGTCTCCAGCGTGTAGGTGAACTTCGAGAAGACGTTGAGCCGCAGCGCCGCCTCGCGGCTGTACGCACGGAAGCCACTCGTGGAGTCCAGAAGCTCGATGCCCGAGAGCTGCTCCATGACCCGGTCTCCGATCCGGTGCAGCACCTTCTTGAGCAGCGAGAAATGACGGATGCCCCGGACCTGCCGGTCCCCGACCACCATGTCAGCCTTCCCCTGCAGGATCGGCTGCACCAGCTTCTCCAGATCGCGGCCGTCGTACTGATTGTCGGCGTCGGTGTTCACGATGATGTCGGCTCCCAGCATGAGGCTGGTCTCCAGCCCCGCGCGGAACGCGCTGGCGAGCCCCTGGTGCCGGGGCAGCACCACGAGGTGATCGACGCCCTGCCGCCGGGCGACTTCCACCGTCCCGTCCATGCTGCCGTCGTCGATGACCAGGATCTCGATCTCGTCGACGCCGGGCAGGGTCCGTGGCAATGCGGCCAGAGTGGCGGGAAGCGTCGCCTCCTCGTTCAGGCAGGGGATCTGGATGATCAGCCTCAAGTCTTCTTCCCCTTCCCCGCCCGGCCCTCCGGGGCCTTCTGATCCTCTTCGGTGCCGTAGCCGTAGTAGAGGTAGTTCGGGTAGTGGTAGCCGCCGCTCTTGAGATCGACGTTGTTGAGGACCAGCCCCAGGATGTTCGCCTTCACTTCGTCCAGCTTCTCGCGCGCGTGCCGCACCATCCCCCGATCGGCGGCCCCGGGCCTGTGCACCATCACGACGGCCTCGGCCCGCGACGCCAGGATCAGCGTGTCGGGAATGGAGATGATCACGGGACAGTCGATCACCACGACGTCGTACCGGGTCGTGAAGTGCTCGATCACCCGGACCATCCGATCCGAACCCAGGAGCTCCGAAGGGTTGTTAGGGACGCCGTGGCAAAGAAGGAGATCCATCTTGTCGAGGAAGGACGTCTGAACCGCCTCCTCGGGAGGACACGATTCGTTCAGCAGGCGGACGATGCCCCGGTTCTTCTGGCGCGTGAAGTAGCGATGCAGGGCCGGGCGGCGGAGGTCGGCGTCGATCAGCAGCACCTTCCTGCCGTTCTGGGCCAGGACCACGGCCAGGTTGGCGGCGGTGGTCGATTTTCCCTCGCCGCCGACCGCGCTCGTGACCAGGATCGTCTTGGGGACCGGCCGACCGGTCGAGAACAGGATCGAGGTCCTCAAGTTACGATAGCACTCGGCGGCGTGGGATCGGGGCTGATCGATGGTGACGAGCGCCGCCTTCCCCTCGTCCCGCCCGACGCCGCGGCCGAGGGAGATTCCTGGGACGACGGTCAGGATCGGCAGCCTCAGGTAGCGGGCCGCCTCTTCGGGGCTCTTGACCTTGCGGTCGAGGGTCTCCAGAAGCGTCGCCAGGCCGATCCCCAGGACCAGCCCGAGCGCCAAAGCCACCATGATATTCCTGGCCGGCTGCGGCTCGATCGGCGCCCTGGGGGGCTCCGCCCTGTCGAGCACCCGGATCGCCGTCGTCTTGATTTGGCTGGAGAGCTGGGCGTCGTTGAGTCGCGTGGACAGGTCGTTGTAGGTCTGCCGGTTCAGGTCGACGGCCTGCTTCCGGAGCGAGTACCCGACGGCCGTGCGCGACAGATTCCGGGCCTGGGATTTCTGGGAGTTCAGCGCCTCGGCGAGCGCCGCCTCCTTGCGTGTCAGAACGGTCACCTCCCCCTCGATATCGGCGATCTGCATGCCGGTCACCGGGGGGGACGAATCGCCTCGAGCGGACGGCTGCTCGAGAGCCTCGAGCTCCTTGGCGATCTTCTCCACTTTCCCCTTGAGGGTGATGTAGTCGGGATGCACCGGACCATAGCGCTCGGACAGGTTCCTCAGGTCGACCTGGGCCTTGACGTAATCGGCTTCCAGGCTCTCCCGCACCTTCTTCTGGACCTCGGCGTCCAAAGCCCCTGTGGCCGAGCCCTGCCCCTGGCTCGCGGCGCGGCTCTTCTTCATGGTCGCCAGGCGGCTCTCGCGCTCCATCCGCTGGAACCGCGTGGCCAGGTACTCGTCGTTGAGGCGGCTGAGAGTGAGCGTCGCGAAGGGATCCGCGTCGTCGGTGGCGACGATGTTCTCTTTCTCCTTGAAGGCCCGCAGCTCGTCCTCGGCCTGAGCCAGCTTCCCTTTCTGCTCGGCGAGCTTGCTCGTCAGCCAGGAGACGGCCTGGTTGGCTATTTCGACCCGGGAGTCCTGGCTGCTCACCACGAACTCGTCGGCGATCGCGTTGGCGCTCCGGGCGACCCGCTCCGGAACCCCGCCCGCCACGTAGAGCACGATCACCTGGATATCCTCGGCGGTCGCGACCCGCGTCCGGTACTGGAGGTCCTTCGCCAGGTCCAGGGAGGTCGCCTCGGCCTGGTTCGGGGCGACCTCGCCATAGAACCCCTCGTTCATGAGCTTCTTGACCGCCCCCTGGATCAGGCTCCGGCTGGTGAGGATCGCGGCCTGGGTCTTGAGATAGTCCCGCTGCCCCAGCCGTTCCCCCGGGACCGGGTCTGCCGCCAGGAGGCGCGGCCCTTCCCGGCCCAGCAGGAGCGAGGCCTTGGCTTCGTAGACCTTCGGCTGGAACGCCGTGCCGATCCCGACCGCCACGGTCAGGGTCACGGCGAATCCGAGGATGAGCCACTTCCGGTTGAGCAGGACCTGAACGTATCCCCTGAGATCGAACTGTTCTTCCTGCTGGGTGTCGTCAGGCATCCTCTCGCCTCTCACGTTCGCTCATCCCCCCTCGGCTAGAACGATCCCAGCCCGCGCAGCACGACGCCCAGAGTCCTCAACAATATGGTGACATCCAGGAGCATCGACTGCTCTCTCACGTATTCGATGTCCAGCCGGATCCAGTCGTGGAACGACGATTTGCTCCGGCCGCTGACCTGCCACAGGCCGGTGATGCCCGGCCGCACCTTGAGCCGGACATCGCGCCAGGCCGGGCAGAACTGCATCTCCCGGGCGGCGAGCGGCCGCGGGCCCACCAGGCTCATCTCTCCCTTGAGGACGTTCCACAGCTGCGGCATCTCGTCGATGCTGTACTTGCGCAGGAGCCGGCCGAGGTTCGTCGAGCGCGGGTCGTTCTCGATCTTGAAGACTGGACCGTCCACCTCGCTCAAGGGGCGCAATTCCGCCTGCATCTTCTCGGCGTCCCGGACCATGGTCCGGAACTTCACCATCGAGAAGTCACGGCCGTGGCGGCCGCAGCGCCTCTGCCGGAAGAAGAAGGGGCCCGGGCTGCTGATCTTGACCGCCAGGGCGACCAGGACCATGAACGGCGACAGCACCAGGAGACCGAAGAGCGCCACGGCCAGATCGAATCCCCGCTTGCATGTGCGGTACAGAAGGTACCGGAACCGGCTGTGGGCGTACTGTCCCGCCGACGACGCAACGCCCTGGATCAAGAGGTCGGATTCCGTCAGATCGATGTCGCCGATGTCCATGCTCTCCGGGATAGCAACCACCTCCCGCAGGGCCTGCCCGGAGGAGATGACGGTGTCGGCCGCCAGCACGCAGCCCTCGATCCGGGAGTTCCGCTCCACGCGCGATCCCGGCAGAAGGAGACTCTCCTTGAGGAGCGTCCCTTCCTCGACGACGCAGCCGTCCCCGATGCACGTCGGACCGACGATCTGAACGCCCGGCCCGATGACGCAGTCCCGTCCGATCATGACCGGCCCGATGAGGGTGGCGATCGGCGAGACCTCGCTCCCGCGCCCCACCCAGATGCCGTCGGCGATCTGCCCGTCGAAGCGGTATCCGTTCACGTCCCCGCGCAGGACCGATCGATTGATGCCCAGATAGTCCTTCAGCTCCAGGACGTTCCGGCAGTAGCCGCGCATCTCGCAGGCGAAGACCGCCTTGCCGTTCTGGCGCAACCGCGGGAGCAGTTGCTCCTTGATGTCGAAATAGATCCCCGGCTCGATGGTCGCGAGGGCCTCGGGGTCGAAGACATAGATCCCGACCGGGACGGGGCTCGACTGCTCCGCATCCGTCAGGTTCCGGACCTTGATCCCCTCGACCCGCGCCCCCTCCCCCAGCCTCAGCTCCAGGTGGTGCCAGTCCCTGGAGCCGACGGCATTGCGCCGCACGCCCAGGGTCGCGAGGGCATGGCGGGACTTGTGGAACTCCACCAGCCCCGCCAGATCGGCGTCGATGAAGAGGCTCCCGTGGATGACCAGGAACGGCTCGTGACCGAGGAAGTCGGCGAGAGGCAGCAGGCACCCCGCGGTGCCGCGCGGCACCGTCTCCGGCGAATAGTGCAGCCGCATGCCGAGCCTCCGACCGTCCCCGAGTGCGTACTCGTAGGGATTCGCGGTCGCGTTGACCGTCATCGCCACCTCGCGGATCCCGCTGGTCTTCAGCAGTTGGAGCAGGTACTCGACCATCGGCCGGTTGGCCACCGGCAGGAGCGGCTTGGGGACCGCGTTCACCAGCGGCACCAGGTGCGTGTCCTGCCCGCCCGCGAGGATGACCGCCTTCAACGCCGGCCCTCCGTGAGAGCGGCCGGGGCGGGAAGGGTCACCCTCTCCTGGGACCGATCACGCGAGCGGCCGTAGATCGCCTCCAGTTCCGAGACCATCCGCACCCTCGAGAATCTCGCCTCCGCCGCCTGCCGGGCTGCAAGTCCCATGCGCCGGCGCGCCCCGGGGTCCGCGAGCAGTCCGTCGACCGCACCGGCGAGGGCCGCGATGTCGCCGGCCGGCACCAGCAGGCCGCTCCGGCCTGGCTCGACGAGCTCGGGGATGCCCCCCACCGCCGTCGCCACCGACGGCAGGCCCGAGGCCATCGCCTCCATCAGCGTGACCGGGGTGTTGTCGGACAGCGTCGGGAGGACGAACAGGTCGCTCCGCCGGTACTCGTCGGGCAGCGACTCCCTGGGCACTCGGCCGACGATTTCGATCCCCTCGCCGCTGTCAATGCCTTCCGGCGGATCCCCCACGACGCGGAGCCGGACCGCCGGGTGCCGCGGCCTGAGGCTCCTGTAGGCGGAGAGGAGCTCCGTAAAGCCTTTGGTCGGATTGTTCGGTCCGGCCAGGAAGAGGATCGTCGCCGATCCCTGAGCCCGGACGGCGACCTCCCCCGTCGGCCCGGGACGGAACCGATCCAGATCGATGCCGTTGTAGACGAGGTGGACCGGCTTCCGGCCCAGGAACGAGTAGCGGAGAAGATCCCCCAGCCAGCGCGACGGGACCACGACCTCCAGTCGCGAGGCGGCGAAGACCGCCTCTTTGAGCGCCTTGTTGACGATGGAGAACCCCGGCCACGCCGAGCAGGCGAGGCAGAACCGCTTCATCCCCTCGCACGACGGGGGCTGCGGCACCGACCGGACGCACAGCGGCCATTGATCGTGGATGGTCCAGAACGCCCGGCGCCTCCGCGACAGGAGGAGCGAAGCCAGGGAGAAGCTCCGCCTCTGGATGATGTGGAAGTGGATCAGATCGGGATCGAGGGTGCTAATCGTCTCCCGGAGCCGCCTCACCATCGCGCGGTTCCAGTAGAGGTGCGTCACCTTCTGGCGCTCCTCCGGCGGCAGCGCCAGCGAGATCACCCGCAGCGCACCCTCCCGTCGATCGGAGTCCGTCTCCCCCCCGTGGATGAAGCTGACATCGTGCCGGCGGGCGAGGTCCTCCGCCGACTCCCGCGCGATGACGCCGGCGCCGGAGTAGGGATATCGCCCGCAGAGGACGGCGATCCTCAAGCCTGCTCCTGCCCCTCGAACGGCGTTCCGATGGGCCGCGGGAAGCCGGTCGCGGCGTAGCGGCTCAGGAACGCCTTGAACTGCCGCCAGTTCTCCTTGACGTCGTAGATGTTGCGGATTCGTGCGACGCGCTTCAGGATCCGGCGCGGCGTCAGGTAGTGCTCGATGTAGATCCGGTTCATGGCGTTCTTGAGCTCGACCGTCGACAGGTCGCACCAGGACCGGCCTGAGACGCCGTCGAAGTCGTGCCAGTCCGCCACCTGGTCCTTCACCTTCTCGTAGAACGGCGTGCCCGGGATCGGGGTCATCAGGCTGACCTGGATGTCGTCCGGCGCGGTCGTCTTGATGAAGTCCAGGGTCTCCTTGAGCGTCTCCCGCGTCTCTCCCGGCGCCCCCACGGAGTAGGTGCAGTGCACCCGGATCCCGGCGTCCTTGGCCCAGCGGATCGTGTCCTCCACTTCCTTCAGGGTGATCTCCTTGTCGATCGTCTCGTCGAGGAGCTTCTGGGAGCCGCTCTCCACCCCAAGCAGGATCTTGGTGCAGCCGGCCTTCTTCATCAGCCGGAACATCTCGGGAGTCGTCTGGTCGCCGCGGAAGTTGGCGATCCAGCCGATCTTCACGCCGCGGCGGAGGATCGCTTCGCAGATCTCCTCCACCCTCTTGACCGTGATGTTGACGGTGTCGTCGTGGAAGAAGACCTCCCGAGCGCCGTAGGTCTCTTGAAGATGGACCATCTCGTCCACGACCTTCTCCACGTCGCGGAACCGGACCTTGTTGTTGAACATGACCGGGACCCAGAGGCAGAAGGTGCAGCGGAACGGGCAGCCCCTGCTGGCCATGACCATGAAGCAGGGGTCCTGGGTCCTGAGTCCCACGATGTACTGATCGCCGGGGACCAGGTCACGGTCGGGCCACGGCAGATCGTCGAGGTCCTTGATGAGCGGCCGATCCGGGTTCGCCACCACGTCGCCCGAGCGCTTCCAGGTGACTCCGGCGACGGCGGAGAGATCGGCGCCCGCGTTCAGTGCGTCCGCCAGGTCGGGCACCGCCACTTCGAACTCGCCGCGCACCGCGGCATCGACGAACGTCTCGGACACCAGCTCCTTGTGGAACACGGTCACATGGGTGTCGACCAGGACCGTGGTCGCCCCGACCTTTTCCTTCGCCAGTCGGGCCATCAGCAGGTCCGTGTGGATCGTCGGGGTGGAGGTGGCGACGACCACCATGTCCGGGCGCAGCTCGAGGAAGCGCCCCACGGTGCCGTCGACCCCCAGGTCCTCGGCGATGGAGTCGATATAGGTCACCTCGTAGCCGCGCTGCTTGAGCAGGGCGCCGCACTGAGCGAACCAGAAGGGGTAAGCGTGTGGCACCTGCTTGGTGATCTTCCGGGGCAGGCGGTGGGGCCAGCGGTCCCCGCTGCGAATCATCACCGAGTTGACCCGGTCGTCCGGTCCGTTCAACAGCAGCACGCGCCTGATCATGGCCTTCTCTCCGTGCGGGCAGGCTTGCCCGTTCTCATGCCGTCCATGCTTCCACCCGGGGCGGCGGAATCCGTCCCGCCGCCCGGAGGATCCAGTAGTGAAGATATCCGGCACCCAACAGCATCCGACGTTCCTGCGCGAAGCTCGCTGCGGGCCTGCCGGCGACCCGCAGGAGAACCGCTGTCAGCGCGCACAGGGGACTCCCAATCATGAAGACGAGGCAGTTCAACGCAACGCGGCCCGCGCGCTCCGTGCCCAGGGCGGCCCGGGTGTAGCCTGAGTAGAAGAGCCTCTCCCTGAAGAACGCGCGGGTCAGGCGAAACACGGGCACCAGGTGGCTGACGACGAGGCTGGGCAGGTAGAGCAGGCGATGCCCGCGGGTGTGGGCCCTCTGGAACAACTCGGTGTCGCCGCCCCCCATCAAGGACGCGCCCTTCCGGTCCAGATCCAGACGGAAGAGCCCGATCTCCTCGAACAGGCTTTTCCGGAACGCCACGTTCGTGCCGTAGAGCCAGGGGGGTGAGGACACCGCCACCACCTCCTGGCCGTAGTCGCAATGGATCAGATAGCGCAGGAGGACGTCGCTGAACCAGACAGGGCGGGGATCGTTCCACATCAGATCGACCCGGCCCCCCAGGATTGCCGCATCGTGACGCCGGAACCCTTCAAGGACCTCGGCCGCCCAGTCCCGCCGGGCGCGGGCGTCGTCGTCGAGGCAGGCGATGATCTCTCCGCCCGCTTCCCTCACGCCCCGGTTCCGGGCCGCGTCCAGACCGAGCTCGGCCTCGCGGACGCAGCGGATGTCGATCCGCCCGCGGGCGGCGCAGGCGGCGACGACCGCCTGGGTGTCGTCGGTCGAGGCGTTGTCGACGACCAGGACCTCGAAGCGGTCCCGGGAGAGGCTCTGGTGTTCGAGGCTCTCGAGCGCCCCTCGCAGCAGATCGGCCCGGCTGTGAGTGCAGACCAGGATGGTCAGAGGCTTGCTCATCGCTGGAGAGCCTCCTCGAACGGCCTCAGGGTCCCCCGGCGGGCCAGAGCATCGTAGGTGTAGACCAGCGCCGGCCGATCCGCGTAGAGCGCCGCCAGCATCCGGTCGGCGTCGGGACCGAGATCCCTCGCATACACCACACCGGTCCGGAAGTCCAGAGGGTTCCGGATCAGATCCCCCGGCGGCATCCGGCCGCTTCCGGTCCTGAGGAACACGAGGGCCGACAGCTGACCCGACCGCTCCGTGGCCAGGAACAGGTCCCGGTTGTGGGCCACCTTGTCCCGGTAGTGGAACATCAGGAACGGGATCGATCCGGCGACCGCCAGGAAGGCGCCGAAGCCGAGGGCCAGCGCCGAGGCTCTCGCCACCTTCGCGGCAGGCACCGTGCCTCCGAGCGCCTCCGGCGCCCGCATCCAGCCGGCAGCAAGGAGGATCGCCAGATAGACGATGCCATCGTAGTAGTACCGGGGACCGTACTCGTTCCCTCCCTTGTTCTGGAACAGGAGGTAGGTCAGGACCAGCCCCCCGAAGGAGAGCAGCATCAGCACCAGGATCGGCTCCCGCCGGAACCAGTCCCGCCAGCCCCGTCCCCGCACGAGGAACAAGAGGCCCGCGAGCGATCCCGGGACGAGCCAGAACAGGAGCTTCACCAGCCACCAGCCGGTGATGGCCAGGTGGTCCATCCCCAGTCCCGCCTGGATGTCGTTCGGGTCGTAGGCGTCATAGCCGGTCTTCAGAACGGAGCCGAACATGCTCCGGTTGTACAGGGCGAGCCCGGCGAGCGCCAGGAGGACGGGTGCTGCGGCGGCAGCCAGGACTCCCCACCGGCCTTCCCGCAGCCACCTCCATCCGAGCCAGATCCCGAACGGGAGCGTGAGCGCCAGCGCCGAGCCGGGCCGGATCCAGATCGCCGCGCCACTCGCGACGCCGGCGAGGACGGCCCAGGCAAGACCCGCTCCCTCCGTCAGCCTGATCGCGGCGGCCAGGAACAGGACGATCAGAAGGGCTGTGGCCGGGTGGTTGTAGTAGGAGGCCGCGTTGAGCAGGAAGAAGGGGGTCAGGACGATGATCCCGACGACGGCCAGCTCGCCATGCCGGCCCAGCAGCTTCGCTCCGGCCCATCCGGCGAAGATCACCGTCACCGCCGACAGCAGAGGATTCAGAGCCCAGGGGATCCCGGCCCTCACCCCGAGCGACAGGATCGCGGCCCAGCCGGGAAACGCTTTGGCGAAGAAGCGCCCACCCGCCTCGTCCATGACGAAACTGCGCGCCTCGAAAAAGTCCGCCTGGGGCGGAGCTTTCACCCAGAGTCTTCCGGAGGCGAAGATCCGCGCCTGGGTCAGGTAGGAGTTCTCGTCCGAGGAATTGGGGAAGTCCTGCAGCACCAGGAAACCCACGGCACAGGCGAGAAGGAACGTCGCCAGGCCGAGGACGATCCGCCGCGGGAGCACCCGCGAGCCCTGCGCCCAGGAGACCCCGCGCCGGACGTGATCCGCGAGAAACCGTTCGCAACGCCCCGCGGGACGCTCCAGGATAGAGGGAAGACTGGAGACGAAGAGCAGGAACAGGCCGGCGATCGTTGTGATGGCGGAGAACCCCCGCAGCCTGTAGATGAGACTCTCCTCCAGCCCTGCCTGGGGAGCAAGATAGGACCGGACCAGCGGACCTGCCAGGACCCCCGCCAGGACAAGGCCGAAACCGGCCAGCACGAGGGAGGCGCGCCACCTCACGAGGGCCACGATCCCCGTCGCGGCCAGCGCCAGTCCACCAACGAGGAGCGCTGTCCGGAGTCGAGCCATCTGGGCGGCATGGCCGTCCTGGAGCAGGAAGCCCAGGGTGTCGTAGCGGGCCACGAAGGCGCTCGTGTTCAGGGCGAGGAGCAGGCAGGCGGCCGCCAGGGCCGCGAGCGAGGCCGCAATCAACCTCCCCGGCCTCAGCGGAAAGGATGCCTGCGGCCCGGCTAGGCGCACCTGATGGAGAGCGGGCGTGGACAGGCTCATCCGCGCCTCCGCCCATACAGTGCCAACGTCGACCCGTCCGGCTCGCGATAGGAGGCCAGAAGCTCGAAGTCCGCGATGCGCTCTTGGAAATAGGCCTGCATGGCCGGAACCACGGCTTCCCAGGGCGGTACGGCGTTCTCCCCATCCTTCGTGGCCAGGAAGTCGTACCGATCGAACGTCTCGTAAAAATCCCCCCGGCCGAAGGGATCCAGCCCCACCTCCACCGAGACGTGCTGCTTCATCCGATTGACCAGCTGCACCACGGTGACCGGCAGTCCGCGCCGCGCCACGTAGTAGGCGATCGTCGGCCCGTTCACCTCCCGCATGTCGGGGATCACGCCGAGCCTGGCGATCTTCCGGGAGGGATCGATCCTCGCGGCCAAGTCCTCCTCCAGCCGGCCCACAAGAGGTCGGATGTTCCAGTCGCCGGAGTCCTCCGCCGGCCAGTCTCCGGCGAGGCCCAGAACGGGAAGGAGGGCCAGGGCGGCGATCGCCGCACGCGTCAGGAGCGTGCCCGTCCCGGCGCGGCGCCAGAGAGCGCACAACCCGCCCGCCGTCATCAGGAGCAGGACCGGCAGCCAGGGAAGAAGATACCGGGACTGCTTGTTGGCCACGGCGAAGGTGAAGAAGGCGTAGAGGCTCACGGCCCACGTCGCCAGGAACGCCGCCACGCGCCGCGCGCCCGCAGCGCTCCAGAGGAGCACGAGCGCGCCCGCCGACATCGTGAGGGTCAAAGGCCACCCGAGGAGCTTCCGTGGCAGCGCCTCCAGATGAAAGCGCGCCGATTCCAGGCTGAACGGGGAGGAGGCGCCATCGGCGGCTCCCCCGGCGTGCACGATCGTCTTCTTGACCAGGATCGGCAGGATCGGCAGGTAGAACGGGGCCATCACAGCCCCCGCCACGAGGAGCGCCAGAGCGAAATGCGCCCACCTCCGGCTGCGCCCGGCCGGAGCCCGCTCGCCCTCCGCGGACGGGGAGACGAGCGCCAGGAGCACCGGCAAGGCCAGGAAGACGAAGAAGGTCCATTTCGTCAGCATCCCGATCCCGGCCAGCAGTCCGAAGGCGAGGCTCGCGCCCCGGCGGGAGAAGCCCTCGCTGGACAGGAGGGCGCAGGCGGCGGCGACGACCATGGCCGCGAGGGGAAGGTCGAGCATGTACTCGGAGGCGTTGAGCCGGATGCCGGGGGCCGCCAGGAGCAGGAGCCCGGCGAGAAGCCCCGCGGGCGATCCCAGGAGACGGTTCCCAAGAGCCCAGGTCCCGAACACCAGCAGGACGAGGAACAGCACCTGCGTCGACATCGCGGTCTCGTAGGATCGTCCGGCAATCTGGTAGAGGAGGGCGGTGACCCCTGGTACGAACGGCGGGTAGTAGCCGGACGGAGTCAGCAGTGGATGCTCCTCCGAGCCACGCAGGATGTCCCGGAGAACGCCCATAGACAGCTCGGACGGATGGCGCAGGATGCGCTCGTAGACGAGGCTGTCTCGCAGGTGGTTCGACTGATCCCATCCCGGCGGCATGCCGGTCTCGCGAAGGGCGGGGCTCAAAGCCGCGACGAACGCCCCCACCCCCACGAGCAGGATCAGGACCTCCCGGCCTGCCGGCCACATCCGGGCGATCACGATCGACCTCCCACCCTCTGAAATCCGCCCGATGATAGCCCCGAACGGACGGTCGGGCACGGAATCGCTCATGCCGCCCCCCGCTCGAGACCGGTCAGTCCGGCCGCCGGTCGCACCGGGGTCCGCAGCAGCCGCAACCCTCCCTGGAAAAGCCCGGCGACATAGACCGCCTGCTCGGCCGCGCCCCGCAGGTCCCAGGTCAAGACGGCCCGGAGCATATGGACCGTCCTGATGCCGACCCGGGCGACGAATCGCCAGCCGCTCAGCCAGTCCCCGGCCAGGAGGTACTTGACGAAATAGCCCCCCGCGCCGACTCCGTAAGCGCGGGACAGGATCCGGTTCTGAGCCTCCGACCGCCAGGACCGATGCCACACCACGGCGTCGGGCTCGTAGACGATGCGCTCCCCCGCCCGCAGCAGCCGGTGGATCATGTCCATGTCCTCGGCGCTCTGGAGCGGGGCGCCCGGACCGAACCGCTCGTCGAACGGACCCGCCTGATCGAGGGCGTGACGGCTGGCGGCGAAGTTCCCGCCGCCCCCCAGCCGCCACGGATGGGTCCTTCGCGAGAAGACCGGCCTCCCCTTCGGCACGTAGGCGGAGAAGGTCTCCTGCTCGCCGGAGGTGCCGGCCTCGGGACGAGTGCGTCCAACGGCCGCCTCAGCGCGGCCGGCCCGGATGGAACCCGTCAGGGACTCCATCCAGCGCGGATCGGCGCGGCAATCGTCGTCGGTGAAGGCGATGACCGGTGCCGTGCAGGCCGCGACTCCCTGGTTCCTGGCCCGCGACAGTCCGGTGCCGAGGCCGCGCACGTGGTGCACCGGGACGGCGCCGCCCCGCTTCCTCTGGACCACGAGCAGCGACGCGTCGTCGCGGCTCTGGTCCACGACGACGACCTCCATCGGCATCGCGGACCCTCCCAGGACGGACGTCAGGCAGTCCTCCAGCATCGCGCTCCTGTCGCGCGTGCAGATCAGGACCGAGACGTCGAGCCGCGCCGTCATCACCGCCTCAGTGGGACCATAGCCCGCAGCACCTCGAGCAGTAAGGAAACAGCCCGTCCTCCCGCATGGCTCGCCGGAACGTCCGGTAGGACTCGTTGTTCCAGACGTCGAGGAACCTCTCCTTGCGGACGTTCCCGACGATGAGGTCGGGGCGGTCGGAGCAGGGGGTCACGTCGCCATTGGGCAGGATCTCCGTCTCCAGCCATGGCACGAGGCAGCGGGTCCGCCCGAACGCCTCCTCGGGTCGGGCGTAGTAGTCGTCGATCTGGCCCGGATGGAGGTCGGGGAGGAATTTGAGATCCATCGCGCTCTTCCGCTGGCTCATTTCGCGCATCTGCCGGGCGATCGACTGCGCGTCGAGCACCGAGACGTCCATGACGAAGCCGCGCCACGATCCGGCATGGGCGTTGAACTTCTCCCGGAAGTAGGCCTCATTGGCCCGCCCGATCTGCTCGGTCGTGAACCAGAGCTGGGACAGAATCATCCGGTCCGCGCCCATCTTCTCCACGGTCTCGTAGGTCGCGAGGAGGGCGTCCTGGTTGCCGGGGGAGATCGTGGTGTTCACGATGATCTCGGGCTTGGCCCCGTCGCCGTTCCGCGCCTCCCGAATGGCCTGCACGCCGTCCGCGATGCGCTGGAAGGATCCCTGCATGCCGCGGATCCGGTCGTGGACCTCCAGCGGGCCGTCGACCGAGACCATGATCGCGTCGACTCCGCACTCGACGAGACGCCGGGCCTCCCGCGGCAGGTAGGTGCCGTTGGTGTTGATGCTGCAGTAGAGGCCCTTCGATTTCACGTGCTCGACGAACGGCATCAGGTCCCGGTGCAGGAACGGCTCCCCTCCCCACAGGAACACCCCGACCCCGTGCTCCGCCACGTCGTCGATGACCGAGCGGAGCGTCGGCAGATCGAGCTGCTGCACCTCGTGCTCCTTGCTCAGGTCGTGGAACAGGCCCTGCTCGCCCCACTGCCAGCACATGGTGCAGCGCAGGTTGCAGCGGTACGTCATCATGAAGGTGATCATGCGTGGCGCCGCCCACCGGTCCGGCATGAACCGGGGACTGGTCCGGAGCAGGAGGTCCTTCAGCCGCGATCCAAGCTCATACGACACTGTCCAGCCTCATTTCCGCGGCGTCACCGCCGCCAGGTAGTTGATCGCCAGGTGCGCATCCAGGTCTTGCAGCCCCCGGGCCACGCCGAATCCGGCCCGGGCCGCTCCACGGACGGCCCGCTCCGCGGACAGCGCGAGGAGGTTCAGCCCCAGGTAGACTCCCTTCAGCGGCGCCGCCGCCACCTGGCCGGCCCGGCCGTAGCGGCGGACGAGATAGCCTTCCACGCCCATCGCCAGGGCCGCGTTCGCCAGCTGCGGAACGAGCCGCAGGTATCCGCCGTTCTCCTCCACGCGGGTCTCGCCGAACTCGCCCAGGACCTCCTCCAGCTCGCGCCGGCTCCAGCGGTGCAGGCGGACCGCCGGCGGGTAGGGCCAGACGCCGATCGTGGTCAGGAGGATCCGGCCGCCTCTACGTGTGACGCGGACGAATTCCGCGATCACCCTGCGCACGTCCTCCATGAGGTAGAGCGCCTGCGTGCAGAGCACCAGATCGAAGCTGTCGTCCGCGAACGGCAGGTGCTTTGCGTCCGACGCCACCTCCACGCCCCAGTAACGCTTCCGATCGACGCCGACGTAGCGCCTGGCCCGGCCCGCGAACAGCGCCTGGTAAGGCTTGTACTTGCATCCCACGTCGAGGACGTCGATCCCCGACTTGCCGTTGAGGGCCGCCGCCTGGCGCGCCAGTCCGTCCGCGATCTCCCGCAGCATCAGGTAGTCGTACTGCCAGAGCCGGGGCTTCGAGATCCGGCGCACCACCCGGGAAGCCTCCCGGCGCTCCTTGGAGTCGGCCGCGCGCGAGCGGTCGTCGGCGGCGGTCCCGCGGTCGAGCACGCTCATCGCTTCTCCTCCAGAACGGCGGCCGCCGCCCCGTTCCCCCGGCAGGCTGTCCGGAAGAATCCTTCCAGGAGGCCGCGGGCGAAAGCGCCCGACGCGCGCACGTCCTGCCGCCGGGCGAGCAGGATCGCCCCGCCAAGGTCGCGACCGGCGTCCCAGAGGTTGCGGGCCATCCGCGCCGCCATGTGCAGATCCCCCCGGTGGACGTGCTTGCCGTAGAACGCGCCCTGGCCGATTCCGTAGGAGCGGAAAAGCCTCACCTGCTCCGATCCGCTCCTCCAGGAGCGGTGCGTCACCAGCATCCCCGGCAGGTAACGGATCGACAATCCGGCGCGGAGCAACCGGTACCCCAGGTCGTTGTCCTCGGCGGCGGGGGCCGCCGTGCCGGGCCCGAGCGTCTCGTCGAAGCAGCCAGCCTTCAGCAGCACAGCCGCCGGCATGGCCATGTTGTTGCCGAACAGGACGTCCCGGAAGGTCGGTGCCGTGTAGGTCGCCTCCAGGCCATCCTCCCGGAGGGACGGGGCGATGACCGACTCCCCTTCCGGAGCGCCTGGGAGCACCTGGCCCGTGAGCGCGCAGTCCGGCCCCGCCTCGCGGGCCGCGCGGTCGATGACCTCCAGCCAGTCGGCGCCCACGCGGCAGTCGTCGTCGGTGAAGGCGAGCCAGGGGGCCCGGGCCTCGCGGACGCCGTGGTTGAGCGCGGCGCTCTTCCCTCTCCGCGGACACCGGATGAAGCGCACCTCGGGCCCTTCGCCACTCCCATTCGGAAGGGATGGCACCTCCCGGCTCTGGTCGAGGACGAGCACCTCCGCCTCGGTGAAGCGGGTCGCCGCCAGGCTCTTCAGGCAGCCCGCCAGGAGCTCCTGGCGATCCGCGGTCGCGATGAGAATCGAAATGCGCGGCTGGCTCACGCCGCCCTCCCCGCCCGCTTCAGGGAAGCCGTCCCCGAGACGGCGGCGGGCCAGCGAGCGTCGCGCACGCCGCGCCAGTACGATCTCTCCCCCAGGAGCGACTGGGCGTGGCTCAGAACGCCGCCGCGGAGCGCCAGACGCTCGGCCACGGACAGGCCCCAGGCCAGGCCGGTCCAGGCCGGGGCCAGAGGATCGCGCGCCGCCAGTCCGGACCAGCGGGCCATTTGCTTGAGCGGATGCGTCTCGCGGCGCGACAGACGGAGCTCGGGCGCGATCGAAGGATGCTTCCCGGCCAGGACCACGTCCGCCCGGCCGACGCTCCTGACATCCCTCAGCCATCGGGTAAGGTTCTTGTCGTAGATCTGCAGCGCCTGCGCCCGCTGAGCGAAGCGCGGCTCGACGCCTCTCCGAATCAGCCTGAAGCCCAGGTCGTAATCCTCGTTCCCGAAGGCCACGAACGATTCGTCGAACCGTCCCAGATCGAGGAACAGGGAACGCGCGATGGAGGCATGCCCGAAGTGAATGTCCCCGAATCGGAACCGGTAGCCCGGGACGGAGACGCGCTCCGCGAACTCGCGGCCCCAGTCCTCAACACCCTGCTTCAGGAACGACCGGCGCACCCCGTCCGCCAGGCCCATCTGTCCCAGAATCAGGTACGCCCGCGAGACGCCGTGCTCCTGGAGGTGGACGGAGACCAGATCCGGCGCCGCGATCATGTCGTCGTCCAGGAACAGCACCAGCTCTCCGCACGCCTCCGCCGCGCCACGGTTCCGGGCCGAGGCGAGCCCACGATTGGGCTGGGACACGAACCGGAGACGCGGTCCCCAGTCCCGGCCGCCCAGCAGGCCCAGCGTCCCGTCCGTGGAGCCGTCGACCACGACGATCACCTCGTACTCGGCGCCAGGCTCCCTCTGGTCCAGGAGCGAGGGGAGCGTCCTGGACAGGATCCGCTCGCGGTTGTAGGTCGGCACGACGATCGAGATCAGCGGCCGGCTCACGACGCCACCTGCCGGGCCCGGGGAGCGAGCCACTGCCACAGCCCTTCCACCTTCGACGCCGTCCAGTCCCTGAGGCCGAAGCCGGTCCGTGCCTTGAACGAGAAGGACCAGGCCGTGTCGTGGAAGGAGATCTCCGTCCGGCGGAGACGGAAGGGATCGGAGCCCGGCCCGTTGGTGCCGGCGAGCGTCGTGCAGGCGCCGGCATACCCCGCCCCTTCGAGCAGGCGGAGGCACCGGTCGTCGTGCAGGCCGTGGGGATAGCAGAAGGACAGGACCGGAACTCCCAACCGGTCCTCGATCGTCTGCTTGGATCCTCGGATCTCGTCCTCCAGCTCGGACTCGGGGATCCGGGTCAGGAAAGGGTGCGTCCGCGAGTGGGATCCAATTTCCATCCCCAGGCCCAGGAGCGCCGCTGCTTCGCTCCAGTCCAGGAGCGACCGGGGCGGGTCGCCGTGCCTGGCATCCCAGGCGTTGGTGCCGCCCACACGATCGCTCACCAGGAAAAACGTGGCCCTGAATCCGAATCGCTCCAGGACCGGCACCGCGTGATCCAGAAGTCCGCGGTAGCCGTCGTCGAACGTGAGAACCACGGAATGGCGCGGAGCCGGACGCAGCCCCTGCACCACCTCCAGGGCTTCGCCCAAGGTGAGGACCTGATATCCGCCTTCGGCCAGCGTCGTCATCTGCGCCTCGAACGCCTCCGGGGTCAGGCCCCACCGGCGCAGCTTCCGGCCAGGATCGGGATCGACCCAATGATAGGCGAGAATCGTGACGCCCGGGGCGATCGGAATCGGCCGGCCGCTCACGGTTTCGCCCCCCCGTGCGGTGCCTCGGAAGCAGCCCGGTCGACGGCCTGATCCGGATCGACGACCCGGTAGATCTGCACGCTTCCCACGGTGTGGACCGTCTGGAGGAAGGGCGCTCCGGACGGGTCGTAGTCGCCGACCCGCCTCTCCGCGGGACCGTGAAACACGTAGTTCACACCGAACCGGCGGAGGAGATCCAGCCGTTCCTGGTCGCTCCACTGCGGCTGGAAGAAGCCCGCGACATCGGCGGTGCGGCTCGGCGCCGCTTCCGTCAACTTGTCCTCGCCGAGGAAGACGCGCTGGCCGGAAAGCCGGGGGATGTAGTTCCCCGTCGGGTAGGCCGACAGGACCAGCGCCTCGCGCGGGACCTCCCGGTCCATCCATTCGATCGCCGCCACCTCGTCCTCCGGCAGGTAGGTCGGATCCTCGATCCTCGCGGCTTCGTGACAGTACGACAGGACGAGGTTCACGCCGCTCAGGCAGCAGACGACGATCGTCAGCCCGGCGGCAGCGAGCACGGCGGGCCGCCCCTGAAGCGCTTGTGGCAGGCGCAGCGCGGCCGATGACCGGCGGCGTCGCAGTATGGCGCGGAACAAGGTGCGCCTGAGCCCCTGCGTGGCCAGGATGGCCAGCGGGAGCTGGAGGCCGTTGAGGAGATGGAATCGCCAGTTGAATATCGGGACATAGGCCAGGGCCAGCGCCACCAGGAGCCAGGCCTTGGCCATCTGCTCACCCTGGCTGCGATCGGTCCTGAGGAAGCCGTCGAAGGTCACGATCGCGATGAAGAAGCTGGCACCCAGGCCGAGGGCGACGTGGAACAGGTCCGGGGTATAGAAATCGAGGCGGTTCACGGTGTTTCCCCACATCGGCTCGCGGGAGAGGGTCCATCTGTTCAGGACCAGCACCGGTACGGGCAGGCCGACGACCATCGCGAGGGCGATCCACTGCCGGAACGACGGGCGGCGCTCCCTGGCCATCCACTGCAGGACGACGTAGGTGACGGCAGCGGGCAGGAGGACGACCATCTCGAAGGTGTGGGTGGCGGCGAGCACCATCCCGAAGACACCGCCGAACAGGGCCGGCGCGAGCCCACCCTCACGCTCCGCCTTCAGCAGCAGGAGGAGCGAGGCCACCATGAGCGCCGCCGCGAACACGAAATGGGGGTAGACCAGCATGGCGTGGAAGAGATTCAGCTCGACCAGCCAGGAGTCGATCGTCTTCAAGGGATGTCCGAGGAGGCGGGACAGCAGGCGTGCCACCCAGAGGAAGCCGACACCGAAGCAGGCCAGGACCAGCGCCATCCGCCGGTACCAGGGCTTCCTGATCGCGGTCGCGATGAACGCGTAGGCCACCACGACCAGGAGCACGATGGAACCCGCGCCGAAGAGCCGGTGGACGGCATCGACGCTCAAGCCGGTCGCGCCCGCGAATCGGCCCAGCGCCAGATACGCGATGTTGAACAGGGCCGGCGGGTTCGGCTCGGAGGTGAAGTTGTTCGTGAACAGCAGCCGGCCATCCGCAGCCTGGCGCATGAGGCCCAGGTAGACGTTGTTGTCGTCGATGCCATCCCGGCCGATGAGGCCCATGAACCGCTCGGACTCCGGAACCGTCCTGTAGGCGACCCCGTAGGGAATCGAGGCGATCAGCACGAGTGCCGTGGCGACCAGGAGAGGAAAGACCCACTCCCTGCCCCGCACCCGCGCGCGGGAGGCCGAGGATGAGACTCCGCCGCGGTCGGGCCCGGCGGTGCTCCCCCTCATCGGAACACCTCGGCCCAGACCTTCCCCGCCAACCGCCTCTCCTCCCGGAACGCCCCGCCCACGACGTAGATCAGGCTGAAGCCGGCGAGACAGGCGCCGACGCGCAGCGCCAGGATCGGGATCGACGGCGACGGCGCGGCGCTCTTCCAGATCAGGAGCAGGAGGAACACCGGAATCCCCGTCAGCAGAGGCGCCCCCAGAGAGCCTGTGAGAAACCCGAACCCGTCGAGACCCGAGAACCGCAGGGCCTGCCGAATCACGATCGCGGCATCGATGGCGACCGTCGCGGCCAGTGTGGCCAGCGCCGCGCCGAAAAGACCGAGCCAGCGATACAGCAGCAGCAGCAGCGCGAGGTTGAGGACGTACCTCGCCGCCTCCGCCCCCACGAGCACGCCGATACGTCCCGAGCCGAAGAGCAGCGTGGAGGAGGCCAGGGAGGCGGCCATCATCAGGTTGGCGAGCGTGAAGACGGTCAGGACCACGGCACTCGCCGCGAACTCCTCGCCGACCCAGTAGCGCAGCAGGACCGGTCCGTCGACGAGGAGAATGGTGACGAGCGGCAGGGCGAGCGCCAGGTTGACGCGGGTGCCGACCTCGAGGAGGCGGGCCGACCCCGAGCGCCGTCCGACCGCCTCCATCTCCGCGGCCATCGGGAACAGGACGCCGGACACCGGCTGCAGCCCCCTCGAGACGAAGGAGGCGAGCGTCACTCCCGCGCCGAAGATCCCGACCGCCGCGGGACCGGCCAGGATGCCCAGCAGGAGCAGATCGGCGTTGTCGAACAGGGTGCGGAGGCTCTCGTAGAGGAAGGACAGCGCGGAGAAGCTCGTCACGTCGGCCGAGAGGCCACTCCATCCCTTCCCGCCCGTCAGGTGGATCTGCGGCGCGATGCGCCGGATCGCCACGAAGCGGGTCAGGTGCCCGCCGATCGAGGCGGCCAGCTGCACGGCGCCGACCGCCACGAGACCGTATCCCGAGGTCAGAAATGCGGCGGTCGCGCCCAAGCGCAGCAGCGCCCAGGCGATCTCGACGCCGTTGAGCACGTCGAACCGGTGAAGACCCGCGAGCACGCTGCGGGTCACGCCGAACGGAAAGGAGACCACGAAGTTGAGCGCGATCAGGATCAGCAGGGCGCGGGCCTCAGGCTGATCCGCCGCCGGCACGTGAAAGAAGTCCAGCGTGGTGACGCTCAGGACGGCGAGGGCGCAGCCGGCGACGATCCCCACGGCCAGGTAGATGCGGAAGATCGAGCCGACCTCCTGGCTCGCCTCGCCGATCCGGCCGGTCCCGGCCAGCCGGGCCACCGCCCGCACGGCGGCCGCGCCGCTCCCCGCATTGAGGAAGCCGAGGTAGCTGCCGATCGCAGTGACCAGGACCCAGACACCGTACTGGGCCTGGCCGAGGTGCCTCACGACCAGAGGCGTCAGTAGGAGGAGGACGAGGCCGTTGACTCCTGCGCCGGCATACCCGGACCCGATGTTCCGGGCAACCCGCAACAGGCTCATCCCGCGGCCCTGTCCCCCCAGAGCACCTCGGCGTGCGTGTTCAGGATCTTGCGCACTCCGGCCCGGGCCCGGGCGAAGTGGCCGGATTCGTCTTGAGGCAGGTAGCGCAGCTTGTTGAGACAGTATCCGACCCAGGCCAGGGTCAACAGCGGGGGAAGGAGTTCCCGCCGGAAGCCCATCCCGGCCGCATAGCGACCGAGGGTGCGGCGGAGCAGCTCGGCCAGCGGATCGCGCCCGTTCAGGATCCTCTCCAGGGCGGCGAACGGGTCGGGATCCAGGTGATCTTCGATCCGGCAGACGATCCACAGGCAGAGGTCCAGGATGTCGTAGCCCGGAAGCGAGGGCTGATCGCAGTGCTCCCAGTCGATCACGCCGTAGCGCTCGTTCTCTCCCAGGATGTTCTCCCCGCAGAAATCGCCGTGCGCCAGGACGGCGGGGAAGGCCCCGTCGAAACCCGCGCGGACCTCCTGCGTCGCACGATCCAAGAGCGCCCGCGACCGGCCGGTGCGATCGATTTTCGCGCTGAACTCCTCCGTCAGGGCCTGCGCGTAATCCCGGCCGTCGATCCTCGTGGCCTTCCCCAATGCGGCATTCCAGTCGGCCGCCCAGCCGAGGAACCTGCCCATGCGCCCGTTCAGCCGCAGCCCCGGATTCAGCCAGGTTCCGACTTTCTCTCCCCGCAGGGCGCTCTGCAGCAGGACGTGATGTCCCGCGACCTCCCGGTACAGGAGAGGCTGGGGCACCGATTCTCTCGGGACGGAGGTCACGATCCCGGTCAGGGACTGCAGCCCCCGGTGCTCTCGCTCCAGGTAGTGGGCTCCCGCCGGATCGAAGCCGACCTTGCCCACGGCGGAGGGGAACTCCTCCCGGTCGAGGAAGAAGAAGTACACCGACTGATCGGCGTAGTCCTTGTCCTCGTGCGGGCGGTGGACCATCAGTACCGAGACCTGGCTGGGCGGGACGCCCATCGCCTCCGCGGCCAGAAGCCTGTAGGTTCCCGAGAGAGCGTCGATCACGCGGTCCTCCTGGCCACCACGATCAGATTCGAGAGCAGCAGCCTGTGTAGCCCCAGGGAGCACAGAATGTTGGCGCCGAGCGCGAGCGCCCGGTACCTCGGCGCGCGGACGCCGACGGCCAGCCGCAGGAAGTAGCGGAACGCTTCCGGGCTGTCGAGCGGGACCAGCATGCGCGGCGCGCGCAACGAGGGGTAGGCGTAGAACGTCTCGATGGTCTTGAAGCCGTCTTTGCGGGCGCGGCGCAGGAGCTTGCGGCCGGCGAGACCGACGCAGCGCCTGGCCTCCAGCGCCATCACCCACCGGCCTCCGCGGGACAGGAGGCGGCGGACCCGGACGCCCCGGGCCGGCAACCGTCCGCGTGTCAGGTCTTCCAGCACCAGGTCGAAGTCGCCCACTCCGGCTGGCTCGGTGACACCGGTCCGGCGATCGAACCGGACCCCGACATCGCGCAGCGAGGCGAAGAGGTCGGTGGCGCCGCCGA
>DASRJX010000080.1:0-3929 GCA_035649235.1 Candidatus Cryosericum sp.
TCGCCACGATCCGCCCCTCCGGGGACAGCCGCACCAGTACGGTTTCCTGAAGGGTCCGGACCAGGTGCGTGTCGAAGTAGGCATAGCCCGTGACATGCCCGGCGGAGACGCCCACGTAGTACGGGACGATGCGCGTCTCGACGGCCACTCCCGAGAGATCCGCGGCGCGGCGCGCCTGCGCCTCGTCCAGGTACAGGGTCCGTCGCTCGGCGCTCTGCGGCGGCGGGAAGGCCAGGCGGATCGCGTCCTCCTGCGTCAGGTAGACCTTCGCCAGCGCCGGCCAGAAGCCGCCGGCCGCGGTCAGAAGACCCACGGCGCCCGCGAGCAGGGCGCGTCTCAGAACAGCCATCCGAGCGCCAGCTGAAAGCCGTCCACGGCGGTGTCGGCGGAGTCACCGCGATCCAGGTAGTCGGCCTTGATCGCGATGTTCGGGATCGGACGATAGCGCAAGCCCCAGGCGCGCACCGATCGATCGTTCCCGGGATCGGCCGGCGTGCCGGACGGCATCGACGCCTGCGTGTCGTACGCCTCGTAGCGGAAGAACGGGCTGACCTCCTGTCGCGTCGAGTGCTTTAGGGTCAAGACGTTGTAGGCCACCTCCCCATAGTACCCGTTCATCTGCGACCCGACCGCCTCGCCCGTCAGCACGCCGACCTCGGCGGCGTCGTCCAGGCGAGTCCTCACGAACAACCCGCGCAGGTGGACGCCCTTCCAGTTCCATTCCGCATGCGCGTCCCACTGGACCACGCGCGCCCGATCGACTCCGGCCGACGCCTGCGCGGAGTCGCCCGCGAATCCGGAGGCCCCGAGCAGCAGGCCCGGCGTGGGCGTCCAGTCCGCGCGGACCGTCAGGGCCAGGTCCTCGGCGATCGCTTCGGATCCTTCCTGGCGGCCCTCCCGGATCCCTTCGGCGGCGGTGAAACCCGCCGCATCCAAACCGGTGACCAGGTAGGCCTTCCAGGAGACCGATCCCGCGTCTCCGTAGACTCCGAGCCCGAGCTCCCTCCAAGTCGTCGGGATGATGAACCGCTCGACCTCCGGCCGCTGGGCCCCGAAGAAGATCGGCGGCTCGTGCAGTTCGTTGAGGAATCCCACGGGCACGAGCAGCAGCCCCCCGCGCGCTCCGAGGCGCGGTCCGGCCTTGTAATCGACGTAGGCGAACTCCACCGCCACTTCCCCACCAGCCCCGTCCGCCGCGACCGCGTGCTCGTACTCGATCTCGGAGTTGAACAGGAAGTGATCGTCGAACTTGTATCCGAAGTACAGGACCGCCCGCAGCAGGTCGGCCGTTGCGACCTCGCCGGACGGGGATCCATCGTCCAGTCGGCCCGACGGGTCGAGAAAGAGGGCCTCGCCGTATCCTCCGATCGACACCCCGGGCCGGGCGCGGTAGATCTTGGAAGCGGCAGGGCCCAGACCGTGGACGGACTCGGTAGCCTCGGGGGACGCGGCGGCGCCGAGACGCAGGCGCTCGATCTCCCGGGACAGAGCCTCGATGCGCTTCTCCAGCTCAGCGGTGGTGACGACGGCCCCCGTGCCGCGCAGACGCTCCAACTCCCCCTGAAGGGCCGTGACCTGCGCCTCCAGATCGGCGAGACGCCGCTCCAGCTCGGCTGCCGCTTCCGTCCGCGAGCCCGAGGCAGCCTCGGCCGCGCCCGCCGCGGGAGCCTCCTCCGCTGACCCGAAGGCCAGGCCGACCCCGGCGAGCAGCAGGACAACGGCGAGGGTCCCTCGTGGAGCGCCTCCGCAACCGACGCGTGGGGCTGAACGATGACTCGTCACCGACATGAGGTCGACCTCCTGTGGGCTGGTTGAGGGAGCGTCCCGGAGGATGCCGCGTGGAGCAGCGAACCGGTGCCGTGCCGGATCAGCCGGCCGTCCGGATCGCGGACGAGGAACACGGTGTCCAAGCCGTGGGTCGCGGCCCACTGCCGGCCGCGGTCGGGACCCATGACGAACAGGGCGGTGTCCAGGGCGTCCGCGATCGTCGCCGTGGGGGCCAGCACCGAGACCGTCCCGGCGAAGGCCGCCGGAGCACCGGACCGTGGATCCAGGATGTGCCCGACGCGCCGACCGTCGGTGACGATCCCCCGCTCTCCCTGGCCGGAGGTCGCAAGCGAGGCGTCGCGCAGATCGAGGGTCTCCACGAAGCGGCTGCGATCCTGAGGATCCGACAGACCGACGCGCCATCGGCCATCGTCCGGCCCCGGTCCGAAAGTCACCACCTGTCCTCCGAAGTTGAGCAGCGCCGCGCCGATGCCGCGGGCGCGCAACACGGCGCAGGCGGCGTCGAGCGCCATCCCCTTGCCGATCCCCCCCAGGTCCAGGCCGACTCCGGGCGCATCGAAGCGCACCTGTCGCGTCGCGGGGTCCAGATGGACGTGCCTCCAGCCGACCCGCTCGAGGGCGCCGGCCTCGCCCGGGACCGGAGACGGGCGATCGCCTCCGGCCAAGGACCCGCCCGCGAGTCCTCCCGCCTCCTCCGAGCGAGGCGGGAGCCTTCCGTCATCGCCCCGCAGGCCGAGCCGGCGGACGAGCGGCTCCACGGTCGGGTCGAACGAGCCGTCTGTTTGCCGCGCCCACTTCAGGGCTACGCTCACGGCGTGGAACAGGTCGGTGGAGCACGCCACGGGGGCGGTCGCCGCGCGGTCGTTCAAGCGGACGAGCTCGCTGTCGTGCCAGTTGCTCAACACCTGATCGAGACGCTCCACCTCCCCGAAGGCGGCCTCGATCGCGGGGCCCGCATCCACGCCCATGGCCTCGATCGAGAGGGTGGTCCCCATCAGGAAGCGCGCTCGCGACACGGACCGCCCCTCTCCCTCCAGAACATGAGGTCCCAGGCCCGCCGGGGTGGGCTCGGGCTCTGTCCCCGTCCCGGCCGCCGCGACGGTGCCGGCAGCCAGAGTGACGGACGCCGACATCAGGAGCGAGGCCAGTGCCTGCCGGAGTGGCCGGGGCCGGCGTCGCCGTGCCGACGTCCGCTGGGGCTCGATGGTCTGCATGCCGGCCTCTCTCCTGTTGCGATTGAGACGCAGTCTCAATAACAGAGCGATGCTACGCCCTCCCACCCGAGGTGTCAAGAGGGGTCGTCCACCCGACCGTCAAGCAACCGACGCCGGCACGCCGTTCCGTTGCGCGGCTGCCGGACAGGCACCATATTCGCCCGTCGGAGATTTCCAGGAGGGCTCTGGGTGTCGCACGATCCTTCCCATGTCGTCCTTCCCGCGCCCACGGCGCCTTCGGCCAGCCGGGAGGAGCAGCTCCTGACGCTGATGGAGATCGCCCGATCGATCAACAGCTCCCTGAATCTGGATGAGGTGGTGGAGCGCATCCTGGACGGCGCCGTCCGGTTCTCCGGAGCGGAGCGCGGCTTCCTCTTCCTCCGGGACGGGGACTCCCTCGTGCCCTGGGTGAACGGACACCACGGCGGGCCGAGTGTCGACGTCAGCCGCACGGTGGCCGAGGAGGTCGCCAGGACGGGCCGTCCCATCCGCCGGGACGATCTCGCGGGTCCGTCCGCCGGATCGCTGACCGACAGCATCGTCCGTCTCAGGCTGCAGGCCATCCTGTGCCTTCCTCTGGCCGTGACGCAGGACGTGATCGGGGTCATCTACCTGGACAGCCGGCGCCCCCTCCCCCGCCAGGATCCGGATCTGGCACTGATCGAGGCGCTCGCCGGGCTGGCCGCTGTGGCCATCCAGAACAGTCGTCTCGTGGAGGAGCGCGTGCGGGCCGAGCGCACTCTGGCGATCGGGCAGATGGCGCGGGCGGTCGTGCACGACCTGCGCAGCCCGCTCTGCTCGATCCGCGCGCTGGCGGAGCTCCTGCACCAGCGCAGCGCCGAACCCGATCCTGCGCGGCGCCATCTCACGACCATCATGGCCGAGACCGATCGGCTGGCAGAGCTGACCGGGGACCTGCTCCGCTTC
>DASRJX010000081.1:0-3309 GCA_035649235.1 Candidatus Cryosericum sp.
GGGCGAAGAGAAGGCTGCCGATGGCGAGCCCGAGCAGGTAGGTCGCGAGCATCACGGCGAAGGCGTGAGCGCGGGTGCTCAGGAACGGCACCAGCAGCTCGGACCAGACGACCTCGTATCCGAGCGCGATCCCGCCGGCGACGGCGTAAAGGGCGAGGGCGAGACGAGCGTCGGGCGGAGGCGGGGGAGCGAGCGGCGTGGTGGCTTCGACGGACGTCACCTCCGATCGATCGAGGACGAGGGCCGCCGCGGCGACGGCCAAGCCGAGCAGCGCCGCGAACAGGGCCGAGCGGGTGATGCCGAGGGCGGGCACGAGGAGCAGCGGGGTCGCCAGCGTGCCCGCGACGGCGCCGATGGTGTTGGCTCCGTAGAGAAGGCCCGTCGCCGCGGGAAGGGATACGTCGCCTGGTCGCAAGGCGCGCAGCAGCGCCGGCAGCGTCCCGCCCATCAGGAACGCGGGCAGGCCCACCAGCGCGAACGGGAGGACCCAGGCCAGGACACCGACGGTTTCCTGAAGGGTCACGAAGAGGGGCGCGGCGCGCGCGAGGGCGAGCGTGGCCGCGAAGCCGAGCGCGGCCGCGCCGGCCTCGAGCGCGGCATAGAGACGGAGTGGCCGCGCCGCCCGGTCCGCCCGGCGCCCCAACGCGGTTCCCCCAAGCGCCAGGCCGGCGAAGAACGCGCTCAGGGCCAGGCTGACCGCGTGCACTTCGACCCCGACCACTCGTCCGAGCTGCTTGACCCACAGCGTCTCGAACACGAGTGCCGTGGCGCCGGAGGCGAGGAGGAGCGCGGCCAGGGCCCGCGACGAGGGACGTCGTTGTCCGGAAGCGGCGAGAGCGGGTTCGGTGCGAGGAGCACGCGCCGCGGCTCGGCGGGAACGTCTCGACATGGAGTGCCGCAGTCTAGCAGCGGACGACACGGGCGGCGGAGCCGGAGCCCCGCCGCCTTCCGGGAGTCGCGACGCCGGCTCGACCTACTGCGACGGCTTGCTCAGCTTCTCCACGACCTGGCTGAGGTTGAAGGAACCGGGCTTCTGGCGCGGCGGGAAGTCCTTGAAGCTCTGGATCCATTGCCCGGCGTAGCCCATGGCCGGACCAATCAGGAACGCGTGATTGATCCGGAACTCCTGATAGCCGCTGGTCGGCTCGGCTTTCTCGAACGGATCCGCGCGGAGGTTGAACAGCTTGGGGAATCGCAGCACGACCAGCGGGTCCTGCCAGACGTTCAGAGCCTGCGCACGCTGGTCCAGGAAAACCATCTTCCACTGTTCGAAGCGCAATCCGGCGGGATCGCCGTCGTCCGTCCAGTACATGAACTCCTTGCGCGGCCACTCCTTGGTCTCGCCCTTGAGGGCGGGAATCAGGTTGTAGCCGTCGAAGTGGACCTTGTAGGTCACTCCGTTCGCGGTCAGGCCCGTCAGCGCGGCTTCCTTCACGTTGGCCTGGCCGGCGGCGGCCAGCAGCGTGGGCAGCCAGTCCTCGTGGGAAACGATCTCGTTGACCTCGGTGCCCGGCTTGATGACTCCGGGCCAGCGCACGACGAGGGGCACGCGATAGCCGCCCTCCCAGTTCGTGTTCTTCTCGCCGCGGAACGGGGTCGTGCCGCCGTCGGGCCAGCTGAAGCCCTCGGCCCCGTTGTCCGTCGTCCAGATCACGATCGTGTTGTCGGCGATGCGCATGTCGTCCAGCTTCTTCAGGAGCTGGCCGATGTGGCCGTCGTGCTCGACCATGCCGTCCGGTCCGATTCCGAGCCCCGTCTTCCCCTGCGACTCCGCCTTGAGGTGGGTGTGGATGTGCATGCGGGTCGTGTTGAACCAGACGAACCACGGCTTCCCGCCCTGTTGCTCCTTGTCGATGAACTTGACGGTGGCGGCCAGCACCTCCTCGTCCACGGTTTCCATCCGCTTCTTGGTCAGGGGGCCCGTGTCCTCGCACTTCTGCTTGCCCCACTTTCCGAAGCGGCCGTCGTCGGGGAGGGTGCTCGCGGTATCCGTCGCGTAGCAGTGGAACACGCCGCGCGGGCCGAACCTCTCCTTGAACTTCGGGTCCTTCGGGTAGTCCGGGTTCTCGGGTTCCTCCTCGGCGTTCAGGTGGTAGAAGTTGCCGAAGAACTCATCGAAGCCGTGCACCGTCGGGATGAACTCGTTCCGATCGCCCAGGTGGTTCTTGCCGAACTGACCGGTGGCATAGCCCTGGGCCTTGAGCAGATTCGCGATCGTCGGGTCCTTGTCGGACAGCCCCTCGGGAGCGCCCGGGAGGCCGACCTTGAGCAGGCCGGTGCGGATCGGGGACTGGCCCGTGATGAAGGCCGCGCGCCCGGCCGTGCAGCTCTGCTGGGCGTAGGCGTCGGTGAAGATCGCGCCTTCGCGGGCGATGCGATCGATGTTCGGCGTGCGGTAGCCCATCATCCCGCGGTTGTAGGCGCTGACGTTCCAGAGGCCGATGTCGTCCCCGAAAAGCACGAGGATGTTCGGCTTCTTGGCCGCGGCCTGGGCGGCGGCCGGGGACGGTGCGAGCAGCATCGCTGCCGGTAAGGCGAGAAGGGCCCCGGTCCATCGGAGGGTCATCGAAACTCCTTTCAGCTGGATCAGACTTGGGAATGCGACTGCACGCTAACCGCGCAGCGGAGCGGGCGGCTAGTGGACCTTGGTCCTAGGCCCTTCCGTCGCCGCCGTCAGTCGCCGTCGCCGGGATCGGTGGCGGCGAGGCGGCGCTTCACCTCGTCGAGGCTCATGCTCATGGTGGCGCCCGCGCGCAGGAGGTCTGCGCGCGCTTCCGCGGTCGGCCGGTGGCGTGGGGCGGCCGCGCCCGACCCGGCCAGGCGCGGCTGCAGCGCGGCGAAGAGGCCCGGCGCCAGCACCGTCTCCAGGTATTCGAGAGCCGTGCCCCGGAGGTAGGGATCGTCGGTGGCGCAGGCGCGGGCCGCGATGTGCATCGGCTCCCGCTCCAGGGCCAGGGCGAGCAGGTTGAACACGTGCTCGCGCACGACTTCTGGATCGCCGTTGTCCGCGAGCTCGCGCTCGACCGCGGCCAAGGCCTCCGGCATGGGGGCGGCGAGCTCGGGATGGTCGCCCGTGAGGGCGAGGAGGGCCCGCCCGCTGCGGAGCCGCAGCTCGAGGCTGGATGCGCCGAGGGCCTGGACGAGGCCGTCGCGGGCCAGGGGCGAGGCACAGGATTTCAAGACGAGGGGAAGCCGCCGGCGCGCGACCGGCGCGGTGTCGGGATCGAGCAGCGCATCGACGAGCTGTCCCGCGGCGCGGGGGCCATAGGCGACGAGAGCGTCCACTACCGGACGCAGGACGTCGGCCCG
>DASRJX010000082.1:0-5061 GCA_035649235.1 Candidatus Cryosericum sp.
TCGCCGAGTCGCTGCCGCCCGCTCAGGTGATTCGCGTTCCCGGCATCCATCGCTGGAAGACCTGGCGCGCGCTCTGGCAGGACTTTCTCGTCCGCGGCGTCTTCGACAGGCCGGACGGACGGGAGGATGAGGCGGGCCCGACGGAGGCACGCCCCGGAGAAAACATGGGGCTGAGATGGTGTATCCTTCAAGCGTTCCACGCGACAGGGCCCTCCTGAGGACGGGACAAGCCATGACTCTCCCGAATCCAAAAGCGCCGCAGACCGCCCCGAGCGACACCCTCATCGAGCAGGCCGACACCTGGAGCGCCCACAACTACCATCCGCTGCCGGTCGTCCTGGTGCGCGGGGAGGGCGTGTGGGTCTACGACGCCGAAGGCAGGAAGTACATGGACATGCTGTCCGCCTACTCGGCGCTCAGCCAGGGGCACCGGCATCCGCGCATCGTCCAGGCGCTCAAGGACCAGGCCGACCGGATCACGCTCACCTCGCGGGCCTTCCACAACGAGGTGTTCGGGCCGTTCTGCGAGAAGCTGTGCCGGCTGGCCGGTGTCGAGATGGCGCTCCTGATGAACACCGGCGCCGAGGCGGTCGAGACCGCCATCAAGACGGCGCGCAAGTGGGGCTACCTGGTCAAGAAGGTGCCGCGGCCCGAGGCCGAGATCATCGTCTGCGAGAATAATTTCCACGGCCGGACCACGACCATCGTCGGCATGTCGTCGGAGGCGCAGTACAAGGACGACTTCGGCCCCTACGATGGCGGCTTCCGGATGATCCCCTACGGCGACGCCGCGGCCCTGGAGGCCGCGATCACGCCCCGGACAGTGGCGTTCCTGGTGGAGCCCATCCAGGGAGAGGCCGGCATCCTGGTCCCGCCGGAGGGTTACCTCAAGGCCGCATCCGCGATCTGCCGCCGGCACGATGTGCTGCTCGTCATGGACGAGATCCAGACCGGCTTCGGCCGGACCGGAATGATGTTCGGGGCGGACCACGCGGGCGTCCGTGCCGATCTCTACGTGCTGGGGAAGGCGCTCGGCGGCGGGGTCCTCCCCGTGTCGGGCGTCGTCGGCCGGAAGGACATCCTGGGCCTCTTCCGCCCGGGCGACCACGGGTCGACCTTCGGGGGCTACCCCCTCGCCTGCGCCGTCGGCATGGCGGCGCTCGATGTCATTGTGCAGGAGCGGCTGCCGGAGCGGGCCCTCGAGATGGGGACCTACTTCATGTCGCGGCTCCGGGCCCTGAACTCGCCGCACGTCAAGGAGGTCCGCGGCAAAGGCCTCCTCATCGGTGTCGAGATCAAGCCGGAGCGCGGCAAGGCGCGCCCCTACTGCGAGCGGCTCATGGATCTCGGCATCCTGGCGAAGGAGACCCACGACCAGGTGATCCGCTTCGCCCCGCCTCTCGTGATCACGCGGGAGGAGGCCGACTGGGCCCTGGAGCGGATCGGCCAGGTCCTGGCCTAGTGACAGTCCGGCGGCTGCGCAACTTCATCGACGGCCGGTGGGCCGAGCCCCAGGGCTGCGACTGGCTCGGCGTGGAGAACCCCAGCACCGGCGAGACCATCGCGGAGGTGCCGCTGTCGCGGGCCTCGGATGTCCGCTCCGCGGTCGCTGCGGCGCGCTCCGCCTTCGACGCCTGGTCCGCCACCCCCGCCGACAAGAGAGTCGCGCCGCTCTTCAAGCTGGCCGGCCTCCTCCGGGACGAGCGCGAGTCGCTCGCCCGACTCATCTCCGAGGAGAACGGCAAGTCCCTCCCGGACGCGCGCGCCGAGATGGACCGCACGCTGGAAAACCTCGAGGTCGCCTGCGGCATGCCGGTCCTGCAGCAGGGGGACAAGCTGGTCGGAGCCGCTCCCGGGATCGACGGCGAGGTGCTCCGCCTGCCCATAGGCGTGTACGCCATGATCGCGCCGTTCAATTTCCCGGCGATGGTGCCGTTCTGGTTCCTGCCTTACGCCCTGGCCACCGGCAATACGTTCGTTCTCAAGCCGTCGGAGCTCGTTCCCTGCACGATGGATCGGCTGGCCGGTCTCCTGGAGCGCTCGGGCCTGCCGCCGGGAACCTTCAACCTGGTCCACGGCGACCGCGCGGTGGCCGAGGTCCTGTTGACCGACCCCGACGTGGCCGGGATCTCGGTCGTCGGCCGCACGGCGACCGCCCGCGCCGTCGCCGAGGCGTGCGTGCGCTCGAACAAGCGGTTCCAGGCGATGGGCGGGGCCAAGAACCACCTCGTCGTGATGCCGGACGCCCGGCTCGACGAGGTGGTCCGCAACATGATCACCTCGGGCTACGGCTGCGCCGGGCAGCGCTGCATGGCCTCGTCGGCCATCGTCTGCGTGGGCGACGCGACCTACCAGAAGGTCGTCGATCGCTTCGTCGCCGCCTCGCGCGAGGTGATCGTGGCCGATCCGCTCGACCCCATGGTGGCCTCGCAGCCGATGGTGATGGGGCCGGTCATCACGGCCGCGGCGCGGGAGTTCATCCACTCGATGATCGAGACCGGCGTCAAGGAAGGAGCCGTGCTCGAGCTGGACGGCCGGGATTACAAGGTGCGCGGGCGCGAGAGCGGACACTTCGTCGGCCCGACCGTCTTCTCCTCGGTGCGGCCGGGGATGCAGGTCCACCTCACCGAGATCTTCGGTCCCGTCCAGGTGATCCTGAGCGCCGCGACGCTCGACGACGCCATCCGGATCGTCAACGAGCACCCTTACGGCAACGGCGCCTCGATCTACACCCAGAGCGGCTATCAGGCCCGCAAGTTCAAGATCGAGGCCCAGGCCGGGATGATCGGCGTCAACGTCGGCATCCCCGCTCCTGTCGCCTACCTCCCCTTCGGCGGCATGAAGTCGTCGCAGTTCTCCCATATCAAGGCGCAGGGGCGCTCGATCGTCGCCTTCTACACGCAGGAGAAGATCGTCACCGAGCGCTACTGGCCCGAAGCCTGACGATCAGCGCGGCCGCGAGGGCCAGATCGTCCAGACGCCGTGCGCCGTGGCGAGCACCTGCCCCGAGGCGTCGCGCGCTTCCCCCTCGGCGAAGGCCGCGGTCCTGCCGCGCCGCGCCATCCGGCCCTCGGCGGTGATGGGTCCGGGAAGGATTGGCTCGCGGAACTGGATCGACAGCTCCATCGTGCCGCACCATTCCTCCTGGGTGATGCCGCTGACGACGGCGGTGCCGAGGGCCGCGTCGAGGAGCCCGGCGATCACGCCGCCGTGGGCCACGCCGCGGCGGTTCAGATGCTGGGGCCCGACGGTCAGCTCGTAGCGCGCCTTGCTGTCGCCGCGCTGCACGCAGCGCAGTCCCAGGAGGTCGTGGAACGGTGGCTCGGTGCGCTCCGGCCCGGACATGCGATTCATTCTGTCACAGCCCTGGCGCCGGGGCTCCGGTCGTGCGACGATCCGCGGCTGCATGCCGAAAAGGAGCACGCCCCGGGGCCGGGGCCGACTGCCGCCTGGGCGCCCCTTCCGCCTGGTCCTCGGGCGCTCCCTCTCGCCCGTCGTGATCACCTGCGAGCACGCGTCGCGCGACCTCCCCGACGGCCTGAGGACCGGCGGCGCCGCGGAGAAGCGGATCCTGGCCTCGCACTGGGGATGGGACATCGGCGCCTGGGCGCTGGCGACACGCGTCGCGCGGTCGCTCGGCGCGAGCGCCGCGGGCGGCCGCTGGTCGCGCCTGGTGATCGATCTGAACCGGCCGGTCGGCGACCCGACCCTGATCCGCCGCGAGGCGGAGGGCGTGCCCCTGTCCTGGAATGCGCGCCTGACGGCCGCCGAGACGGAGCGGCGGATGCTCCGCTACCACGTGCCGTACCACGCCGCCATCGACAGCCTCGTCATCGGTCGGCTGGCGCGCGGCGTCCGGCCGCTGCTTTTGGCCATGCACACGTTCACGGGCGAGCTGAACGGTGAGCGGCGACCCTTCGACGCCGGCGTGCTCTTCGATCGGTCGGTCCGGCACGCCCGCGGGCTGGCGGCGGGGCTTCGCTCCGCCGGGCTGTCGGTGCGCTACAACGAGCCGTACTCGGGCCTGGCCGGGATGATGTACTCCATCCACCGGCACGGGTCGCACCACGGCCTCCCCTGCCTCGAGCTGGAGGTCAACCAGGAACGGCTGGCGAGCCGCCGGGCGGTCGACAGGTTCGCGCGGATCATCGCCTCTGCGCTGCGTGCCGTTCTGCGAACGCGCCGTCTCAGGGCGTCCGGAAGTCGATCTCCCAGGAGTTGAGCGTCCCGACGTCGAGCGCCGCGAGATCGCGGACCTTCAGCTTCCACGCGCCGCTCGTCGGCTTGCCGGCGAAGGCGGCGAGCGACTGCGCCGGGACCGTCAGGTCCGGGAAGACGGTGCTGACGTTGTCGGTGCTCCCGCCGGTCCGGTTGTGCAGCAGCACGGTCGTGTTGTCCGGCGCGATGAGCGACACCTCCAGGTCACCCTTGTAGGTGTGGGTGATGTTGACCCGGACGCGCAGGTCGGCGATGGAGCCGGTCGCGGTGACGTTGATGGTGCTGAGAACACCGGTCGTGTTGTTGTCCGGGATCGCCAGCGCAGGGGCCGCGGTCAGGTAGCCGTTGAACGCCACCTTCCAGGAGTTGAGCGTCCCGATGTCGATGGCCGCCAGGTCGCGGACCTTCAACCGCCAGGCTCCCGAGCTGTTCTTGCCATTGTAGGCGGCCAGCGACTGGCTGGACCGCGTGGTGATGTTGTACGTCGTGACGATGTTGTCCGTGCCGGCGCCGGTCCGGTTGTGGAGCAGCACGGTCGTGTTGTCCGGCCCGATGAGCGACACCTCCAGGTCACCCTGATAGGTATGCGTGATGCCGACGTTGACGCTGACGCTCGTGATCGTCATCGAGACGGGGACGTTGATCGTGCTGGTCACCCCGGTCGCGTTGTTGTCCGGGATCGCGAGTCCGGGGCTGGCGGCGTACGTCAGCACCTGGTTGCCGCCTCCGGGCGGCTGCACCACCAGGGTGACGCCGGCGGTGTGCGTGAGTGCGCCGCTCTGGCCGGTGATGGTCAGCGGATAGGTCCCGGAAGGGGTCGAGGCCGCCGTCGTGACGCTCAGG
>DASRJX010000083.1:0-2121 GCA_035649235.1 Candidatus Cryosericum sp.
GCGGTCCCTCTCCGTGTCCCTGGAGGCCGTGCGCATGGGGGCGCTCGCCGTGCAGGCCAAGCCCGGCGACCCGCTCGCTCCCGGCTTCGATGCGGAAGCGCGCGAGCTGGTCCGGCAGGTCAAGGCCATGTCCCGCGTCAAGGTCGTACGCCACTACGATCCCCTGCCGGGCCGGGTGGCGTCGATGACTTCCCCGTCCCTGGCCGTGCTCCACGACGTGCCCGCCGAGGTGGTCGCTATCGCGGCCTCCACGGGCGGGCCGGCCGCCATCCACGTGATCCTGACCGCGCTTCCCGCGAACTTCCCCATCCCGATCCTCGTCGTCCAGCACATCTCGCCCGGCTTCAGCCCCGGGTTCGCGGGCTGGCTGGACAAAGCGTCGGCCGTGCGGGTCAAGCTCGCGGAAGAGGGCGAATTGCTGCGGCCGGGCACCGTCTACGTGGGGGTCGACGACCATCACCTTGGCGTCACGTCCTCGCGACGGATCCATCTCTCGAGCGCCGATCCCGTGGGAGGCTTCCGGCCTTCCGCCACCGTCCTCTTCGATTCGGTGGCGGCCGCCTACGGAAACCGCGCGGTGGCGGTGATCCTGACCGGGATGGGGCGCGACGGCGTGGACGGCCTGCGCGCGATCCGGCGGCTCGGGGGACGCACGATCGCGGAGGCGGAGGCGACGGCCGTGGTCTACGGGATGCCCGGAGCGGCCGTGCACGCCGGCCTGGCCGACTTCATCCTTCCCCTCGATCAGGTCGGCGCGGCGCTGGGAGATCTGCTCGTCGTCGCCACCGTCCCCAGCGAAGAGGGAGCCCGATGAGCGCGCCGCGTGTCCTCGTCGTCGAAGACAGTCCGACCCAGGCCCGGCTCCTTTGCCTGATCCTGGAGGGCGAAGGTTTCAGCGTGGACTCCTGCGGGGACGGCGAAACCGCGCTCGTGCGGCTGGCGGGAGCGCCGTTCGACCTCGTGGTGAGCGACGTGCTGATGGAGGGCCTCACCGGATTCGAGCTGTGCCGGAGGATCAAGGCCGACCCCGCCCTGGGCGGGACGCCGGTGGTGCTGGTGACGACGCTGCGCGAACCGCAGGAGATCGTGCAGGCCCTCGAGGTGGGCGCAGACAGCTTCATTCGAAAGCCCTATGAACCGGATGCGCTGGTCGCCCGGCTGCGCTCGCTGATCGCGGAGCGGGCGCCGCGAACCAAGGACCTCGTCCCCACGCCCCGGCGGCGGAAGGAAGACGATCCGGGCTTCCTGGGCGCGGAGGCCGTCTTCAATGGCAAGACCATCCACGTCCATGCGAACCGCGAGCAGATCCTGCGCCTCCTGCTCGGAACGTTCGAAGACGTCGTGCGCGCGAACACCCTCCTACGGGAGCGCGAGGAGGAGCTGTCGGTGGCCAAGAAGGACCTCGAGGAGGCCGCGCGCATGAAGGACATCTTCTTCGCGACGCTCTCACACGAGCTGCGGACCCCGCTGACGGCGATCGTCGGCTGGGTGCACATCCTCAAGGAAGGGCAGACCGATCCCGCCGTGATCCAGCGTGCGGTCGAGACCATCGAACGCAACTTGAACGTCCAGAACACGCTGATCGCCGATCTCCTCGACGTCTCACGGATCGTGTCGGGCAAGCTCGATCTCGAGATGTCGGCCCTCGATCTCCCGGATCTCGTCCGCGCCTCCGCGGACTCGGCGCGCCCCACCGCCGCCGCCAACGGCATCGCCCTGGAAGTCGTCCTCTCCCCCATTTCCTCGCCGATCTGCGGCGATCCGGCTCGGCTTCAGCAGGTCGTGACGAACCTGTTGACCAACTCGCTGAAGTTCACGCCCCGCGGGGGCCGTGTCGAAGTACGGCTCGCCCAGGAGAAGGCCAGCGCGGTGTTGACGGTGACGGATTCGGGGTCGGGGATCCGGTCCGACGCCCTCCCCTTCGTGTTCGAGCGTTTCCGCCAGGCTTCGGCCGCCGACACCAAGGCGGGCGGGCTCGGCCTGGGACTCGCCATCGTCAAGCACATCGTCGAGATGCACCAGGGGACGGTGACGGCGGCCAGCGCGGGCGCGGGCCGGGGAGCGACCTTCTCGGTGACGTTGCCCTTGACCCTCGACGCCGAGGTGGCGGCGGCGAAGGTC
>DASRJX010000084.1:0-15153 GCA_035649235.1 Candidatus Cryosericum sp.
GAACCTGTTGGAGGCCCGGGCCGACCGATGACCGGCCGCACGCTCGGACACTACCGCGTGCTCGAGAGGGTCGGCGCCGGCGGCATGGGGGAGGTCTACGCCGCCGACGACCTGCGGCTCCATCGCAAGGTCGCGCTGAAGGTCCTGCCTCCCGCGCTTTCGGCCGACCTGGCCCGCCGGGCGCGGTTCGAGCGCGAGGCGACCGCCGTCGCCGCGCTGAGCCATCCGAATATCGTGGTCGTGCATTCGGTCGAGGAGGTCGACGGCGTCGCCTTCATGACCATGGAGCTGGTCGAGGGGCGGCCGCTGTCGGCGATCATCCCGCCCGGCGGGCTGCCGCTCGGCCGGTTCTTCGATCTCGCGGTGCCGCTGGCCGACGCGGTCGCCGCGGCGCACCGGGCCGGCGTCGTGCACCGCGATCTCAAACCGGACAACGTCATGGTCGGGCCGGACGGCCGGCTCAAGGTGCTCGACTTCGGTCTAGCCAAGCTGAGGGAAGCGGAGGCGCCGGCGACCGGCTCGGAGAGCGCCCTGCCGACACGGCACCTCACGGGGCAGGGACAGGTCGTCGGGACGGTCGCCTACATGTCGCCAGAGCAGGTGGAGGGGAAGGAGGTCGATCAGCGCACCGATCTCTTCTCGCTCGGCATCGTGCTGTACGAGATGGCCACGGGAAAGCGTCCGTTCCAGGGAGACAGTCCGGCGTCACTCGTGTCTTCGATACTGCGCGACGCGCCTTCCCCCGCGAGTCTCGTCAACAGCGCCCTGCCGCGCCATCTCGGCCGGATCATCAGGCAGTGCCTCGCCAAGAGCCCCGACGAGCGGACCGAGAGCGCCCGCGACGTGCGCAACCAGCTGATCGACTTGAAACGCGAGATCGACTCGGGGGCGCTGACGCCGCCGGGGAAGGGCGTCCCGGGCGCGGACGGAGAGGCCGCCGGTGTGGCGGCGGGCGGGCTGCGGTCGTGGTGGAAGCCGGCGCTGGCCGGTGCCGCGGTCATGGGGCTGGTCGCGATCGGCGCCATGGCGCTTCTCGACCGTCGTTCCGCCCGGCCCGGCGCCGTTTCAGGGTCCGCGGGCGGCGCCACGGCGCTGGCGACGACGCTGCTCAAGCTGACCGACGTCCCGGGCGAGGAGATCACCCCGAGCCTCTCTCCCGACGGCAAGTTCGTCGCCTACGCCTCCCGCGCCACCGGCAACATGGACATCTACGTGCTCCGCGTCGGGGGCAGCAATCCGGTCAACCTGACCTCGGCATCCACCGTCAACGACACGGAGCCGGCCTTCTCCCCCGACGGCTCGAAGATCGCCTTCCGGTCGGAGCGCGACGGCGGCGGCATCTTCGTCATGGGGGCGACCGGGGAGTCGGTCGTGCGGGTCCACACCGGGGGGTACCGGCCCGCCTGGTCGCCCGACGGCGCGCGCCTGGTTGTCGGGACCGGCGATTTCAACGTCCCGAGCGCCCGGCCTTCGCGCAGCCAGCTCTGGGTCGTCGAGGTCGCAAGCGGCAAGGCGGCGAAGATTTTCGACGGCGACGCCGTTCAGCCGGCCTGGTCCCCCTCGGGAGGGCGCATCGCCTACTGGGGGATTCCGCCCGCGAGCGGCCAGCGCGACGTCTGGACCATTCCAGCCGGAGGCGGCACCCCGGTCGCGGTGACCCAGGACGCCTCCATCGACTGGAACCCGGCCTGGGCGCCGGACGGCCGGCACCTGTATTTCTCGAGCGAGCGCGGCGGCAGCATGAACCTCTGGCGCGTGGCAATCGACGAGGCGACCGGAGCGACGCACGGCGATCCGGAGGCGGTCACCATCGGCGTGGGCGCCGAGATCCACTCCGCCAGCCTGTCCGGTGACGGCCGCCATCTGGTCGCCGTCGGGTCGGTCCTCTTCCAGTCGTTGCGCCGCGCCTCCCTCGATCTCGCGCACCTGCGGGTCGCCGTCGACCCGGTGGTCCTGCAGCGCTCGTCGAACCCGATGCTCTGGGTCGACGCATCGCCGGACGGACGCTCCGTCGTCTACTCCACGGTAGCCGCCGGCGGACGCCCGGGACTGACTCGAGAGGAGATCGTGGTGAGCGCCGTCGACGGATCGTTCCGCCGGAGCGTCGCGGCATCCGACTCGCGCAACCGGATCCCGCGCTGGTCACCCAAGGGAGATCGCATCTCCTTCGCGTCGGACCGCGACGGCGCCTACCGCATCTACACCGTAAGGCCCGACGGCAGCGACCTGCAACACCTCGAAGGAGCCCGGGAGAACTCCATCTACAACGCGTGGTCGCCTGCGGGGGATCGACTGATCACCATGTCGGCATCGACGCACCTGTCACCGGTCATCGTTCCCTGGCCCCCGTCGGGAAAGGGGGCCGAGGAGGTCGCGCCCTTCCCGGAGGAGATCGAGAACTTCGTCCCGACCGACTGGTCTCCCGACGGGACCGTCGTCGCCGGCCACAACCAGGGACAATCCGGCGACGTTCCCGGCGGCATCTGGCTCTACCATCTCGCCTCGCGCACCTACGAACGGCTGACCGAGACGGGGTCCTATCCGCGCTGGCTGGCCGGCAGCCGGCGTCTCCTCTACGCCACCGACGACGCGCACGCGTTCTACACCGTCGATCGCGAGACCCGCCAGGTGGGCCGAGTGCCGATCGCCCTGCCCGGCACCTTCGATGCTTTCTCGGTCACCGTCAGCCGCGACGGGAGCGCCCTCTACGTCGCCGAGCGCCTGCTCGAGGCCGACCTCTGGATGCTCGATCTCGCCGACGCGAAGGCCGATGGGGCGACCGCGGAGCGCCGCTGATCTAGCCGGCGGGCTTCGCTCTCCTGAAACAGAAGTAGTGGCCGGACACCATCCAGGCGGGGAGCCTGTCGGCGAGGGCGCAGTTCAGCCGGACTGCGGCGCGGAAATCGCGCAGGAGCGTGTGCGCGATCGGTCCGGACCAGACGGCGCTCCGACCCCAGTCCACGAGATCCAGCCCGCGCCGGCGCATCAGACGGAGGATCCGTCCGCGGGTGAACCTCTGACAGTGCGGCGAGTTCTCGTTCAGCGTGGCCAGGCTCTCGGGACGGTCCTCGATCTCGGCGGCGGCGAGCGCCGCCTCGCGCCCACCGGAGAGGGACAGGATCGCCTGCTTCATCTTGATCCAGGCCGCTTCCAGCCTCCAGAACCCGGGCAGCCGGCTGACAGCGCCCCAGAGGTGGCTGTCGATCTCGAACGGGCCGTATCCGTTCGGCACCGTCAGGATCAGGATGCCGTCGTCCCTCAGGCAGCGGAGCAGTGCCTGGACGAAGCCGTCGGTGTCCGGGACGTGCTCCAGGACCTCGGAACAGACGATGGCGTCGAAACCACGCGCCCAGGGTTGGTCCTCGATGCGGCCGGTCACGTACTCGAGATTCTGGAGGGCGGGCGCGACGTTCAGCCGCCGGGCCTGCCGGATCGAGACCTCGTCCAGGTCGATCCCGGTGACGTCGAATCCGCGGCCCGCCAGCGGCCGCGTCAGCATCACCCCGGTGCCGCAGCCGAGATCGAGGACGCGCAGCGGCTCCGGCGCGCCGTGTCGCGCCGCGGCGCGCACCCGCGCGTGCTGGCGCAGGCACCTGGCGATGAACTCGACGCGCTTGCGATGACCGTAGACGGTCTCGCGTCCCGGGAGAAGATCCAGTGGGGCGTCCCGGACGCCGGCTGCCGGAGCGACGCCGGGGCCGGGCGGCGCAAGCCGGGACCCGCCCATCGCGCTCGCCGCGCCCTGCGCCGGGCCCGCGCTCAGAGCCCGGTCCGGCACCGACACGCTCTTGTCATGGCCCCGCCTTGCGGGCCAGGCAGCCGATCCGCTCGCCGAGATAGACGAGGGGGAAGAGGAGGTTCTTCAGCGGGCCAGGGATGAACGACGGCATGGTCAGCAGGCCGTGCCACTCCGAGGAGAAGCGCAGGATCTCCAGGCCGCAGGCGCGCAGGTCCCGCTTCAGCTCGCGCGGCGAATACAGGTGACAGTAGCCGTAGTCACTCGACCCGGCCCGGTTCCGACGGTCCGCGAACCAGAAGGTGCTGAACTTGTTGGGGACGGTCACGACCACGTGCCCCCCCGGGCGGACCACGCGCGTCATCTCGCGGAGCGCCGTCCGGCGGGCTTCGGCACCCGGGATGTGCTCGATGGTGGAGTACGACACGGCGACGTCGAACGATCCGTCGCGGAACGACAGGCGCGTCGCGTCGTCCACCTGGAACGCGAGACGGGCGTAGAGATCCGGCGGCAGCTCCTCGCGGGCGATCCGGTCCGCCATGCGCACGACGTCCGGGTGGAGGTCGACGGCGACCCAGCGGCGCACGTGGCGGACGAACTGCTTCTCGTCTATTGGCTCGAGACAGCCGACGTTGAGGACGTCCCGGCCGCGCAGGTCGACCTCCTCCAGGAGGTCCCAGTCGACCAGCGCCTTGGTCGCCAGGTAGGTCGGGTTGTCGCGGAACCCGCGCTCGGTGACGCGCGCCGCCGTGGCGGTGTAGGCCCGCCGCACGTCATCGCGCGCCTTCTCCAGATCGATCGCTTCGGAGCTCGCCATGGGCCGGATTCAATATAGTGATCGGCCCGAGGCCTGTCCAGGATGCGCCTCAGTCTGCGCGCGGCGAAGGCTCCGGCGCTTGGGGGGGATGGCCCCCGCCGCCGACGGCGGCCTTGCGCCGCTCCAGGCTCGCAGCCGGCCAGAGAGCCTTCGGGTCGTAGTACTCCTCGAACGAGGGGACTGATTCCGGCAGCCGGACCCAGGGCAGCTTCGATCGCGTGTAGATGTGGACGTCCGGCGAGACCAAGGAGGGATCGTCGAGCGTCCCGCCGCGCACGAACAGGACCTGCGACCGGCCGCCGTACTCGCTCCAGACCGCCACCTGGCACGCCGGGCACCGGAAGATCCGGTTCGGGCTGCCGCCGTTGAGCGGCATCACGACCGGCTGCGGCGCGCTTTTCAACAGCTCGACGCGTGCGGCCTCGATGAGCAGATTGATGACGAACGCGCTCCCGGTGTGGCTCTGGCAGTTCAAGCAGTGGCAACAGTGCACGAACATGGGCGCCGACGCGAGGCGGTAGCGCACCTGCCCGCAGGCGCAGCCGCCCTCCAGTGAGCCGATCATCGTCACCTCCCGATTCTGGGTGCTGTCCGGATTCTATCCCAGCCGGATGCGGCCCTCCCGCGCCCGGTCGCCGGCGGGAGGCCGGGCCTCCGGTAATCTCGCGCCACAGTCAGATGCTTCGATCGTCCCGAAACCCGGCATCCGGCGGCGATCTCCATGTCCTGCAGGACCTTGAGCGGGCCGAGCCGTCCGCGATCCCCCCAGGACACCGTAGGGGAGATTCCCTATCCCCATACCGGGTATTGACCGATGGGTAGGATGAGATCCTCAGGCTATTAATTCACCAATGCGTTCGATGTTCGTTTCAAAACCGACGCCGCCGGTTGCAGCGAGGTCGGCGGCAGTCAGCGAGGATCATGATGAATCAAGGATCGGAACTGATACGTCTCGTTTTTGCCACTACGGCTTTGATCAGGCGACTGCGCCTGCGGCATTCGCAACGAGATTCCAACAGGGGGGCCCCATGGACATCCTGAAGAGGTGGATGTCAGCGGAGGCGCAGCGTCCCGGCGGCGCCCGAAGGAACGCACACCGCGGGCCTCGCCCCGGGGGCCGCCGGACGCGGCGCGTGGTGCTGTACTCGCCCGGCATGGTCGGGTTCGGGCACATCCGGCGGAATGCGTCCATCGCCCAGGCTCTCCGCTGCACGGCCACCCCGCCGACCATCGTGATGATCGCCGAGGCACGCCAGGCCGGCGCCCTTCCGATGCCCGAGGGCGTGGACTGCGTCACCCTCCCCTCTCTCAGGAAGGAGGCGGACGGGTGGTGCCGGCCGCGCTTCCTGGAAATGTCGCAGGAGGAGGTCGTAGCCATCCGCGCCGGCCTGATCCGGAGCGCCATCAAATCCTTCGATCCCGACGTGTTCATCGTCGATCACCTGCCGCTCGGCGCGGCCGGCGAGCTGTCGGGCACGCTCGAGGAGATCCGCCGCGGCGGCAGGACCCGCTGCGTGCTGGGTCTTCGAGACATCCTCCAGGACCCGGAGACGGTGCGCGAGACCTGGCGGAAACAGGGCACCGAGGAGGCGGTGCGGGACTGCTACGACGCCGTGTGGATCTACGGGGACCCTGAGGTCTTCGACTGCGTGCGCGAGTACGGGATCAACGGGGCGTTCGCCGCCCGGGTCCAGTACACGGGCTACCTGGACGCTCGCGAGCGGCTGGCCTTCGCCGGGAACATCGCGACTCCGCTGCTCGCCAGCCTTCCTCCCGGCCCCCTCGCGCTCTGCCTGGTGGGCGGCGGACACGACGGCGCCGCCCTCGCGGAAGCGTTCGTGGGCGCGGAGCTTCCCGCGGGCACCACCGGCGTCCTGGTGACCGGGCCCTACATGTCGAAACCGATCCTGAAACGGCTGCGCGAGGAGGCGCGCGACAGGCCGCGGCTGAGGCTGGTCGATTTCCTCGCCGAGCCGGCGCCGCTGATCCTGCGCGCCGATCGCGTCATCTCCATGGGAGGGTACAACACGATGTGCGAGGTGCTGTCGTTCCGCAAGCGGGCGCTCATCGTCCCGCGCGTGGCTCCGAAGGTGGAGCAGTGGATTCGCGCCGAGCGGTTCCGGGAGCGCGGTCTGGTCGACGTCCTGCACCCCGACCGACTGAGCGCCGAGGCCCTGAGCGTGTGGCTCGACCGGGATCTCGGGCCTCCTCCGCCCTTCTCCACGGTCGTCCACCTCGATGGGCTCCGGCGGATCCCGCACCTCGTGGAGCCCCTCTACAAGAGCCAGGAGACCGAGACGCTGGGTCTCGGTACCGTGCAATGAACGGCCCGCTGATCGACTCGAAGCCGAGATCGTACCGCCCGTACCTGATCCTGCTCTACGCCCAGGATCAGCGCGGTCTCGGCCACATCAACCGGACGCTGACGATCGCGCGGCACCTGCTGGCGGCCCACCCGCGCGCGGTCGCCTACATCGCCACGCGGTCCCCCATCAACAACGGCTTCGTCATGCCGGAGCGCTGCGACCTCATCAAGCTGGCCACCCGCATGGTCCCGGACTGCTTTCCCCGCGACGTGGAGGACAAGCGCCACTTCCGGAGGGCCCGCCGGCACATGCTGCGGGACGCGGCGGAGTGCCTGTCCCCGGACCTCGTCATCGTGGACCACGAGCCGCTCGGGGCCAACGGCGAGTTCCGCGAAGGGCTGTACGCCCTCCGGGAGATGCGTCCCGACGCGACGCTGATCTTCGGGCTCCGGGACATCATGGACGACCCCGATCGCATCAAGGAGCAGTGGCACGCGACCGGGGCCTATGGCGCGTTCCGCAGCCTGTTCGATGGGATCGCGGTCTACGGCTCGCGGCAGCTCTTCGACGTCGCCGAGGCGTACGGCATCCCGGAGGACGTCCGCCCGAAGCTGCACTACTGCGGCTACATGGTGCGCGATCTCCCCGCCATGGAGCCGGCCGAGGTCCGGCGCCGGCATGGGCTCCCCCTCGACGGGCCGCTGGTCGTGGCCACGGTGGGCGGAGGCTGCGACGGATACCCGGTCCTCGAGGCCGCCCAGGAGGCGATTGCCCACCTGCAGCGGGCCCGGCCCGATCTCTCCTCGATCCTGGTGACCGGCCCGTTCATGCCGGCGGATCTGAAAATCGCGCTCATGGCCAAGGCGACGCCCCGCTGCCTGGTGGTCGAGAGCGCCGACATCTTCCAGTTGATCTCCGCGTCCGACACCGTGGTCGGCATGGGCGGCTTCAACACGGTCTGCGAAGCGCTCGCCTGCGGCAGGCCGCTCGTCATCGTCCCCCGGTCGACGGACAAGACCGAGCAGGAGATCCGGGCGCGCATCCTCGCCGACCAGGGTCTGGCCCGCTGGATCCACCCCAAAGAACTGACCCCCGGCCGCCTCGCGGAGGCGCTGGAGTGGGGGTTGCGCTGCGATCGGAAGGCCCTGGCCGGGCGCAGGCGCGAAGTCATCCCGTCCTTCGACGGCGCCGCCCGCCTGACCCAGTACCTCGATCGGTGGATGAACGGTGTGTGACGCGCGCGGGAAGGAACGCTGATGCGCAGGCGCTTCAAGCCCACGTGGCTCCAGCGCAAGGCCGTCCGGGACAACGTCATCCGCATGGTGCAGTCCGGCACGGTGCTCGACATGTTCCGCCGGGCGGGGATTCCGGGGGATTTCGAGCCGACGGACGCGGATTTCCGGCTGGAGAGCCTTCACCCCGATCGCTTCGTGCTCCGCGTCGCCCTGCGCTCGAACGGCCACGTCCCCCGCTCCTACGCGCTCAAGGTCTACGTGGACGAGTTCGTGGCGAGGGTGTGGGAGCACTGCCAGAGGCTCGCGGCGCAAGCGGCGTGTCCGCACGGAAGCCTGAGCCTTCCGACGCACTTCCTCGCCGAGGAGCGCATCCTCGTGTTCCCGTGGGTCGATGGACCCTTCCTGTCGGACGTCTCCGATGGCCGGAAAACGGCGCTGCTGCGCGACGCGGCCCGGCTGGCGGCCCACCTGCACAGGCTTCCCGTCGTCCCCGAGGAGGAGACGACGGTGCCGATGCTGCTCGACGAGGTGTCGGAGCGATGCGAGCGTCTGCGGACGAACTGGCCCGCGACCTATCCGCTGGTGGAGCCGTTCCCGGACCTGCTGCGCCAGGCTGCGACGTTCCTCGATCCGGCGACGCCCGCGCTGGTGCACGGAGATCTGGCCACGGGGCAGTTCCTGTGCGCCCGCGATCGTCTCGTCCTTCTCGACCAGGACATGTTCGGGTACACCGATCCCGCCTACGACGTCGGCCACTTCCTGGCCCAGCAGGAGCGCCGCTGTCTTCTGGACCCGAGCGTGCGGGAGCACGCCGATGAGTGGCTGGCGGCTTTCAGTGACACCTATCTCGCCGCAAACCCCCAGGTCTCCCGGCGGAACGTATCCTTCTACTGGGGACTGACCTTCGTCCGCAAGGTCTACACCCTGTGCCGGCGCGATCCCGTGACGGCGGTGAGCGAGGGACCGCTCCTGGCCGATTGCGCGCGGCGCTGTCTCAGCGAAGTCATGAGGCCGGAGTGACGACGGAAGCGAGCCGCAACTGGTCGATCCTGCGCCTGCTCTGGAAGTACTTCCGCAAGGTCAGCGGGCGCCTCGGGCTGGCGCTCCTGTGCGTGGCCGCCGGCGCCGCCCTCGACCTCCTGAAGGCCTGGCCTCTCAAGATCATCATCGATCACGTCCTGCTGTCGCACCCGCTCCCACCGTCACTCTCCATTCTCCAGCCCCTCCTGGCGATCGGGTCGACCTCCCAGATCCTCCTGCTCGCCGCCGGGAGCATCGTCGCCATCTCCGCCCTGGGCGCCCTGATCTCGTACGCCGAGGTCTTCGTGACGACCTCCCTGGGGTACGAAGTCGTCTACTCGCTGCGCCGCGAGATCTTCTCGCACCTCCAGAAGCTGTCGCTCTCCTTCCACAATCGCGCCCAGTCCGGCGACATCCTGTACCGCATCGGATCCGAGACCGGCGCCATCAAGGACCTGCTGACCGATTCGGTCCTCAAGCTCACCGAGTACGCGCTGACGGTCGTCCTGTCGTGCTGGGTGATCTTCGCGCTCGACTGGCACCTGGGCGTCATCGCGGTCGTGGTGATGCCGCTCCTCGGCCTCAGCCTCGCCCAGGTCTATCGCAAGACGAAGCGGACCGCGAAGCTTCAGAAGCGCAAGGAGAGCCTGATCGCAGGGCGGATCAACGAGGTGCTCCGGGCGATCCCTCTCGTGCAGGCGTTCTCACGGGAGAAGTACGAGGAGGACCGGTACGACGCCGCGACCGAGGAGACCAAGCGCGCGGGCATCCGGATCGCGCGGCTCGAGGCGGCCGCCTCGCGGACGACGCAGATCGTGGTCGCGATCGGGATTGCGGCGACGGTCCTCTACGGGGCGCACAAGGTGTTGACCGGCGTGCTGCTGCCCGGGACTCTGATTCTCATCGTGGGTTACGTGAAGGACATGTGGAAGCCGTTCCGGCGCATCGCCAAGACGGCCGGCGATCTCTCGAAAGGCTTCGCGAGCGTGGAGCGCATCGCCGAGATCCTCGATATCGAGCCGGAGATCCAGGACCCGCCGGATGCGATCGAGGCGGGCGTACTCCAGGGCGCCATCGAGTTCCGCGACGTGTCGTTCGATTACGGCGAGGGGAAGGCCGCCCTGCGGGACGTCTCCTTCTCCGTGCGCCAGGGCCAGAAGCTGGCCCTGGTGGGGGTGTCCGGCGCGGGCAAGTCCACCATCGTCAGCCTGATGCTGAGGCTCTACGACCCGCAGCAGGGCGCGGTGCTGGTCGACGGGATCGACATTCGCCGCTACCGCCGTGAGTCGTTCCGGCGGCAAATCGGCCTGGTGCTCCAGGATTCGGTCCTGTTCGGTGCGACGGTGGCGGAGAACATCGCCTACGGGCGCCCCGAAGCGTCTCGTGAGGAGATCGTGGGCGCGGCGCGCGCCGCCAACGCGGACGAGTTCATCCGCGAGATGGAGAACGGCTACGACACGGTGGTCGGGGAGCGCGGCGCGACGCTCTCCGGCGGCCAGCGCCAGCGGATCGCCATCGCGCGCGCGCTCATCCGGAACCCCTCCATGCTGATCCTCGACGAGCCGATGACCGGGCTCGACGCCGAGACCGAGCACGCCGTGCGCCAGGCCCTGGAGCACCTCATGCAGGGCAGGACCTGCATCCAGATCACCCACGACCTCCCGTCCGTGGTGAGCTCCGACCTGGTGGTCCTGCTGGAGGAGGGGCGCGTGCTGGACCGCGGCACGCATGAAGCCCTCGTGGCCCGAAGCAGCCGTTACCGCGAACTCTACGACATGGACACGAACGCCCAGGTGGAGGCGAGGGCACCGGCCGACGCGGCTGCGCGGACCGACGTCGTTGCCGGAGTCGAGGTGACGTCGCGGACCGACGCGGTTGCGGGGGCCGACGCCAGGACACCGGCCGACGAACCATTGCGGGCCGACGCACACACGCCGACCGACACGCGCGCGCAGGTGGCCGCGGACTCGGCCGAGAAGGCGAGCCATCCCACGCCGGCTTCCTCGGCGGCGAGGCGACGTCTCCCGTCCTCGGCACGAAGCACCGGCTTCCCCATGGATCCGGAATTGCCGCAGCTCCGGGTCGCAGCCGATCCGGAGCGGATGCTGAAAATCTTCCGGGCGTGCCTGGAGCCGATCGACGGGAGGTCGTACGACGTGCGGGCCTGCGAGCCGGTGCGCTTCCGCTGCCGCCAGTCCACGGATCGCTGCGTCCTCCAGTACCGGCTGCAGGTGGTGGACCGGGACACCGGCCGCGAGCGCTTCCCGTGGGTCACCGGCATCCTCTATGTGCGTCCGGGGGAAGCGGAGCGCCTGTGGAGGGAGCTGCGCGACGGCGAGCCGTGGAGGGAGATCCCGAAGGACTGGAGGATGTTCCGGCCGGTCGGTTACGAGCCCGACCTCGGGATGCTGCTCCAGGTTTTTCCCTACGATCGGAAGCTCAAGACGCTTTGTCCGGTGATGGATCAGGCGTTGAGCCTCCTCGGCCCCAGGCTGAGACCGGCCGGACGCCACGTCCAATCCGAGTCGATCGAGCCCACGCGCTACCGGACGGAGATCGGCGCCGCGCTCGAGTACAGGGCGCTGGATGGACAGGACGACACGTCGGGAACCGTCGTGGGGCGCCGCTACCTGAAGGTGTATCGCAACGGGTGCGGCGAAGACACCTACCGCCTGCTGCGGACCATGGCGACCTCAGCGCGGGAGCGGCGTCAGCCGTACGCCTTCGTGCGGCCGATCGGCTACCTGCCGGAGTGGCGGACGCTCGTGCTCGAGGAGGCACCGGGTCGCTCCCTGCAGGGCCTGCTGCAGGAAGGTCAGGACCCGGCCGCTGCGGGTGCTATGGTCGCGCGCGCGATCGCCGCCTTCAACACGGCCGGCCTGACGGGGCTGCGGCGGCACTCCCTCGCCTCGCAGCGGGCCAACGTGGAGCGGGCCGGAGCGCTCGTGCGGTGGGCCGTCCCGGAGCTGGCGGACGACGTGCGCGCCATCACCGAGGCCGTGTCCGAACTGGACGATGTCCCGACGGCCCCGATCCACCGCGACCTCAAACCCGAGCACGTCTTCCTCACGGACGATCGCGTCACCTTCATCGACCTCGATTCGGTCGCGGAGGGGGATCCGGTGCGCGACGTCGCGCACCTGTTCGCGCACCTCGTCTGCCGATCCGGCATGGACTCCGTGCCGGCGCCCGCGGCGCGCGCCGCGGCCATCGCCTTCGTCGACGAGTACTTCTTAAGGGTTCCCAAGGCCTGGCGGGCGGCCTTCCCCGTGCACAGCGCGGGCGCGATGCTCGAGGTGGCCGGGAGCATCTTCAAGCGCCAGGAGCCGCGCTGGCGCAGGAAGGTGCACTCCGCCATCAAGCACGCGCACGCGGCGCTGTACGGTGGTGTGCGATGAGCGCGCCCGCGTCCGAAGGAGCCGTGGGAGGATCAACATGCTGACCGAGACCGATGCCGACGTCGTGCGCCGCGATCCCGCCCTCCCGGGGCTGGGCGCGGTTCTCGATCCCGACCGGCTGGGTGAACTCCTGCGACCGGCGCTTCCGGAGCGGGAGATCGGCGCCGGACGGATCGGCTGGATACGGTACCGTCCTCACGACTTCTGCCGCGCCGCGTACCGGTTCGAGGTCTCCGGCGGAGAGATCGACGTCGGCCTGCACGCCTGCCTGCCGGCGGAGCTCTCGGAATGGCGCGGGAACGGCCACGGCGGGGAGCGCCTCGTCCTGGAGGACCTCGCCCTGATCGTCTCGGTCTTCCCGAACGATCCGAAGCTCATCGGGCTCGCGTCGCTCGAAGAGACGGCGGATCGCCCGGAGGTCCTGCGCGCGCTCCTTCCCGACCGGCCCGAACTGTGGCACGGGGAGCTGCGCCGGCTGCGCTACCGCCCAGAGCGCCGCTTCACGGCCGAGCTGCGCTCGGGAGAAAGCCGCGTCCTGGTGAAGTCGTACACGCGGCGGGGGTTTCAGCGCAGCCAGTCCAACGCCCGCGCCTTCGTGTCGCGCGGGCCGCTCCGCGTGGCGCGCCTCCTCGGCGCGTCCAAGCCCTACCGGCTGCTCGCCTTCGAGTGGCTTCCGGGCCGGATGCTCAGGGATCTCTGCAACAAGACGGAGCTGGACGAAGGGAGCGTGGCGCTGACCGGTGCCGCCCTGGCGGAGCTGCACGCCCAGGACCCCGAAGGGTTCGTCCCCTGGACCAGGGACGCTGAGCTCGCGGATCTGGCGACCATCCGCTCCGAGGTAGCCTTCCTGGCGCCCGGGCTCGCCCGCCGGGCCGAGACGGTCGGCGGGCGGATCTCTGCGCGGATCGCGGCCGCGGCCCCTCGATCCGGCGCCATGCACGGGGACTTCACCGGGTTCCAGGTGCTGGTGGACGGCGACGTCGCGGGGATCATCGATCTCGACCTGGCCTGCTGCGGCGACGTCACCGACGACCTGGGCAACTTCCTGGCGCAGACGGAGCGCATGGCGCTCCACGGCACGCTGACCCCTACGCAGGTAGCGCGCATGGGGTCGGCGCTCCTCGACGGATACGCCGGCGTCGCAGGCGCCCTGCCCGGCGATGTCCCACTCTACACGGCGCTCCAGTTGTTCCGGCGCTCGCGCTTCCCCTTCCGCGCCCGCGAGCCGGAATGGCCCGCGCGCATGGCAGAGCTCATCGATCGGGCCGAAGCAATCCTGAACGCCGGGAGTTGACACTTAGAACGTCGCGCCGCCACAGCTGCATGGCGCCATCGAGCGGGCCGGTATCAGCGTGCGGCCCGCTCGATGGACGCCGCCAAGATTCCTCTACTTCTTCGTGTAGGTGATCTCCATCATCTTCATTTCCTTGCCGTCCTTGCCCGGCCCGTACATCTCGAAGATCTCGGTCGTCGGGCTCGTCCAGCGCGTCGTCATGCGGGCCTTGACCGGGCCCTTCTTGACCGGGTCGTTCCAGGACCCGTTGAAGGTGCAGGTCTTGCCCTGCGCGTCGCAGGTCCCTTCGCTGACCATCATGCCCGTGGACATGCTGTCCATCCACGTGGACCAGTACTTGCCGGACACGTTGTCGTAACCCCTCATGCCGTGGCCGGTGAAGGGGGTGCCCATCATCGAGGAGGTGACGTCCTCGACGAGCACCCGCCCGCCCAGCGTCATCTTGCGGGTCGCCGTTCCCGTGTCCTGCGTCGGGGGCGCGGCGGGATCCTGCCACCCCTTGATCTTCATGTCATACGTCCCGGCCGAAGTCGCCAACGTCTGATGCTGAGGGCCCGGCGTCCCCGCCTTCATGTAGGCCTCCATCTCGGCCTTCTGCTCCGGTGTCATCTGCGGCTGCTCTTTTCCCGTCTGGGCCAGGGCCACGGTGGCGACGAGCGCCATCCCGGCGACTGCGAGCCCTCGTCCTGCGTGCTGACGCATTCCAGAGTCCTCCTCGAGAAGGTGGTGGTTAAACGAAATAACGGAACGCGCCGGAGCATACCAGAGGGCGCTTTTGCGCGCCAGACAGTGAAAGGGCCAGGTCCCGGCCGCGGCGCTCAGGGAAGAGGGTGCGTTCCGCGGTCGCGGGACCGATGGCCTTCCCCCGCGGTGACGGCAGGACCGCCGTCACCGCGGAGGCTCGACTACCGGTTCGGCGGCTCGGGGTCGGAGTCGGCCCCGGACTGGGCCACATCCGACGGCGCGGGCCCGTTCTCCAGGTGCGGCTGGCCGGCCAGGAGGCGCTCCTGAATCGGCTCGAGGCGGGCGAGGCTCTCCCCCGCCTTGCCGTCGGGATCACCGGCCTGCACCGCGGCCTGAAACTCGACGATCGCCTTGTCGATGGCGCCGCGGCGCTCGTAGGCGACGCCGAGGTTGTTCCTGACGTAGGCGACTTCGGGGAGCGACTCGCGCGCCGACTCCAGCTCCACGATCGCCTCCTCGGTGCGGCCCTGGCGCAGGAGGAGGTAGCCGAGCGTGTTGGCGATGTAGCCGTTCTGCGGATCGGCCAGGCGCGCCTCCTGCAGCGTCTGGCGCGCCTCGCTCTTGGCGGCGTTCACCATCTCGGCGCGCTGGCGCTCGCTCTCC
>DASRJX010000085.1:0-5049 GCA_035649235.1 Candidatus Cryosericum sp.
CGCGCGCACCCTCGATAATCCCACGGTCCGCACGCAGATCGAGCACGTTCTTGGTGACGGCGGCCCCCAGGATGAGCGCGCCGCCCAGGAGTGCTCTGGGGCCGACGCGCTCGCCGTGGATGAGGAGGACCCAGGAGAACAGCGCCGCGGCGGCGGCGACCTGGAGCCGCGCGGCGATCTCGCTCCTGGCCCCCAGCACGCCCGATGCTCAGATCCGGCAGGCCAGGGCGACGCCGTCGCGCAGCGGCAGAATCGTGGTGAACAGGCCCGGGTCGGCGTAGAGCAGGCGCGTCAGCTCGCGCACGCCGCGGGTGTCGTCGTCCGCGTCGGGCCCCGCGACCTTCCCGGACCAGAGCATGTTGTCGCAGATGAACAGCCCGCCGGCGCGGAGCCGGGTCGCGAGGAAGGGGTGGATCTTCGGGTAGTCCCGCTTGTCGATGTCACAGAAGATGATGTCGAAGGGGCCGCTCGCCCGCTCGATGACGTCGAGAGCGTTGGCGTGCTCGATCGCCACCTGATCCAGAAGGCCGGCACGTCCCAGAAAGTCGCGCGCCAGCGCGCAGTTGTCCGCCGACCCCTCGGTGAGGACGACGCGCCCTCCCTGCGGCATCGCTTCCGCGAACCAGTAGGCCGAGTAACCATATCCGGATCCGCACTCCAGGATCTGGCGGGCGGAGGTCAGCCGGGCCAGGACATACAGCAGCCGCCCGACGAGCGGTCCCACGATCGGAAAGCTCCTGCGCTCGGCCAGGCTCTCCATCTCGCGCAGGATGTCCGAGCGCCGTGGGGTGACCTGCTGCAGATAGGATTCGATCCGCGGATCGACGATGTTCACCGCGGCAGGCTAGCATGACAGGCGAGGAGCGACAACACCGAGGCGGGCCCGAGGCTTGCGCGACGCCGGGTGAGTTTGTTAGCATGTGAATTGGTCGTTTCACGATTTGAAATATCCGTGGAACGACGGAGGAGTCCATGGCGGTCGCTCGGAGCCGGCGACGGACCCCAGACATGGACGAGCGCCTCGGGTTGCTCGAGATCGCGCGCGCCCACGCGATCCTCGAGCAGGAAGGGACCTCGCTCCCCCCGGGACAGCGCGACGCCTCAGGCTTCTGGTTTCCCGCGGGGTACACCGATCCCCTGGCGCTGTTCACGCCGCATCAGCGATCCCTGCAAGCCAAGCAGCGCCTGTTGAAGAACGGGCGCAGTCAGCCGCCGGCGCCTCCAACGCGGCCGTCCGCCGAGGTGGCCGCGCGGCCGCCCCTCGTCACCGACGCGCCCGTCGCGGCCGCGGGACAGTCCGCGCCCCCGCGAACGGCGGAACCCGGCGTCCATCGCTCCACGGAGTTTCCGCGCGTTGACTCATCGGGACGTTCCGTCTAACATCGGCGTCCCATGACAACCGAACTGCGACCGACACTCCGGCCGGCGCGTCTGTTCATCGACGGACAGTGGACCGACGCGGCCTCGGGCGCCACATTCACCACCGTCAATCCCGCCACCGAGGAGGCGATCACCGAGGTCGCGGAGGGCGGTGCCGCGGACATCGACCGCGCCGTGCAGGCGGCGCGCCGCGCGTTCGACTCCGGCCCCTGGGGCAAGATGCCCGCCTCCGAACGGGGCCGCATCCTGTGGCGCATCGGCGATCGCATCGAGGCGGAGGTCGCGGAGCTGGCGCGCCTCGAGACCCTCGACCAGGGCAAGACGATCACCGACTCCACCAAGGTCGACGTCCCGATGGCGGCGGACTGCTTCCGCTACTTCGCCGGCTGGGCCGGCAAGATCGACGGCGAGACGATCGCCGTGCGGGCTCCCTGTCTCAATTACACGCTGCGGGAGCCGATCGGCGTCGTCGGTGCTATCACCCCCTGGAACTTCCCCATCCTGATGGCCGCCTGGAAGGTGGCGCCGGCTCTGGCGGCGGGCAACACCGTGGTCCTGAAGCCGGCACAGCTGACCCCGCTCACCGCCCTCCGCCTGGCGGAGATCGCCGCCGAGGCCGGCCTGCCCCCCGGCGTCCTCAACGTCGTCTCGGGGCGCGGGACCGTGGCCGGCGCGGCGCTGGTGCAGCATCCGCTCGTGGGGAAGATCGCGTTCACCGGGTCGACCGAAGTCGGTCGCGACATCATGCGCCGGGGCAGCGACACGCTCAAGCGCCTGACACTCGAGCTGGGCGGCAAGTCACCCAACATCGTGTTCGCCGACGCCGACGTGGACATGGCCGTCCGGGGGGCGACCAACGGAATCTTCTACAACAAGGGAGAGGTCTGCACCGCGGGCTCGCGGCTGTTCGTCGAGGAGGCCCTGCACGACGCCTTCCTCGATCGCCTCCAGGCGCAGACCGCGAAGCTGCAGCAGGGAGACCCGCTGGATCCCAAGACCCGTCTCGGCCCTCAGGTCAGCGAGGCGCAGAGGGCGCAGGTCCTGGCGTACGTCGAGAAGGGCAAGGCGGAGGGGGCCAGGCTGGTGTGCGGTGGAGAGCGGCCGCCTGGCCGCGGCTACTTCGTCCGCCCGACCATCTTCGACGGAGTCCGAAGCGACATGACCATCGCCCGGGAGGAGATCTTCGGCCCGGTCCTCGCGGTCATCCGCTTCAAAGATGTGGCCGACGTTCTGGCCGCGGCCAACGATTCGATCTACGGCCTGGCGGCGGCCGTCTGGACGCGCGACATCAAGAAGGCGCACCAGACCGCGCGCCGGCTCCAGGCCGGGACCGTCTGGATCAACACCTACGGTCTCTACGACAGCGCCATGCCGTTCGGCGGCACCAAGCAGAGCGGCTACGGACGCGAGCTCGGACGCCAGGGGCTGCTCGAGTACACCCAGACCAAGTCGGTCTGGGTCGATCTCGCCTGACCGCTTCCCTCATGCCCGAGCCGCTCATCAGGACCCGCGTCGAGGACGGCGTCGCCGTTCTCGAGATCGACAACCCTCCGGCCAATTGCTACTCCTACGAGGTGATGCGACAGCTCGACGCCGCCTTCCTCGACCTGCGCATGGACGACGCCGCCCAGGTGATCGTGCTGCGCGGCGCCGGGGATCGTTTCTTCTGCGCCGGCGCCGACATCCGCGCGCTGCAGAGCGCGACGCCGTCCTTCAAGTACTACTTCTGCCTGCACGCCAACGAGACCCTGCTCCGCCTGGAGCAGACCCCGAAGCTCGTGATCGCGGCGCTCAACGGGCATACGGTCGGCGGAGGGCTGGAGGTCGCGCTGGCCTGCGACCTCCGCCTGGCGCGCAAGGGGGGAGGGTCGATCGGGCTTCCGGAGGTCGCGCTCGGGGTGCTGCCGGGCACCGGAGGGACGCAGCGTCTGGCCCGCCTGGTCGGCCGATCCAAGGCCATCGAGATCATGGCCCAGGGGGGCACCTTCACCTTCGAGGAGGCCGCCACGCTCGGCATCGTCAACCGGGTGATCGAGGAGTCCGATTTCGACGCCGAGGTGATGCGCTACGCCCGGCAGTTCTGCGCCCCGCACAAAGCGAGCCGGGCAGTCGGTCGGATCAAGCGGGCCGTCCAGTCCGGGATCGAGATGCCTCTCGCCGAGGCGCTGGCGCTGGAGCGGGAGCTGCAGCAGCAGCTGTTCGAGTCGGAGGACGCCAGGGAGGGACTGGCGGCTTACATCGAGAAGCGCCCCCCGAGGTTCAAGGGGCGATGAAGGCGGTCCTCATCCCGAGGCACGGCGGCGAGGAGGTGCTGACGATCGCCGACCTTCCGGTGCCGCGGCCTGGCCCGGGCGAGGTCCTCGTGCAGGTGAAGGCCGCCGGCGTCAATCACCTCGACACGTGGGTGCGCCGCGGCCTGCCGGGCATCACGCTTCCCCTGCCGATGATCCCCGGGTCCGACGCCGCCGGCGTCGTCGCCGAGGTCGGGGCCGGCGTCGCGGGAGTCCAGGCCGGGGATCGCGTCTTCGTCTCGCCGGGGTACTCCTGCGAGCGCTGCGTCGAGTGCTACTCGGGGCGCGAGCCGCTCTGCCGCGACTACGGGCTGTTCGGCGAGCACCGGAACGGGACACAGGCAGAGTTCATCGCCCTCCGGGCCAGCCACGTGATCCGCCTTCCGGACCGCCTGTCCTTCGAAGAGGGGGCCGCCTTCCCGCTCGTCTTCCTGACCGCGTGGCACATGCTGGTGGGGAGGGCGGGCGTGCAGCCCGGGGAGGACGTCCTGGTTCACGCGGGCGGAGGGGGGGTCGGATCCGCCGCCATCCAGATCGCGAAACTGTGCGGCGCGCGGGTCCTGACCACGGTCGGCTCGGACGACAAGGCGGAGAAGGCGCGCGCCCTGGGGGCGGACGTGGTGATCAATTACCGCACCGGGGATTTCGTGGCGCAGGCGAAGCAGGCTACGGGCAAGCGAGGCGTCGACGTGGTCATCGAGAGCATCGGCCAGGAGACCTGGGAGGGGAGCATCCAGGCGCTGGCGAAGGGCGGGCGCCTGGTCACCTGCGGGGCCACGACCGGCTACCAGGCCTCCACCGACCTGCGCTACGTCTTCTTCAAGGGGCTGTCGATCCTCGGATCCACGATGGGCAGCCGCGGGGAGCTGCTGCGCCTCGCCCGCCTCATAGAGGACGGACGGCTGCGGCCGATCATCGACCGGGTCCTGCCGCTGGAGCAGGTGGCCGAAGCCCACCGCGCGGTCGCCGGCCGCGGCCTGTTCGGCAAGGTCATCCTGACACCCTGATGGTCGTCGACTCCCACATCCACATCCAGCCCTGGAGCCTGTTCCGGCCCGAGGCCCTGAAGGTCATGTCCGAACGGCGCGCCGATCTCGACCTCGTCCGATCGGTCTGTGACAGTCCGGACGCCTTCCTTCGGTTCCTCGACGCCGAAGGGGTGGATCGCGCGGTCCTCGTCAACTACGTCGCGCCCGAGGTCATCGGCTTCACGGACGACGTGAACGCCTTCATCGGCTCCTACTGCCGCGGTCACGAGGATCGGCTGGTGCCGGTCGGCGGAGTGCATCCCAGGCTGTCGCGGGATCCGGCCGGGGACCTCGAGGCCATCGTCGCGCGGCACGGCATCCGGGTCCTGAAGCTGCACCCGCCGCACCAG
>DASRJX010000086.1:0-21554 GCA_035649235.1 Candidatus Cryosericum sp.
TGGGGGCCGAGGCGGCGAACGCCCTGCTCAAGACGCTCGAGGAGCCGCCGGAGCACGCGATCCTCGTGCTGCTGACGCCCTCCCATCACGCGCTCCTGCCGACGCTGCGCTCGCGCTGCCAGGCGGTGCCGTTCCTGCCGATCCCGGCCGGGACGATCGCCGCGTTCCTGCAGGCCGAGCACGGGATGGCGGAGGAGGAGGCGAGGTTCCGCGCCGCCCTCGCCGGCGGCCGCATCGGCACAGCAGCCGATCTCGATCTCGAGGCTTTCCGCGAGCGCCGCGAGGCGCTCCTGACCCGTCTCGAGTCGTTCCTGCGGCCGCCCGATGCCGGGCAGGCCGTGGCGCGCGCCGAGGAGCTGGCCAAGAGCGGCGAGAGCGGCGAGGCCGATCTGGAGATCCTCGGCTCGCTCCTGAGGGATCGGATGATCCTGCGGGCCGCGGGACCCGGCGCCCCCGGTCTCGTTCATGCCGACATCGCCAGGCGCCTGTTGAACCTGCCGGCTCGTGACGGCCGGGACGGGACGGACCCGGTCCTCCGGCTCGAGTCCGCCCTCGAAGGCATCCGGCGCAAGGGCAACAGGCAGCTCCTGATCGAGGACGTCTTCCTCGAGCTCCTTCCGGACGACGGGAGCTCCGCCGCGCGCCCGGTGCCGTGACCGCCCGTGGGGCTGATCCTCCGCTACCTGCGCGCCTATAGGCGATCGTTCCTCCTGGGGCTCGTGTGCCTCGTCGCCACGAACGCCCTGACGCTCCTCATCCCCTGGCTCCTGAAGGAGGCCGTGGACTCCATCGAGGCCCACGGCGTGCTGGCCGCGGGGAGGGTCGCCCGCTACGCCGGTCTGGTCGTGGTGGTCGGCCTGGCGCTCGCCGTCGTCCGTACCTGGTCGCGCCTCCACATCCTCGGCGCCTCGCGGAGAGTGGTCGCCGATGTCAGGGAGCGGCTTTTCGCGCACCTCCAGACCCTGCCGGCGTCGTTCTATGCGCGCCATCGCACCGGGGACCTCATGTCCCGCGCCGTGAACGACCTCCTGCTCCTCCGCTCGCTGTTCGGGCCGGGCGTCCTGTACGTCGTCAACGTGGCGCTCCTGTACACGGCAGGGCTCGGGATGATGCTGGCCCTCGATCCCTCCCTGACGCTCGCAGCCGTCCTCCCCTGCCCAATCCTGCTGCTCGCAGTCTGGCGCCTGAGCCACACGATCCACAGGCGCAGCAACGCGGCGCAGGAGCAGCTGGCGGAGATCAGCAACAAGGCGCAGGAGAACCTGACGGGCATCAACCAGGTGAAGGCCTACGTGCGCGAGCGGGCGGAGATCGAGTCGTTCGGCCTCCTGAGCGCCGAGTACCGCCGGCGCAACCTCTCCCTGGCGCGCGCGCGCGGGCTCATCGTCACCCTGATGGGAGGGCTCGCCGGCCTGAGCACGATCATCGTCCTGTTCCTCGGCGGCTGGCACGTCGTCGAGCACCGGCTGACGCGGGGCGGGCTGCTGGCGTTCATGTCCTACCTGGCGATCTTCACCAGCCCGACGATCATGATGGGCTGGGTCCTCGGCGTCCTGCAGCGAGGTCTGGGGGCCATCCGGAGGGTGGAGGAAATCCTCGGGGAGTCGAGCGATCTTCCTGGCGATCGCGTCGGCGGCCCGGACCCCGGTCTGCAGGGCGCCGTCCGCTTCCGAGGCCTGACGTTCGCCTTCCCCGGCGGTCCTCCCGTCCTGCGGGACATCGATCTCGACGTCCCGAAAGGGAGCATGATCGGGGTCGTCGGCCGGGTCGGCTCGGGGAAGTCGGCCCTCCTCCAGCTCCTCGGGGCGGTCCACTGCGCGCCGCCGGGCACGCTTCTGCTCGACGGCCGCGACATCAACTCTCTGCCTACCTCCGGCGTGCGGGCCCAGGTCGCCATGGTGCCGCAGGAGACTTTCCTGTTCTCACGCAGCATCGCCGACAACATCGCCCTGGGCCGTCCCGGGGCGTCCCGCGAGCGGATCGAGGAGGTCGCCCGCACCGCCCAGCTGACCCGCGACCTGGATCAGTTCCCGGAGGGGCTCGACACCCGCGTCGGCGAGCGAGGCATCACCCTCTCCGGAGGCCAACGCCAGCGGGTGGCGCTGGCCCGCGCCCTGCTGATGGATCCGAAGATCCTGGTGCTCGACGATGCCCTGAGCAGCGTCGACGCCGACACCGAGGAGGCGATCCTCGGCGCGCTGCGCTCCTACTTCCAGGATCGCACCACCTTCGTCGTCTCCCACCGGGTCTCCACCGTGCTCTCAGCCGATCGCGTCGTCGTCCTCGAGGCCGGCCGTATGGCCGAGGCCGGCACGGTTCAGGAGCTGCTGGCTCTGGACGGCCTCTTCGCCCGCATGCACCAGCAGCAGCAGATCGAGCGCGAGCTGGAGGCCTTGTGAGCCACGGTTCTGCGACCTCCGCGCCGCACGACGACGAAGTCGTCGGCAAGGCCTACGACGCCCGCCTCGTCCGGCGTCTCCTGGAGTTCGTCCTCCCCGAGACCCCGCTCATGGCCGTCTCGGTCGCGTTCATGCTCGTCGTCATGGCGGCGCAGCTGGCCCAGCCCTATCTCATGAAGGTGTTCATCGACGACCACGTCGTCAGCGGCAGGATGGCGGGGGTCACCGGGCTCGCGATCCTCTATCTGCTCGTGTTCGCGGTCGAGATGCTGGCCCGGTTCGGGCAGCTCTACAGCATGGAGCGCACGGGACAGAACGTGATCCTGGCCCTCCGCAACCGCGTGTTCGCGCACTTCCAGGCCCTCGATTCGGCGTTCTTCGACCGCCACCCGGTCGGCCGGCTCATGACCCGGGTCACGACGGACGTCGAGTCCCTCGCCGACCTCTTCGCCTCGGGCGCCGTGTCGCTCCTGGGCGACCTAGTCAAGCTGCTGGCCATCGTCGCCCTGATGCTGTGGCTCGACTGGCGCCTGGCGCTCGTGACCTTCACCGTCATGCCGATCCTCTTCGTCCTGTCCGTCGCCTTCCGGGGCCGCATCCGGCAGATGTACCGCGAGGTGAGGCGCCGCATCGCGCGCATCAACGCCTACCTTCAGGAAGCCATTGGCGGCATGCTCCTGGTGCAGCTGTTCCGCCGCGAAGCCGAGGACCGCCGCGAGTTCGAGCGGATCAACCGCGACCACCGCGACGCCGAGGTCCACTCGGTCGTGTTCGAGTCCGCCTTCTCGGCGATCGTGGAGCTGGTCGGCAACCTCGCTACCGCGGCCATCATCTGGTACGGGGGGGGACGGTCGCTGGCGGGGGCGCTCTCCTTCGGCACCCTGGTCGCCTTCCTGCAGTACACGGAGCGCTTCTTCGGGCCGATCCGCGATCTGTCCGGGTTCTACGCCGTGCTACAGGCCGCCATGGCCTCGCTCGAGCGCATCTTCTCGCTCCTCGACACCGCGCCCTCGATCGCCACGGCGGAGCAGGCCCCCGGTGCTGCCGCCGATCTGGCGGGCCCGGGCCGGATCGTGTTCGACGCCGTCCACTTCTCCTACGTTCCCGGGGAGGAGGTCCTGCGGAACGTCAGCTTCACCGTCGAGCCGGGCGAGACCGTGGCCCTGGTCGGGGCGACCGGCGCCGGCAAGACGACGGTCATCAAGCTGCTGATCCGGCTGTACGATCCGACCTCCGGCGCGATTGTCCTGGACGGCAGGCCCCTGGGCGGCGTGCCCCTCGAGGCGCTGCGGCGCCACGTCGGCGTCGTGATGCAGGACCACTTCCTGGTCACCGGCACGATCGCCGACAACATCGCCTTCGGCGATCGCTCGCTGTCGCGCGAGCGTCTCGAGGCGGCGGCGCGGATGGTGCACGCGGACACCTTCATCCGCGGCCTTCCCCGAGGCTATGACGAGGCGGTGCGGGAGCGGGGTGGCAACCTGTCGGTCGGGCAGAAACAACTCCTGTCGTTTGCCCGCGCCGTCGCCTCGGGGCCTTCCATCCTGGTGCTCGACGAAGCCACCTCCTCGGTCGACACCGAGACGGAGCGGCTCATCCAGGACGCGCTCGCGCGGCTGCTCCGGGGCCGCACCTCGATCATCGTCGCCCACCGCCTGTCGACGATCCTCTCGGCCGACCGCATCCTCGTGTTCCATCACGGCCGCCTGGCGGAGCAGGGCCGTCACCGCGATCTCCTCGCCCGCCGCGGCATCTACCATCGGCTGTACCAGCTGCAATTCGGGACGCGGGAGAGCGGTCAGGCTCCGGCCACGGAGACTGCGGCCGGAGCCGTTCAGAGCCCGTCCCAGCCGTAGTGCTTCAGATCAATTCGGCCTGCGCGCGAGATCGCCACGCCATCACGGCGCAGCAGCCGGATTTGGCGGAGCCCCTCTCCGACCGCGTCCCCGGCGCGCGGGCTGATCCGTCCCTGCGCGTTGATCACGCGTTGCCAGGGCACCGGCCTGCCGCGGATCCGAAGCCCCTGGGGGAGCGCGTGCAGGGCCCATCCCGCCAGGCGGGCCGCGCCGGGCATCCCGGCCAGACGGGCGACTTGCCCGTAGGTCGCCACCCGCCCTGGCGGGATGCGCGCCACAACCTCGTAGAGCCTCCGAAACGCGCCGGATCTCCTGCCGGCCGCGGACGCGGCGAACGCGCTCCGTTTCATGGCCGTGGAGCCTCGTGCTGCGGGCCCATGGGACGCGGTCCGCCAGCAGGCTCCGTCGCGCGACGCACGCTTCCTGCCATTCCGCGATAACGACTGAAGGCCTCAGGCTCTAAGCGCCAAAGGACGCCAGCGCCGGGCCCTCCTCGTCGAAGATCCTGAAGACGCGCGTCAGGTGGAGCATCTCGAGAAGGTCGCGCACCTTGCCACGGGGGCGCAACAAGAGGATGTCGCCCCCCTTGTCCAGCGTGCGCTTGCGGCAGGCGATCAGCTCCCCGAGCCCGGCGCTGTCGAGGAACGTGACCTGGCCGAGGTCCAGCACGATATGCCGGCAGCCCTGCTCCAGGAGGCGCCGCAGCGTGTCTCCCAGGTCCGAGAGCCTTTGGCCGCTCAGGTCGAGGGGCTGTGCCAGAACGTCCCCAGCCAGTGTGAACTCCCCCCTGAGCTCGATGATCCTGGCGCTCCCCTCCTGGCGCACGGAGATGCCCATCTCGCCTCCCGGTCGCGTCGCGACGCTTCGGTAAGTCTATCGCACCGGCGCTGAGGGCGCGCTACAGAATGGGCGGCCGGTGATGTCCGACCGCGCCGGGCGGCCCCGAGGTGAAACGACCCTGAACGCGCTCAGTTGTGAATGTAGAGAACGCGTGCTTCCTTCCCGAGGCGGATCGTTTTCTTGGTGGGGACGTGCGGATGGTCACTGAACCAGTCGGGGATCTTGCTTTCGATGTTGTAGTGGCCGATGACTTTCTCGATGAACACCCCATCCGCGTCGTACGCCCGGCTGTCGAAGCCCACCTCTTGCGCAATCGATCGACGGATGATGAAGTTGCCGATGTCGATGCGCCACTTCTTCGGCAGGGAATCGAAAACATGGTAGTCATCGCGCCAGATCCGGCCAGGATTCCGGTGACTATGGATCATGTTGCAAATGACGAGATCCAGCTTCTGCCGACGGATTCGCTTGAACATGTACTCGGTGAATTTCGGCACGTAATAGTTGTCGTCGTTGGTGAACATGATGAACTCCGAGCTCGCCCGATCGAGCCCATAGCCGCGCGGCGAGTGACCGTAGTCGTTGTGCCTCGTCGGAGTTTCGAGCATTTCGATCCGTGGATTCGACTCGACGTAGCGCCCAACTTCGGCACGCATTTGAGGATCCGGCCCGTCGTGCACCAGCAGGAGATGCCAGTTCTGCAGCGTCTGGCAGAGGAGCGAATGGATCAAAACGTGAACGGATCGATAGTTCTGATAGCTGGCCGCGATGATCGTCAATTCGATGGGACTCAGGTTGGCCGGGTCCCTCATGATTCCCTCTCTTGATTCGCGCGTCTAGGATTCGGAGAGCTCATCGAGCTCCGGCCCCTCGCCTTCAATACTCGCGCAGGGCGTCGAGGAAGGCGCGATGGTTGCGGGCTGTCTCGGCGAGCGAGTCGCCACCGAACTTCTCGAGGCAGGCGGAGGCGAGGACGTAGGCGGTCATCGCCTCGCCGATGACCCCGGCGGCGGCGATGGCGGAGACGTCGGTGCGTTCGACCTGGGCGTCGAACGGCTCCTTGGTCGCGAGGTCGGCGCTCGCGAGCGGACGCGGCAGCGTGGAGAGCGGCTTGACTTCGACCCGCGCCCGGATCTCCTCGCCGTTGCTGATCCCCCCCTCGATGCCACCGGCATGATTCGTGGGCCTTCGGAAGCGGCGGCCGGCGGGGTCGTACTCGATCGGATCGTGGAACTCCGATCCGTGCGCCGCCGAGGCGCCGGCCCCGGCGCCGATCGACACTCCGCGGATCGACGGGATTGACCCGAGCGCGGCCATGAGGCGGGTACTCAGACGCTGGTCCCAGTGGCGGTGGCTGCCGAGGCCGGGCGGAACGCCGCGCGCCACGACCTGGAAAGCGCCTCCGACCGAGTCCCCCGCCGTCTTCGCCCGGTCGATCTCCTCGATCATGCGCTGCTCAAGATCCGGGTCGGCGCAGCGCAGCGCCGTCCCCTCCGCGGTGCCGATCGCTTCCCAGGACGTCTCGGCGCCGGGAGGATAGGCGACGGGACCGAGGGCTATCGTGTGACTCCGGATCGCCATGCCCAGGGCCTCCAGGAAAACCCGGCAGACGGCCCCCACGGCGACGCGCGCGGTCGTCTCGCGCGCCGAGGCGCGCTCCAGGATGTCGCGGGCGTCGTGGGTGCCGTATTTCAGTGCCCCCGCCAAGTCGGCGTGGCCGGGACGGGGGCGGGTCACGCGGCGCAGGGCCTCGTCGTCCCCTTCCACCGGCTCCACCGACATCGCGGTCCGCCAGTTCTCCCAGTCTCGATTCGGAATGAGGAGGCCGATCGGGCTGCCGAGCGTGCGCCCGAGGCGGACGCCGGAGAGGATCTGCACTCGATCCTGCTCGATCTTCATGCGCGCCCCGCGGCCGTAGCCCTGCTGCCGGCGCGCCAGCTGCCGGTCGATGTCGGCTGCCCCGAGCGCAAGCCCGGCGGGGATCCCGTCCAGGATCGCTACGAGCGCCTGCCCGTGCGATTCCCCTGCGGTCAGAAAGCGCAGCATCGGCCGGATTATATGCGCAGGGAGGTCGTGTTATTCCGGCGGGCCTGCCGGGGTCCTGACCGTTGACGCCGCTTCGGGGTGCGGCTATGCTCCCGGCCGGCTCCGATCCAGGACCCGATGTGGAAGGAGATCGCATGCCCGAGACCGCCTACTCCAAGGATGACCTGATCGATTATGCCCGCGGCGAGCGCCGCGCGTTCGAGGACGCCCTGCGCCAGTTCGTGGAGATCCCGTCGGTCTCCGTCGACCCGGCCCGCAAGTCCGACGTGGCGCGCGGCGCCGAGTTCGCCGCCGACCTCATCCGCGGTCTGCGGGGCGAGGTGCGCGTCGTGCCGACGGGCGGGCACCCCCTGGTGCACGGGGAATTCCGGCGCAACGCCTCCTGGCCGACCGTGACCCTCTACAACCATCTCGACGTCCAGCCCGCCGAGAAGGAGGACGGCTGGGAGACCGAGCCGTTCCAGTTCACGAGCAAGGACGGCCGCTATTTCGGCCGCGGATCGACCGACGACAAGGGCCCCGCTCTCTCGGCGCTGTGGGGGGCGCGCTACGCGATGGAGCACGGAGCGCGGATCAACCTGCACGTCCTGTGGGAGACCGAAGAGGAGATCGGCAGCCCGCACTTCGAGAGCACGATCCGCTCCGAGCGCCAGCGTCTGGCGACGGATTCGGCGATCGTCTCCGACACCGTCTGGGTGTCGCGCGCGCGCCCCGCCTGCCCGGCGGGCCTGCGGGGCCTGCAGGGGTTCCGGTTCACGCTCGAGTTCGGCCGGACCGACCAGCATTCCGGCACCACGGGCGGCGCGGCCCGCAACCCGGTTACCGAGCTCTGCGCGCTCATCGCCGAGTGCGTCGACGGGCGGACCGGCAAGGTGAAGATCCCCGGCTTCTACAAGGACGTCGTGCCGCCGTCCCGCCAGGAGATCCAGGACCTGAAGCGGTCCGGCTTCACCACCGCCGGCTTCAAGAAAGATCACCTGTTCAAGTCGATCCGCGTGAACGACGCGCTCGAGATCATGAAGCGAGTCTGGTGCCTGCCCACCTTCGAGGTGCACGGCATCGCCGGCGGGTACCAGGGCCCCGGCATCAAGACGATCGTCCCGCCGCGCGCCACGGCCATAGTCTCCTGCCGGCTGGTGCCGGACATGAAGGAGTCGAAGGTGATCCGGCTGGTCAAGGACTTCGTGCGCCGGCGGAACCCCGACGTGCAGGTGGAGGTGGAGCACGGGCTCCCCGCCTATCGGGGACGGACGACGGGCCCGAACGCCGACGCCATCCGGGCCGCCATGAAGTTCGCCTTCGGGCGCGAGCCGGTGTTCGTGCGCGAAGGGGGGTCGATCGGCGCCGTCCTGTCAATGGAGCGGGTGCTCAAGGCGCCGGTCTATTTCCTCGGCCTGTCTCTCCCCGAGCACGGCTACCACGCCCCGAACGAGAACTACGACTGGCAGCAGGCTGAAGGTGGCATGGCCGCCTTCGCCGACTACTTCCGGCGGGTCGGCGAACTGCGCTCCTAGGGGTCGAGGAGGGGCGCCAGGGAGAGGCGTCGCGCATCCATGAACGCTCTGCCCATCCTGGTCGTCGCCCTGTGCGTCCTGGCGATCGGATACCGCTACTACTCCGCCTTCCTGGCGGCGCGCGTCATGGTCCTCGACGACGCGCGCGTCACGCCGGCGCACCGGCTGAACGACGGGCAGAACTACCATCCCACGCCCCGCTGGGTCCTCTTCGGCCACCACTTCGCGGCCATCGCCGGCGCCGGGCCTCTGATCGGCCCGGTGCTGGCGGCGCAGTTCGGGTACCTGCCGGGGCTGCTCTGGCTCCTCCTGGGCGTCGTGTTCGGCGGGGCCGTGCACGACTTCACCATCCTGGCGGCGTCCGTGCGGCGCAACGGACGATCCCTCGCGGACATCGCCCGCGCCGAGATCAACCCGGTCGCGGGCCTGACCGCCATGCTCGCCATCCTGTTCATCATCGTCATCGCCCTGGCGGGCCTGGGGCTCGCGGTCGTCAACGCCCTGCAGCATTCCCCCTGGGGCAGCTTCACCATCGCCGTCACGATCCCGCTGGCGCTGTTCATGGGGCTCTACATGTACCGGCTGCGGCCCGGGGCCTTCGTGAGCGGCACCGTCATCGGCGTCGCGGGGCTCATCCTGGCCGTCATCCTGGGGCGGCTCATCCCGGGGAGTGCTTTGGCGCCGTGGTTCACCTTCGGCAAGGGGAGCCTGACGCTCCTCCTGGTGTCGTACGGCTTCATCGCCTCCGTCCTGCCGGTCTGGATGCTCCTCTGCCCCCGTGACTACTTGTCGTCGTTCATGAAGCTCGGGGTGATCGCCGCCCTGGCGCTCGGCATGCTCGTCGTGGCCCCTCCCATCCGGATGCCGGCGCTCACCGAGTTCGTCGCCGGAGGCGGCCCGATCATTCCCGGGAGGATCTTTCCCTTCTGCTTCATCACCATCGCCTGCGGGGCGATCAGCGGGTTCCATTCTCTGGTCAGCTCCGGCACCACCCCCAAGATGATCGCGCGGGAGTCGGACATCCGCCCGATTGGCTACGGGGCGATGCTGTGCGAAGGCTTCGTCGGCATCATGGCGTTCCTGGCGGTGCTGTCGCTCGACCCGGCCGATTACTTCGCCATCAACGTCCCTCCCGAGGCCTTCGCCCGTCTCGGCATGCCGGTCGTCGAGCTGCCCGAGCTGTCCCGCGCCGTCGGCGAGGACGTGGCAGGGCGCACCGGCGGCGCGGTGTCGCTGGCGGTCGGGATGGCGCACGTCTTCGCCAAGGTGCCGGGGTTTCGCGGCCTCATGGACTACTGGTACCACTTCGCCATCATGTTCGAGGCGCTCTTCATCCTGACCACCATCGACACCGGCACCCGCGTCGCGCGCTTCCTGGTCCAGGAGTTCCTGGGCCGCCTCTTCAAGCCTCTGGCGCGCACCGACTGGATGCCCGGAACGATCGTCGCCTCGGCTCTGGTGGTGGCCGCCTGGGGGTATTTCATCCACACCGGCTCGATCAGCACCATCTGGCCGATGTTCGGCATCGCGAACCAGCTCCTGGCGGCGATGGCCCTGTCGATCGGCACGACCGTCATCATCAAGTCCGGCCGGGGGCGGTACGCCTGGGTGACCCTCGTCCCGCTCTCCTTCGTGGCCACGACGACGCTGACCGCGGGCTGGCTTTCGATCACGGACAACTTCCTGCCACTGGCGCGCGCCGCCACGACCCCGGCCGGCCGCTTCCAGGGTTACCTGAACGCGGGCCTCACGGCGACGATGATGGCTCTCATCCTGGTCACCATCGCCAACTGCGTCGTGTCCTGGCTGCGGGCCGCCTCCGGGCCCCCCCGTTTCGATCTTGATCCGGAGGGGCGTGCTGTGTAGAGTGTCGCTCTTGCTGGAGTCGGCCTGGGGTGGAAATACTGACAGCAAAGCAGATGCGGCAGGTCGACCGGCGCACGGTGAGAGAGTTCGGAGTGCCGGAGCTGGTCCTGATGGAGAATGCCGGGCTGAGGCTCCTGGGCTTCCTGCAGAGCAGCTACCCGGAACTCATGCGGCTCCAGTTGCTGCTTCTGTGCGGGCGCGGGAACAACGGCGGGGACGCCTTGGTGCTGGCCAGACACCTCCATAATCTGGGCGTCCCCTTCCGCGTGGTGCTCTTCGGGCGGCCGGACGACGTGAGGGGAAGCGCGGCGGTGAATCTGGAGGCGGTCCAGAGGCTCGGGATCGAGGTCCTGAGCGTCCTGGGAACGAAGGGCTGGCGGCGCGTTCTTCCCCTTCTCGGCCGGTCCGACCTGGTGGTCGACGGAATCCTGGGCACCGGGCTGTCGCGTCCCGTGGAGGGACTCCTGGCGAAGGTCTTCGAGTCGGTCAACCGATCGGGGGCCGAGGTCGTCGCGGTCGACATCCCGTCCGGGCTCTCGGGAGATTCGGCCGATCTCCCCGGGCCTTCGATCAAGGCCACCCACACCGTCACCTTCGCCCGTCCGAAGCTGCCGCACGTCTTCCCTCCGGGGCGCGAGCGCTGCGGCACGGTTCACGTCGCCGACATCTCGATCCCGGCCGAGGCGGTCGCCGCCGAGCCGGGGACTCTCGAGCTGCTCGACGAGTCGCACCTGGTCGCGGCCCTGCCGCGGCGCCGGGCCGACGGCCACAAGGGGGACTTCGGCCACGTGCTGGTGGTCGCCGGCTCCCGCGGCAAGGCGGGAGCGGCGCGCATGACCGCTCTCGCGGCCCTGCGGGCCGGATGCGGGCTCGTCACGGTCGCCCACCCCGTGAGCCTGCGGGGGCGGCTCCTGGGCTCGGTGATGGAGGCGATGACCGAGGAGCTGGACGAGACGCCGTCCGGATCCCTGGCCTGGAGCGCCCTGCCGCACCTCCTGCGCCTTCTCGAGGGAAAGCAGGCACTGGCGATCGGCCCGGGGCTGACGTCCGACCCCGAGACGCAGAGGCTGGTGCGGGCCCTCCTCCCCCGGACGAAGGTCCCGGTGGTCCTGGACGCGGACGGTCTCAACGCCTTCGCGGGACGGGCCGAAAGCCTGTCGGGCGCGCGGCACCCGTTGCTCCTCACGCCGCATCCCGGCGAGATGGCGCGGCTGGTCGGCCTGACGTCGCGGGAGGTGCAGAACGACCGGATCCGCACCGCCGCCCGATTCGCTTCGAAGAGGCGATGCCACGTGATCCTGAAGGGGCACCTCACGATCATCGCCCGTCCCGACGGCGCGGTGAGCGTCAATCCGACGGGCAACCCGGGCATGGCGACAGGCGGATCGGGAGACGTCCTGACCGGCCTCTTGGCCGGGCTCCTGGCCCAGGGACTCGACGCCGCCTCGGCGGCCCGTGTCGGCGTCTACCTGCACGGCCTGGCGGGCGACCTGGCGGCCGAGCGGGTTGGCGAGATGCCGCTCCTCGCCCGCGACATCCTGTCCAATTTTCCCCGGGCCCTGCTTCGGATGCGACGCTCGGCTCCGGGGCCGGCTTCTCTGGAGGCGCGTCCGTGAAGGAGACGCAGAACCGCATGCGACGAACCGTTCCGAACGGCCTGCCCCACCCCGCCGCTCGCGCCGGCCTGACCGCGCCCGCGCCGATAGTTCCCAGGGCGCAGGAGCCGGTGCGCCCCGCCGCACGCATCATCCCGGCGCGTGTCGTCATCCGCCCGGCGCGGCCCGACGATCTCGAGCAGGCCACCCTCCTCGAGCGACGCATCGGCGGGACGATGGCCGCCACGCTGAACGAGCTGCAGCGCCGTCTGTTCGCGTTGCCCGAGGCTTTCCTGCTGGCGGAGCTGCAGCGGCCCGCGATGCCGCAGCAGATCGTCGGCATGGCGAACGGCCTCATCTGGACGCGGGACTATCCGCGATCGCTCTCGGAGTTTGAGAAGCTCCTCCCGTCCTCGTCGCACAACCCCCGCGGCGACGTGCTGTATGTCGCCTCGCTCGGCGTCGATCCGCTGTGGCGCGGACGCGGCATCGCCCTCTCGATCCTCCGCGAGACGGCGGAGGTGGCCCGCCGCCGTCACCTCAAGTGCCTCCGCCTGATTGGGCACGCCCGCACGCAGTCGCTCCTCGCCCGGGCCGGGTTCCAGACCGTCCGCCCTCTCACCGGGGCGTTCCGTCAGCACCGCGACCGCATGCCCCACCCCGTGCTGATGGAGCTGCCTCTCTTCTGACAGGGCCCGTGGCCCCCCGCCGCGTGCCGACCGGGAGCGAGGCCGAGACCTTCGCCCTCGGACGCGACCTGGCGGGCGACCTGCGCCCGGCCGACGTGGTGTTGCTGCAGGGCGACCTGGGCATGGGGAAGACCGTGCTGGCCCGCGGCCTCGCCGCCGGCCTGGGAGTGCCAGAAGAAGACGTCCGCTCCCCCACGTTCACTTTGATCAACCTTTATCAGGGACGACTACCCGTGTATCACATCGATCTCTACCGCATCGACAAGCCGGCCGAGCTCGAGGAGCTCGGCCTGGAGGAGATCCTCGGCGCGGACGGCGTGGCGATCGTGGAATGGGCGGAGCGGCTCGGGCCCTACCGACCACCTCGCGGCCTGCTGATCACGATCACCGACCGCGGCGGCAGCGCGCGCACCGTCGAGATCGACGACACGCGGGATTGAGAGACTCACCCACGCGCGGGTCCGGAGCGCCGGCTTCGCGGGGGACGGCTCCGCGGCGCTCGCGCGCCGCTCGCCTCGGCTTCGTTCGCTCCGCCCTGCGCGCTCAAAACCAGCGCACAGGGGCCCCGTCGCTCACTTCTCGCACGCCCCCGCGAAGCCGGCGCTCCGGACCCCGCGTGTATGCGGCTCCCGATCCCGCGTCGGTATCCCTGCGGGTGCGGGTTCGTGGTGCGAGGCGCCGGGGAGCGAGCCGGACCCGTCCCCCGCGGGAGCGGGTCCGGCGCCTCGCCCCGGGAATGGCCATCCTGCTCTGGTTTACTCGACGCGGTAGTTGGGGGCCTCTTTGGTGATGACCACGTCGTGCGCGTGCCCTTCCTTGAGGCCGGCGGAGGTGATGCGGATGAAGCGCGCTTCCTTGCGGAGGGTCTCGATGTCCTTGCAGCCGCAGTAGCCCATCCCGGCCCGCAGGCCCCCGACGAGCTGGGGGACGAGGGCCTGGAGGCTCCCCTTGTACGGCACCATCCCCTCGATGCCCTCCGGGACCAGCTTGTCGTCGCCCGCCTGAGCCTCCTGGAAGTAGCGATCGGCGCTGCCGCGGCGCATCGCCCCGATCGACCCCATACCCCGGTAGGCCTTGAACGTCCGCCCCTGATACAGGATGGTCTCGCCGGGCGACTCCTCGGCGCCGGCGAACAGGGATCCGATCATGATCGAGGACGCGCCGGCCGCCAGCGCCTTGGTGATGTCCCCCGAGTACTTGATGCCCCCGTCGGAGATGATCGGGATGCGGTGCTTGCGCGCCACGACGTCGCACTGCGCGATCGCCGTGATCTGCGGCACCCCCACGCCGGTGACGACCCGCGTGGTGCAGATCGATCCCGGCCCGATGCCCACCTTGACGGCGTCCACGCCCAGACGGATCAGGTCCTCGGCGGCCTCGGGGGTGCCGATGTTGCCGGCGATCAGGTCGATCCCCGGGCACTGGGCGCGCAGAACGCGTACCGTCTCCATGACGCCGGCCGAGTGACCATGCGCCGTGTCGACCACGAGCACATCCACCCGCGCGTCCACCAGAGCCTTGGCCCTGTCCGCGGTCTCCGGCGCGACGCCGACCGCCGCCCCCACGCGCAGGCGGCCGAGGTTGTCCTTGCAGGCGTCGGGGTACCTGATCATCTTCTGGATGTCCTTGACGGTGATCAGTCCCTTCAGGTGGTTCTCGCGATCGACGACCAGGAGCTTCTCGATCTTGTGCTTGTGCAGGATGGCCTTGGCGGCCTCGAGGGTGGTGCCCACCGGCACCGTCACCAGGTTGTCGCGCGTCATGACGGACGAGACCAGGAGGTCGGTTCGGGTCTCGAAGCGCAGGTCGCGGTTCGTCAGGATGCCGAGCAGGCGCCCCCCCTTGTCCGTGACCGGGACACCCGAGATCTTGAAGCGCTGCATCAGCTCCATCGCCTCGGCGATGCGCTGCTCGGGCCCGACCGTGATCGGATCGACGATCATGCCGCTCTCCGATCGCTTCACCTTGTCGACCTCGCCCGCCTGCGCCTCGATCGACAGGTTCTTGTGGATGACGCCGATCCCTCCCAGCTGCGCCATGGCGATCGCCAGGCGCGACTCGGTGACGGTGTCCATCGCCGCCGACACCAGCGGGATGTTGAGCCGGATGTTGCGCGTCAGCTGCGTCGCGACGTCGACGCGGCTCGGCACGACATCGGACCGGCCGGGCAGGAGCAGCACGTCGTCGAACGTCAGCGCTTCGGGGATCGGTCCGTCGAGCATCGCGAGGCCTCCTGTCAGACCCGGACGCCATGCGGCGCGGGCCGGGCCGTCGGCTGCTGGCCCTCTCCCGAACCGTGGCATTTCTTGTACTTCTTGCCGGAGCCGCACGGGCATGGGTCGTTGCGTCCGACCCGTCCGGCGGCCCGCTTCTCCGGCTGCGGGGCTTCCTTGACCGGCGCGGTGTAGCTGAGATCGCGCTGGCGGCTCCGGCGCATCTCCTCCTGTCCCGACCGCACCACGGGGTCCACGCGCCAGAGATTCGTGACCATCTCATCCTCGATCCGCTCCTTCATCATGCCGAACATGGTGAAGGACTCCTTCTTGTACTCGGTCAGCGGATCCCTCTGACCGTACCCGCGCAGCCCGATGCCTTCCTTGAGGTGATCCATCGCCAGCAGGTGATCCTTCCAGGCGGTGTCGATGATGAACAGCATCAGGGTGCGCTCGTGCTGCCGCATCATCTCCGCGCCGAGGGCGGTCTCCTTCTCGTCGTAGCGGCTCCGCATGCGTTCGAGGAGCGACTCGCGGAGCTGCGGCGCGCTGATCGACTTCCAGTCGAACCCCAGGGCCTGGGCGTCGATCCCGAAGTACTTGAGCATCCCGGTGCGCAGGTCCTCGGGGGACCACTCGTCCGGGTCGGCGGCCGGGTCGCAGGTCGAGTCGAGGACGTGGTTCAGGATCTCCTCGGCCTTCTGGAGCAGGTACTCCTTCTGGCCCCTCCCTTCGAGGAGCTCGCGCCGCAGGCGGTAGATCTCGGTGCGCTGCTTGTTGTTGACGTCGTCGTACTCGAGCAGGTGCTTGCGGACCTCGAAGTTCCTCGCCTCCACCTGCTTCTGGGCCCGTTCGATGGCGCGCGTCACCATGCGGTGCTCGATCGGCACGCCTTCCTCCATCCCCAGGCGCTGCATCAGGCCGGAGATCCGGTCGGATCCGAAGATCCGCATCAGGTCGTCCTCGAGCGACAAGTAGAACCGCGACGATCCCGGATCGCCCTGACGGCCGGCCCGGCCGCGCAGCTGGTTGTCGATGCGTCGCGCCTCGTGCCGCTCGGTGCCCAGGATGTGCAGGCCTCCGAGGGCGACGACCTGGTCGTGCTCCTCGCGGCACCGAACGCGGCAGCGTTCCAGGATCTCCTGCCATGCCTCCGGTGCAACGGGGGCGTCCGGCTCCGCCGATTCCTGGATCTGGCGCCGGGCCAGGAACTCCGGATTGCCTCCCAGGAGGATGTCGGTGCCGCGGCCGGCCATGTTGGTGGCGATGGTGACCGCGGCCAGCCGGCCGGCCTGGGCGACAATCTCGGCCTCCTTCTCGTGGTACTTGGCGTTCAGCACCACGTGCGGGATCTTCTTCTTGCGGAGCAGATCGCTGAGATGCTCCGACTTCTCGATGGAGATGGTGCCCACCAGAACGGGCTGCTGGCGCTCGTGCAGCTCGCGGATCTCCTCGACCACCGCCTCGAATTTCTCGCGCTCGGTGCGGTACACGACGTCCGGATGCTCCAGGCGGATGAGCGTCCGGTTGGTCGGGATCACCATGACCTCGAGCTTGTAGATCTTGTCGAACTCCACCGCCTCGGTGTCGGCGGTGCCTGTCATCCCGGCGAGCTTGCCGTACATGCGGAAGTAGTTCTGGAAGGTGATCGTGGCCAGCGTCTGGTTCTCCCGCTGGATTGTCACCTTCTCCTTCGCCTCGACCGCCTGGTGCAGGCCGTCGCTCCAGCGGCGCCCCGGCATGAGGCGCCCGGTGAACTCGTCCACGATGAGGATCTGCTCTTCCTTGACGACATAGTCCACGTCCCGCTTGTAGAGGACCTGCGCCCGAAGAGCCTGCTGCACCGCGTGGTTGAGCTCCATCTGCGCCGGGTCGTACAGGTTCTCGACGTGCAGGGCCTTCTCCGCCTTCTCGACCCCCTCCTCGGTCAGGGCGACCGTGCGCGATTTCTCGTCGACCGTGAAGTCGCTCTCCTTCTGCAGGCGGGGGACGATGGCCGCCGCCTGGGCGTACAGATCGGTCGACTCCTCGGACGGGCCCGAGATGATGAGCGGCGTGCGCGCCTCGTCGATCAGGATGGAGTCCACCTCGTCCACGATGGCGTAGTTGTGGCCGCGCTGCACCATCGTTCCGAGGGAGTACTTCATGTTGTCGCGCAGGTAATCGAATCCGAACTCGTTGTTGGTCCCGTAGGTGATGTCGGCGGTGTAGGCCTCCTGCCGGGCGGCGTCGTCCATGTCGTGCTGGATAACGCCGACCGACAGCCCCAGGAAGCGATACACGGGTCCCATCCAGGCCGCGTCGCGACGCGCCAGGTAGTCGTTGACGGTCACCACGTGGACGCCCTTCCCGGACATCGCGTTGAGGGACGCGGCGAGCGTCGCTACGAGCGTCTTCCCCTCGCCGGTCTTCATCTCGGCGATCATCCCGCGGTGCAGCACCATCCCGCCGATCAGCTGCACGTCGAAGTGGCGCATGGCGACAGAGCGCTTCGCCGCCTCCCGGATGAGCGCGAAGGCCTCGTGCAGGATGTCGTCGAGCGTGGCCCCCTGCTCCACCCGCTGACGGAGCGCGGCCATGCGATCCCGGATCTGATCGTCGGTGAGGGGGGCGACGTCGCGCTCCAGCGCGCTGATGGCGCCGACGCGCGGGTGCAGCTTCTTGAGCTCGCGTTCGTTCTTGGTGCCGACGATCGCCTTGAGGACGGTGTCGATCAACATCTGTCTATGATAAGCGACCTGCCCCGCCGGTGGGAGACCACCCGCCCTCAGCCCCTCCTGGAACCAGGCCGGGGGGCCTAGAAGACCTTAGACTCCTCGAGGATGTACTTGATCGGGTCGATGCACTTCTGGTGCACCAGGACCTCGTAGTGCAGGTGGGGCCCGGTGCTCCGTCCGGTGCTTCCCGTGGCGGCGATGTCGTCGCCCCGCTTGACGCGCTGTCCGACCCTCACGGAGGCGCCGGAGAGGTGACCGTACCGCGTCACGATGCCGAAGCCGTGCGAGATGAAGACCGACAGCCCGAAGCCACCCGCCGGCCCGACGCGGGTCACGATGCCGTCGGCCGGCGCCACGACCCGGGTCCCGATCGGCGCCACGATGTCGAGGCCCTGGTGAAAGTCGCGCATGCCGGTGAAGGGGTCCCGCCGCCAGCCGAAGCCGTTCCCGAGCAGGCCGCGCACGGGGTAGATGCTCGGCGTCGACGACAGGAGAAGCGCCTGCTTCTGGAAGGCCGTGTCGAGGACCCGGAAGGAGTCCTGCAGGGCCCCCGAGCGCTCGCGCAGGGTGCGGATCTCACCTTCGATGATCGGCTCCGCCTGCCGGGCCGGCAGGCCCTTGATGTCGAACGAGCTGCCCCCGGCGGGGAGCGGCTGGGCCGCGGCGTCCTCGACCCCCACCATGAGGGCAAACTTGGCTGCCTTGGTCTCGATGTCGGAGAGCTTCGATCGGAGGTCCGACAGGGAGGCGTCGAACCGCTCGTTCGACTTGCGCAGGGTGGCGTTCTCTTCGGTCATCTTGCGGACGCTGGCCGAGAGACGGGCGGTCTTGATGAGGAAGTGCGGCACCATCAGGCCCGCCGTCACCATGATGGACACGAAGATGACGCCGGCGATCAGGAGGTTCCTGGAGACCCGAACGCGGCGGAACTTGGCCGTCGCGTGCGGCACGATCATGATGGTGTAGTACTTCCTGGCCATCGATCCTCCAGCCTTCAGCGACCGTTCAGGTGTTCCGAAAAGCTCCGGATGCTAGCATCCGACCGACCTCGAGTCAAGAAATGCGGTCGCTTTACGGACCACATGATATGGGGTTCCAAATATCCAGACCCTACGACATCTTGAGATTCTCTGGTCGGCGTCTTGCGTTTCTCCGGCAACCACCTCAGAGGGTTTCCAGTCCGGTATGCTGCTCCGTCAATACAGGATTTGGATTCCACATATCCATAGTCGAATCTAGGCGGAACGGCAAGCCGCGTCAAGCCGGATGACGATTCTTTCCTTGCCGGATGGGGGTGGTTCGCCTAAAGTCTGGCCCCGTGGGTCTCCTGAGGGCACTGTCGGCAAGGCAGCAGGTCGGCCAACTCCTCTGGGTCGGCTTCGATGGAACGAGCCTGACGCCCTCCCTGGCCCGGTTCCTGGGCGAGGTCGGCCCGGGTGGGATCATCCTCTTCGGCCGGAACCTGACCGACGACCCCCGGCAGGTCCGGAGGCTGACGGACGCGCTGTATCGGGCCGTCCCGGTGCCACCGTTCCTGGCGCTCGATCAGGAGGGAGGGCGCGTGAGCCGGTTGCGCGCGATCATGGGGCCCACCTCGACGGCGGCCTCGCTGGCGGCCCGGGGGGACGCCTCGCGGTCGGTCCGCAGGCACGCCGAGGCGACCGCGCTGGCTCTCAAGTCGCTCGGCTTCAACGTCAACTTCGCTCCGGTGCTGGACCTCTCGACACCGGCGGCCGCGAACGGCATCGGCGATCGGGCGTTCGGCGAGAATCCACGAACGGTCGCGCTCCTGGCGGGGCAGTTCGCGGCAGCCCACCTGAGCGCGGGCGTCATTCCGGTGGGCAAGCACTTCCCCGGCCTCGGGGGCGCCCTCGCCGACACCCACCAGACCCTCCCGGTCATCCGCCGCACCCGCCCGCAACTCCTCCGTCAGGACCTGCTGCCCTACCGGCGGCTCCGGCACGTCCTCCCGATCGTCATGATCGGCCACGCCGCCTACCCCGCGCTGCAGAGTCGCGTCGATCAGCCGGCCTCCCTGGCGCCGGCGATCGTGACCGCCCTCCTCCGGCGGCGGCTCGGCTACCGGGGCCTGGTCCTGACCGACGATCTGGAGATGGGGGCCATCGACCAGTCGCTCGATGGGGGCGCTCTGGCGATAGCGGCCCTCAAGGCCGGCAACGACGGCCTGATGTTCTGCCGGTCGGCGGATCGCATCCAGACGGCAGCGGAGGCGCTGGAGCGCGCTGTGCGCGACGGGTCCATCCCCACCGAAGTCCTGCGGGAGTCCCTGCGTCGCATCCACGCCACCAAGCGGCGGTACCTTCTGGGCCGGCGCCGCGCCCGCTACTCGAAGGGAATCCTCGCGACGGCCCGCGCGCTGATGGCGTCGCTCGCCCCCGCGTCGGCGTCAGGCGTCGACCCGACGGCCCGCGACTAGGACACCCGGGCGCTGGGCTAGTCCAGCTTGCGGCCGGTGAGGCGGCGGAAGATCTCGACGTAGCGCCGGCTGGTCCCGGCGACGATCTCCTCCGGCAGTGGCGGGGCCGGGGGGTTCTTGTCCCACTTCACGGTTTCCAGGTAGTCGCGCACATACTGCTTGTCGAGAGAAGCCTGCCCGACGCCCGGCTTGTAGCTCTCGGCCGGCCAGAAGCGCGACGAATCCGGGGTGAGCACCTCGTCGGCCAGCACCAGGCCTTTCGCGTCCCGACCGAACTCGAACTTGGTGTCGGCGATGATGATGCCGCGGGATTCGGCATGCCGGCAGGCCAGCGAGTGAATCTTCAGGCTGAGGTCGCGGGCCGCCTCGGCGACGCTCCGCCCCACGAGGTCCACGACCCGATCGAACGTGATGTTCTCGTCGTGACCCGTCTCCGCCTTGGTCGAGGGGGTGAAGATCGGCTCCGGCAGCCGATCCGAGTCGCGCAGGCCCCGCGGCAGCGGGATGCCGCAGACGGCGCCGCTCTTCTGATATTCCTTGTAGCCCGATCCGGAGAGGTAGCCCCGGACGACGCACTCGATCGGCAGCATCTCGAGCCGCTCCACGACGACCGAACGGCCGTGGAGCATCGCGGCATGCGACGGGAGGGCGCCCGGGAAGCGCTCGGCGCGATGCTCGCGGACGTGGTTGCGCACCAGCTCCCGCATCCTGTCGAACCAGAAGAGGGAGATCTGGTTGAGCACCTTCCCCTTCTCCGGGATGCCGTTCGGGAGGACGCAGTCGAAGGCCGAGATGCGGTCGGTGCAGACGATCAGGAGCGCGCCGTCGAGCTCGTAGATGTCGCGCACCTTGCCGCGGCTCTTGAGCGTCAACCCCGGGATCTCGGATCTCAGAAGAGGCGGTGCCATGGCCGGCGATTCTACAGCGGCCGGACCTCGCGCACACCCTCGATTTTCCAGAGCTCTCCCAGGACCTTCTTATGAAGCGGATGGACGTCGCAGTACTGGAGCGACAGGACGAGGTGCTCCCCCGCCCGGCGCAGGCGGAAGGCCCCGGAATCCTGCCCCTGGGACCGGAGGGCCTTCTCGATCTCGCGCCGCGTGCGGCCCCGGTCGTCGTCGAACGCCACCTCGCAATCGCGCCGGATGCAGCGGCCGAACAGGCGCCGCTCCAGCAGCCCGAGCCCGACCTGCACGCCGAGGATCACGACGGTGCTGCTGACGGCGATGGAGTAGATGCCGGCTCCGATCACCATGCCGATCGCCGACACGACCCAGATCATGGCGGCCGAGGTGAGGCCTGTGATGTGACCTCGGGAGTGCAGGATGGTCCCGGCGCCCAGAAAGCCGATGCCGGTGACCACCTGCGCCGCGATCCGCCCG
>DASRJX010000087.1:0-15943 GCA_035649235.1 Candidatus Cryosericum sp.
CGATGATCGACGACGGGCCGGTCGGGCTCAGCCTCGAGCCCGACCGCAGCAGCAGGCACAGTCTGGGTCTCAAGGCCTCTCCCGCCGAGGTTTACCACGCGCTCACCGACCCGGAAGCGCTAGAGAGATGGTTCGTGTCCGAGGCGAGCGTCGATCTGCGGCCAGGGGGTGAATTCCGCTGGGTGTTCGGGAGGCCCGGCGACGCGGCCGCCGCCCCCCTGATCACGACCGGGCAGTGCGTCGCCATCGCGAAGCAGGAGCTTCTCCGGCTGAAGGCGCTGATCGAGGACCTCGAGACCGAGATCGAGTTCCGCATCGACCCCTGGCGGGACGGCGCGATCCTGACCGTGACGCACGCCGGGTTTCCCGGGGACGAGGAGTGGGACGACACCTTCAGCGCCATCGACCGCGGGTGGCAGACCGAGCTGCATGTCCTGAAGCTGTTTCTCGAGCACGGCCGCGGCCTGACGCGCCTCGCCGAGCGGCACGAGCGGCGCCTCGAGTCGACGGCGGAGGAGCTGTTCGATTGCTTCACGACACCGGCCGGGCTGGCCGGGTGGCTGGCGGACCGGGCGGCGGTCGACGCGTCGCCCGGGGGCGAGCTGAGGCTGGAATGGAACGGCCGCGGCGTGAGCGGCCACTACGCCGTGTGCGATCCCGATCGGTTCCTCCTGATGACCTGGGAGGAGGAGCCGCCCTCCCTGGTGCGGGTCTGGATCGGCGAGGAGGACGGCCTCGTCGAGCTGAAGGTGGACCACATCCGCTTCGCTGCCGGCGGAGAGACGGGCGATCGCTTCGACTGGGAGGCGGCGCTCGACCGCCTGGGCGCTTCAGCCCGCGTCGGGCGGATTCGGGAGTAGGACGACCGCGTCGCCCGAGCGGACGAACAGCACCTCCCCCCGCAGCCTGGCGCCCGGCATGGCGCGGCGGACGGCCTCGACGTAGATCCCGATCTGCTCCCGGTAGCGCTCCGCAGTCGTCGTGGCGTCCGAAATGACCTTGTCGGTCTTGAAATCCGCCACGACGACGGAGCCTCCCTCCCGGAACAGCAGATCGCAGGCGCCGGTCCAGGTGCGACCGCCGCCGTCCCGGAACAGGATCGGCACCTCGGTCCCGAGGATTTCGGCGGCCGCCAGCCGGGACGGCAGGGGAGAGCCCAGGAAGGCTTCGAGGATTTCCTCGACCTCCGATGTGACCGCATGCAGGAGCGCCCCGCGCCGTCCGGGCGGCAAGGCCTCGTCGACCGCCAGGCGGGCCTCCCTGCGGCCGAGAAAGGGAAGCCGACCGCGATCGGGAAGCGGACCACCGCTGTTCTCTCCGGCCGCTTCCCTTTGCGACAGCCAGGCGCTCAAGGCGGCGTGCACCGCCATCCCCGCCAGGCGGGCGACGGGCCCTGGCCCGGCCCCGGCCCCGCGAACCGCACCTGGTCCGCCACCGGCCCCGGAAGCCGCGTCCGGCAACGGCCGCGCACCCTCGACGAGATCGGCCGCGTCCCGATCCTTCGGATGGGTGCCCGAGGGCCAATGAAGCGGCGGCAAAGCACTCGCCGCCGCCTGCCGCGCCACGCTTCCGGCCGCCGCCGCGGCGGCCAGAAGAGCCTCGACAGGGGGCTCCGCTCCGGCGAGCCGCGCCACCCGCTCGGGCCGGATCACCTTGTGCTCCACGAGCCCATCCTGAAGAAAGCCCTCCGCCGGCCAGGCGCCGTCCTCGATCGCGTACCCCAGTGCTGCGAGGCGGGAGCGCCAGGCGGCGTTCCCCGACCTGTGGCTATTGACCAGGATCAGGCGCTCCCTGGCCCGCGTGCAGGCGACGTAGAACAGCCGCTTCTCCTCCGCCGCCTCGTGGCGGCGGTTCTCGATCTCGTGCAGCACCCAGGCGGCGTTCGACCGGCCACCCGGGAGCCGCACGGCCACGCGGCCGCCCGCCCCGGCGGCTGCCGCGCCGGCCGGCGCGCCGGCCGACCAGGCGGCGACGGCCGCGTCGTCGTGCGGACGTCGCTCCGACTCCCTCCCGACGTCGGGGACCACGACCACCGGGTACTCGAGCCCCTTGGCCTTGTGGATCGACAGGACGCGCACGGCGTCGATGCTCTCGTCGGCGAGAGGGCTCTCCCCTTCGCCGATCGAGGTCTCGAAATCCTCCTCGGCGAGCCGCAGGGTTTCCGCCAGCGACAGGCCGAGGCGGGCATGGCGCTGCGCCGCCGCCGCGAGCTTGCGCAGGTTCGCGAGCCGCTGCGCCCCGTCGTGGGTGGCGGCGTGCAGCAGAGGGAGCGGCGTTCCATCCAGTGCTTCCTGGATGACCGCGTCCGCCGGCCATCCCCGCGTCCGCGTCCGGAACGCGTCGACGAGCCCCAGGATGAGCCTCAAGGCGGAGAACGGGCCCAGGTCCGGCCGCGCCTCCCTGGCCTGGTCGAGGCGGCCGCCGGCTGCCGCGAAGCGCGCCATCTCCTCGTCCGGCACGGCCCCGAGCGGCGAGCGCAGGACCGCGAGCAGGGCGGGCGCATCGTTCGGGTTCGCCGCGGCGCGCAGGAAGGCGATCAGATCGCCGACCTCCGGCCGCTCGTAGAAATCCTTCCCGCCGTCGACGACGAAGGGGATGCCGGCGCGGCGGAGGGCCGCCGCGTACAGGCCGGCGTTCGTCAGGGCCCGGAGCAGGATCGCGATGTCCCTGAAATGGAGGCGCCGTCCCTCGTCGGACGGACGCCGGGCATGAGCGGCGATCCAGGACGCGATCGCCGCTGCTTCGGCAGCGCGCCGGGCCTCGGCGTCACCGTCCTCCGGGACCGACCAGATCTCGAGGCGCGGTGCCGAGGCACCGGGTGGTCGCCCGGAGGTGATCGGGTCGTAGGGCGGCTCGTAGTCGTCCCGCCAGCCCCCGCCTTCGCCTATCCAGCCGTCGAACAGGGTGTTGATGGGGCGCAGCAGCGGCTCGGGGCTCCGGAACGACGTCGTCAGGGTCAGCTGCGCGCCGCCGCGCCGCAGGAGGTGCTGGACGGCGCGGTGGAAGGCGGCGATGTCGGCGCCGCGGAAGCGGTAGATCGACTGTTTCGGATCGCCGACGATGAACAGGCGGCCCGGCGCGAGATCGGTGTCGTACGCGTCGGCCGCCGGCTCCCCGTCGGCCTCGGCCAGATAAAAGAGGATCTCGTACTGCAGGGGATCGGTGTCCTGGAACTCGTCCACCAGGATCCGCCGGTGGCGCCGGGCGATCGCGCGGCGCAGCGCCGGCTTCTCCGCCAGGAGGTCGCGCGTCAGGCGCAGCAGGCCGTCGAAGGAGACGAAGCCCTGGCCCAGCAGACGCTCGCGGGCGCGTGATCCGAGGTCACGGGCCGACTCGAAGACGGCGCCGACGGCCTCCTCGTCGACCGCCGCCAGGCCGCGCAGGAGATCGCGGGAGGGGCGCACCGCGGCCTTGATCGCCCGGCTCTCATCGGGCGCGAGCTTCGCTCCCGGCTCGGGAGGCGAGCCCAAGACGAGATCGTCGAGCGTCACGGGGGGCTCGGCGGCCAGGAGCCCCTCCATCCCGTCGCGCAGGAAGGCGGCGAGAAGGACCGCGCAGGCGCGCAGAGAGGCCTGCATCTTCGGGGCGCAGCGTGCTCCCAGGTGCTCCACGGCGCGCAGCGACTCGAGGGCCGAGCGGGCGTGGAGTGCGAGCAGGCCTCGCGCGTCCGCGGGAACATAGGGACCGAGGGCGGCGGCCGGCAGCGTGAACCGCGCCAGGGCGCGGGCGAGGTCGCGCACAGGGCCCAGCCCGTCCGCGTGGCCGATCGCCCGGCGCCAGAGGTCCAGGCGCGGTGCCTCGCGGCCGAGCTCCCGGCCGAGGTACTGCTCCCACTCGAGCGCGAACAGGCGATCGAACGCCGCGCCCTCGTCGACCGCGAACCTGGGGTCGACGCCCGCCGCCCTCGGGTGTCGCCTCAGGATCTCGGCACAGAACGCGTGGATGGTGCCGATGGCGGCTCCGTCCAGGGCACGCAGGGCCGCGAGGGCGCGCTGCCTCACGGCGGCGGGGTCGATGCCGCCGCCGGTGAGCCAGATCCACGATCGGTCGGCGTCCTGCCCCGGGTCGAGCCGGCTACGGTCGGCGGAGCCGGCCCGGCGGCTCAGGGCGTCGAGCCCCGTCTGCAGGCGCTGCCTCAGGCCGGCGGCCGCCTTCTCCGTGAAGGTGATCAGGGCGACGTCCTCGAGAAGAGCGGCGCCGCTTCCTATAAGGTTGAGCGTCCTCTCGACCAGGATCGCCGTCTTGCCGGCGCCGGCCCCCGCGACGACCACCAGATTGAGGTCGAAATCGGTCGTCGCGCGCCGCCGGGCTTCGGCGTCGAGGAGCGGTCCCGCGCTGACTTCGCTCACTTGAGCCTCGGGCTGCGGCTGTTCTTCTCCAGGGTCATGAAGTACTCGCGCAGATCGGGATTCGCGCCCAGCCGCTCGAGTGTGGGGCGATGCGTCCTCCGGCAGGCACGCGCGAAGGGGCAGTACGGACAGATCCGGCTCTTCTCGTTGAGCGGGAACAGCCCGCGCTCCGCGAGGCCCGCGAGGACGTGCAGGGTCTCGAGCAGGCCGTCGCGGATGGATGCGAACTCGGCCGGGTCCAGCCCGGCACGGGCCGGTCCTTTGCCTTCGGCCTCCTCGTCGGCATAGCGCGGCCCGACCCCCAGGACCTCCGCGCGGATTTCCGGCCGGCCGGGGTTCCTCTCCGGTCCGCCGGGGCTCGCCGGGTCCGGCTCCGCCATGAGGGCGTAGAGCGCCATCTGCAGGCGGCTCCCCTTGAGCATCTCGGTCTGGCCGACGTGCCGTTCCAGGGCGCCCGAGGTCTTGTAGTCGGAGACCACGACGGCGCCATCCTTGTCGCGCCCGGTGCGGTCCAGCCTGCCGCGCACCGCGAGGACCGGGAGGGTGCCCTTCTCATCCGCCACCGAGGCTTCCAGCGGGATGGCCCGCACGACCTCCACCTCGAACCCGTCGAGGACGCGGCCGGCAGCCAGGACCTCCGCGAGGTCGAGGCGCAGGAACCTCTTCAGGGACGCGAGCCAGCGCTCGGCGGTCAGGTCCCAGAGCGCGGGGTAGAGGACCCGCGATCGCGCTGCAAGCTGTGCTGTGTGCCGCGCCCAGGCTGCGTCGAGATGCGCCTCCGCCCGCCGGACACTCTCATCGAGCCGCCCCGACCCGCCGGCAAGGAGCCCTTCGCCCAGGAGCGCGGAGTAGACGTCCCTCAGCACCTCGTGCGCCAGCGCTCCCATCTCGCGCGCCTCGTACTCGTGCGGTGCGGCCGGCTCGTCCCAGTCGGCGGCGCGCAGGACGTGCCGGAAAAAGAAATGCTGCGGGCACGAGCCGAGCCTCTCCAGGCGCGAGGGAGACCAGACGTCCTGAGGGCGCCCCGCCTCTCCGGGAAGCGCGTCGAACGGCGTCGTCCACGTCCCCTCGATCGCCGCCAGGAACCCGAGCCCCGGAAGGGTCGCGTCCCGATCGACGCCGAGAGTTGCGAGCGCCGGCTGTCCCAGAAGTGCCTGCGCCGGCCGGGGGCCGCCGGCCAGGAGGGCGATGGCCCGGGCGGCCTCCCGGGGGGCGAGGAGCGCATGACGCTCCACGGCCGACCGCGCCTGATCGGCCGGGTGCGCGCCGATGGTCAGCGCGCGTCGCTCGGCGGCCGCGAGATCGGTCATCCCGAGGGCGATGCGGGCGATCTCGCGCAGCGCCAGAGAGGGGACCCGCGCCCTGCCCGACTCGTCGGCGCGCTGCCACGACACCGCCAGATGCCCCCGGGCGCTCCCGAGCAGGAGCGACAGGAGCAGGCGCTCCTCGTCTTTCGCCTCGGCGGCGACGGGAAGCGGCCGCAGCAGAGCCGTCCGGATCAGCCTGCGATCGTCGTCGGTCAGGAACGGGTCCTCGCGCCCCCGCCGCGGAAACAGGTCGGCGTTCATGCCGACGAGGATCACGGCGTCGAATGCGAGACCGCGCGCCTGCATGGCGTCCAGGACCCGCACGCCCCCCTGGTCTCCGCACGCCGCCGCACCGTCCGCCGCGACCGATCCGATCGGTAGGGTGGCGCCGGCCACGGCGCTCTCGAGGTAGTCGAAAGCGGCGGAGGAGGTGAACCGTACTTTGGCGGCCTGCAGCGGCTCCATGGCCCAGAGGAAGCCTTCGACCAAGGTCACCCCGGGATCGTGGGCTTCCTCCTCGGTCCACGCGGGCGCCTGCTGGTCCTGGTAGCCGTCGATCGTGCGGGCCAGAAGGCTCCGGAACCCCTCGCCCCAGTCGACCCAGGTCCGGGCGCGTCGCAGCGTCCCCGCCTGACGCGCCAGGCCCCGCACGAGCGCCGCCAGGCGCTCCGCCTGCCGATGGCGATCCTCCCGGGAGGCGTCCCCAGCGGCCCAGCGCGGCAAGTGATCGATCCAGAGATCCGATCCGCCCGCGACGTGGTACCGGCGGGCGAGGCGCTCCCAGGCGTCGACGCTGCGGGCGGGATCCCCCGGTCCCAGGAAGAGGCCGCTGCGCAGCAGGTCGAACAGCGGCCCAGCCGGGAAGTCGTCCCGGAGGCAGCGCAAGAGGAGCAACGCCGCCTGGACGCGCGGCTCGCGCGCGGCGCTCGTTGTGGCGGTGGTGTGGAACGGCAGGCCGTGCTCCAGGAACACAGGCTTCAGGTGGGAGGCGTACGGCTCCAGCGTGCGCGCGACGATCGCCATGCGCGCCAGTGGCGTGCCGTGGTTCCGGTACCGCGCCAGGATCCGCAGCGCCGCCTCGCGCAACTCAGCGGGCGCCCCCTGCGCGTGGAACAGGTCGAGCGGCCGCTCTTCGGAAGGGGGCACGGCCTCTTCGTCATGGAGGAGCGTCAGTCGATCCCCCAGGATCCGCGACCGGGTCGGCGGTTCCTCCAAGGGTGCCGCGCCGGCGAGGAGGCGGGGCCTCTCGCCCGGCACGTTCGCCCAGAACCGCGCGGCGTGCGCGTACGCCGGTGCCGTGGGATGGCCGGGCGCGAGGTAGACGACGGACGTCCGGTCGCTCTCCAGCGCCCGCATCAGGTCGAGGTTCACGCCGATGAGCTCGTAGGCGCCGTAGTGGATCACGAGGCGGAACCGGCGGCCGTAGTCGGCTGCGTGTGGCAGCGCGGCCAGGATGCGGCCGGCCCGGTCGGACCATCCCTGGCGGCCGAGTGCCGTGAGCGCCGCGGCGTAGGCACGATAGAGCTGCACCACGGCCTGACCATCCGACGAGAATCCGGTGACGCCGCAAGCCCTCTCGGGATCGACCTCCGCCTCGCGCAGATCCTCCATCGTCGAGAGGAGAGCCTTGATGCTGCCAGGCCTCGAGGCGACGAACTCCCCTATGTCCCCGCCGGATTGCCGCGCCTGTTGCTCGAGGATCGACTCCTTCACCGCGTTCCCGAGGGGGGAGGGGAGTGTGATGCCGGCCTGCGCGGCGATCGCCTGAGCCAGACCGTCGTGATGCAGGAAGCGGACGTTGAGCAAGCCGGCCGGGATCCGGCCCGCCAGGATCTCCTGCAGGTACGACAGCAGCCGCCGCGTCGGCGCCACGACGAGCGCCGGCGCGAGAGCGCCATCCGGCCCGGCCCCCTTCCGATCGCGCAGGAGCGCCGCGAGCCTCTCTTCGAGGACCTGGAAGTCGGGATGGATCTCGATCCTGGCCGGCCGATCGTGGCCGGCCGTCTCAGGGCGGGACATCGGCCGATGATAGCCCATCGCGCCGCATAGACGAGGAGCGGTTCGAGGAGACTGTCGGTTGGGGAGCCGGACGCAAGTCTCCTCGGACCTGAGGCAAGGAGTGGAGTGAACCGGATGTACCGGTAGAGCGCGAAGCAGGGATCATGGGGCAACCCACAACGGAGACGCCCCATGCAAGAAGAGAATCGTCGTCGCATCGAATCTCTCATCGACCGCTACCTGGAACAGCGGCGGGCACCACCAGAGTCGCGCTGTAAGCGGGATGTTCTGGGTGCGGTAGAGAGGATGAGGCTAGGGATCCTTGTCCGGCGCCAGCGCGGAGTGATCGCCGCTCATGAACTCGGCGATCTCCTCCTCGATCGACTTCTGCTTCTCAGTACGCTTGCGCGCCGGCCTGCGCTTGGGAGCGGGCACCGCGGGCTCCGGCTCCTCTCCGGGCGTGCGCCCCAATAGCTGGGAGAGCGTCGCGCCGGCGGGAGGCTGCTCGCCGGCCGGAGTAGGGGGCGCCGCGAAGGCGGAGGGAATGGCGCTGGCCGGGGGCAGGAAGGCGTCGAGGAGCGTGGTCTCCTTCGGCGTGCGGACCTCCTCCTCGAGGATCTTGTACAGCTCCTGAGCCGGCGTCGCCATCCCTAGGTCCTCCGTCCCGGCCGCATCGGATCAGTTGCTGCCGGCGTCCTGCTGGAACATCCGCAGCCCGCGCCGGGCGGTCTCGTTCATCGGGTCGAGCTCGACGGCGCGGCTCCATGCCTCCACGGCCTTCTCGCTCTGGCGCATGGCGTGGAAGGTGTTCCCGAGGTTCGTGTAGGCCACCGCCGAATCGCCCGCGTTCTCGATCGCCAGGTTGAACATCTGCGCGGCGCGGTCGAACTGCGAGGACGTGTGGTACAGGAAGCCGAGGTTGTTGTAGGCCTCGCCCATCTTGGGATCGGCGGTGAGCGCCTTGCGGAACGCCTCGATCGCTTCCTGCTCCTGGCCGAGTCGCGACTGCACCAGCCCCAGGTTGTTGAACGCCTCGGCGTATCCCGGCAGCATCTCGATCGCCTTGAGGAAGGCGTCGCGCGCCGCCTCGAAGGCGCCGCGGTAGTAGAGCGCCACGCCGCGGTTGTTGCAGGCGACGGCCTCGCGCTGCAGCGACTCGAGGTCGCGCTCGTCCTTCCGCTGCTGGGTCTCGAGGGCCTTCAGGACCTGCCCGTACGACACCTCGATGCGCTCCAGACGGCCGGCCAGGGCGCCGACGACTTGATCGTTGCGGCCCCCCAGGGCGCCGATGGCCTGGTCGTGCTTCTGCGTCAGGGCGAGCAGGAGGGACATCTCCTCCAGCAGGCGATCGGCGACCTTCTGCTGAACCTCGATGGTGGTGGCCATCTGCGATTCGATCCGCGCCAGGGCCGCGCCGAGCCCGTTGAGCGTCGACTCCAGGGCGCTGAGCCGGTCGGCGGCGCGCCCGGCCTGGATCAGCGCCGCCTCCAGCCCGGGATCGGAGGGCTCCCTGACCTCGGCCTTGGCCGCCAGGCGCTCCATGGCCCGGCTGCCGAGCATGAGGTTGCAATCCCTCTGCTCCAGGTTGAAGAAGCGGCACCGCTCGTAGATGCACTCGCGGTCGACCGGTTGTCCCGCCTCGTCCGTGGGTTCGAGGGCTGTCAGCATCGGGCAGATGAGGGTGCTCACGCCGCGGCTCCTTCGCCGAAGAGAAGAGTGGTCTCGGCCTGCAGGCGTCGGCTGCCGCCCAGAAGCTCGGCCGCGACCATCTCGCGGTAGGTCTTCTCGAGGAGCCTGCGGGTGGGCGGGTCGGCACTCCGCGCCAGCAGGCTCTCGAGCGTCTCGACGGCCAGGGCGTAGTCCCCGGCCCTCAGGGCCCCGTGGGCGAGCAGGGGACTCGGGCCCAGACTCTTGAGCTGGTCGGCCGCGCGCGGGTAGTCCCCGCGGCGGAGCGCCACCGTGGCGCGCAGGAAGCGCACCGCGGAGGCGTTGAGGATCGTGCCATGCGCCTGGAGCAGGGCCAGCGCCTCGTCGAGCGCCCCCAGGTCGACGCTGGCCTGCACGGCCCCCATCAGATCATCGGCGTCGGACGGGCCCAGGTCGGTGCGGTCGCGGACCCGCCCCACGCGGGCGCGCAGCATCTCGATCTGCATGGCGTGGATGCGCATCAGGAAGGCGTTCCGGTCGCTCGCCAGCCCCGCGGCCTCGCGCATCCGCGCGCGGGCGGTGTGCTCGTCCTGGCGCTCTGCGGCGGAGCGCGCCAACCTCAAGAGGATCTGCAGCCGGGCCTCGCCGGAGGGGACGGTCTGGAGCCTCTGGGACAGGAGGGCCTCGGCATCCTCACCGCGGCCGGTGGCATCGTACATCTCGGCCAGCTGGAGGGTGCAGTGCGACCAGTCCGGCCGCTGCTCCGCCATCGCCTCGATCTCCCGGAGGACCTCGGGCAGAAGTCGGGGCCCTAGCCGGGCCGCCTCGGCCAGATCCCTGAGGGCGGCCTCCCCCTGCGACAGCCGGAGCCGCGTTCGGGCCCGCAGCACGTGGGCTTCGGCGAGCCGCGGCTCGGCCTCGAGGATGGCGCTGATCCCTTTGAGCGCCGCATCGCAGTAGGCCAGATCCTGGGCCGCCGCGTTCCCGTAGGCGCGAGCCGCGCGCGCGTGCTCGCCGCAGCGCACGCAGGCCTCGGCGAACAGGATCGCCAGGTCCCCCTGTCCGGGGTTCTGCTGGTACAGCTCCTCCAGCCGCGCCAGGAGGCTGCCAGCCCCGCGCGGCGATCGGGCGATCGCCTCAGCCAGCCGCTCCGCCGCCTGCAGCGGCTGGCCGCGCGCCGCCAGGATGTCGGCGCTGGCGACCCAGGCGGGGGTGCAGGCCGGATCGGCGGCCAGGATTTCCTGGAGCCGGCGCAGCACCATGGTGGCGAGGGCGCCGTCGAGGCCGGCCGCCGCCTGGTAGCGCTCGGCGCTGCGTGCGTGCGCCCCGATCGCCTGCAGCGCCCGGCCCAGCTCATACTGCGCCAGGGGATGGGCCGGCTCCGCCTTCAGGATCTCGTCCAAGTGCGCCGCCAGGCGCTGCGCCGAGTCGGGGTGGGCGTCGAGGTGCATGGAGATCGCCTGGACCGCGCGGGCGTTCTGGCCCGCCTCCTGGAGCAGGGCGATGAGGGCGAGCCCTGGCTGCGGATCGGCCGGGCTCTGCCGGACCATCCCCTCGAGCTCCTGGAGGACCGAGTCGTTGAGCTGCGGGTCCGCCTCGCGCGCCGCGCGCAGCGCCCCGAGCGCCTCCGCCACGCGGCCTTCGTGCGCCAGGATCTTCCCGAGCGCCAGGCATCCGAACGGATGCTTCCCCTCGACGCCGAGCAGGCGCCGCAGCTTCTCGAGCACCTCGCCCGCGAGCGCGGGGTCGCGCCGGTAGGCGGTGAAGTACCGCCGCACGGCGCCGTCGGCGTCCCCCTTCTCGTGCAGCGCCTGCGCCATGCCGAGGGACACGCGCGCGGTGGTCTCGTCGTCGCGGATCTTGAGGGTGTCCCGGCCGATCTCCAGGGCCCGGTCGAACTGCCGGGCCAGGAGGAGCGCCTGCATCAGCCCGGCGCGCGCCGCCAGATCCTGGGGCGACTCGGCGAGGATCTCCTCGTACTTGCGGAGCACCTGCGCCAGAAGCGCGGCGTGGGTTGGCCCCGGACGGTTGAGCTCCTGGATCGCCGCTTCGTGGTCGCGCTGATCGAGGTAGATGGAGGCCAGGAGGTAGCGGGCCTCCGCCGCGCGCGGATCGGAGCGGTCGAACTTCTCGAGCGCCTTGCGCACCTCCTGCACCCGCTCGGGCACCGACTGCAGCACCTCGCGGAACGAGGCGGCGGACGCCGGGAGCTGGCCGGCCTGGAACTGCGCCTCGCCGCGCGCGAAGTGCACCGCGACCGGCAGGGGAGAGCGAGGCTCCAGCGCCGTCAGGAGCGCCACCAGACGCGGGGCGAGGTCGGGAGCCAGACCGATCAGGAGGCCTGTCGCGTGGAGGAACTCGGCGCTCATCTCGGGGTGCGAGGTGGCGACCGACTCGAGATGCTGCAACGCCTCGGGGCACCGCTTGAGGGCGAGGCAGACCTCGGCGAGCCCGATGCGCGCCCGCGGTCCTCCACCTTGCGCCTGGAGCGGGCCCAGCCGATCGAGCACCTCGCCGGCCGCCTCCTTGCAGACGCCCAGGAGATGGCGCAGAACCACGACCGCGCGCTCGGCGTCCCCCGCCTGGCGCAGCAGATCGGCCAGCATGAGATGCGCCTCGCGCGAGCCGCGGTCGAGCAGAAGCGCCCGGGTGACGCGAGGCAGGAGAGAGGCACCTTCCTTCGGTCCCAGGTCATGCGCTCGCCTCAGGGCCTGGATGGCCGGCTCCCCGCGGCCGGCCTCGAGGTGGATGTCGGCCAGGAGCTGGTGGGCGCGCATCACGTCGGGATGCGCCTCGATCAACTCTTGGAGACACTCCTGGATCGAGGCGAGCCCCTCTTCTTCGGAAGCCTGCAGCAGCGGACCGAGCGACTGCAGCGGCTGGTTGCGCTTCGAGAACGCGGCGGCCAGGAGCCGCAGGGCGGGACCGGCCTTCTCCTTGCTCGCCAGCGGCTGGAGCGCGCCGATGATCTCGTCCAGGAGCACCCCGGCCGCGACCAGAGGCCGCATGGCCTCGATGGCCGCCGGCGCGTCGCCGGCCGCGAGGAGGCCCGAGACGAGCGCCCAGCGGAGACCCTGGTGGTCGCTGCCGCCGGCCAGGTGCGCGCCGATCTGCTCGGCGATCGTCCGGGCCGCCTGCGGCGCCGTCTCGAGCGCCAGTCCGAAGTGCCGCGCCGCATCGTCGACCCTCTGGGCGTCGAGCAGCATCGAGGCCACCTGAAGCCGCATCTCGGCGTTCTGGTAGTCGCGCCCCGCCAGCGCCTCGAGACGGGGCAGGATCCGCTCGGACTCCTCCGGATTCGTCCGCAGGATGTCGCGGAAGATCCGCATCGTCTTGTCGGGCTCCCGCAGGCACTCGTGGAGCAGCGCCGCGTGGTAGGCGGGCAGCAGCGACGTCTTGTTGAGCTTGGCCTTGGGTGCCGTCTTTCGCGCCTGCTCGTACTTGGGCAGGTGGCGGTGCAGGGCCGCCCGAATCTCCTCCGGCTTCATGCGATCCAGCACCATCAGGGCCTGGGTGGGATTGTCGTGGCGGATGTGGTGCTCGGCGACCGCGTCGTACAAAGGTCCGGCCGGCGCCTTGTGGGCCCGCAGCTCCTCGATCGCCTCGTTGACCTTCTGCAGCGACCGCGAGTCCTTGCGCAGCATGGCGCGGAAGGCCTCGACGCCCTCTGCGGCGCGCCCGGCGTGGGTGAGGAGGCGACCCAGCTCCAGGAGCACGGCCGGATCGTCGGGCGACTTCGACTGGGCCTCTTTCAGGACGGCGATGGCGCGGTCGAGCTGGCCCTTCGAGTAGAGCTGCAGCGCGCGCGCCACCGCGCGCGCCTCGGCGCTCTGGGTAAGGTTCTTGACGATCCCCTTGAAGTCGAGATCCATCCGCGCGCGGCGCTCCCGTCCGGTCCGGAAATATAAGCCGCGGCACCTCTTACGCCACACGCGTCGGGTCCGCCCGCGGAACGCCCCGACGACCCGCTCCGCGGGCACGGCGGAGGGGGCTCCAAGTGTCGCGTTCCTGGACACGGAGTGTCGTGGACTGGGCCCGGAGGGCATCTCCTTCCGGGCCATCAGGAACCTCCCGCGCAACGTCCCCGGGGGCGGTCAGGTGTGGAGAAGGGCGACAGACAGGCCGTCCCACAGGGGCCCGATCCCGGTTTCGAAGTGCGACCGAAACCCTTGCTGCGCGCGGGATTGCGAGGATCGAACTCAGGATCGTGTCTGGCAGCCCGCTTGCTCTTCAGACCTGGCGCGCCGGCGCCCCGGAGTCAGGCCGGCGCAGAAGGGAGGTCGAAGAGATGCGCACCAAGCAACGCGGTTCGGCACTCGGCGGGACGTTGACGACGATGGCCCGCATCGCGGCCCGCGCGACGCTCGCTTCGATCGTCCTCCTCGCCGCCGCCGTCACGAGCCCGTGCCTTCATGCGGATCCCCAAGGAAAAGTCTCCGACGCCGTCCTGGAGAAGGTGCGCGGATCGCAGCCCGGTGACCTTCTCCCGGTCATCGTCCAGACCCAAGGCGATCCGAGCGACTCGCACCTGGGCCGCCTGCAGGGTCGGGGCGGGAAGCTGAAGACCCGCCATCAGTCGGTCACCGGCTATTCGGCCGTGGTCCCCGCCGCGTCGCTCGCCGCGCTCTCGGAGGATCCGGAGGTGGAGCGCATCTCGTACGACGCCCCGGTGCGCGCGCTCCTCGACGTGGCGCTCAAGGCGGTGCGCGCCGACCTGGCCCCCGCCGGCCCGGGCGGGCTGGATGGAACCGGGATCGGCATCGCGCTCATCGACACGGGTGTGCAGGCCCACGTTGACCTCGTCAGCGGGCGCGGGCCGACGGACGTGGTCGAGGTCGAAATCGTCGGCCGCGAGAAGGGACTGGAGGACCATTTCGGACACGGCACGCACGTCGCCGGCGTCCTGACGGGAAGCGGCGCCGCCAGCAGCGGCCCGCAGGCGTTCCGCACCTTCCGCGGCGTCGCCCCCGGCGCGCGCCTGATCTCGGTGCGCGCCCTGCAGTCCGACGGCACCGGCACGACGTCCGACGTCCTGGCGGGGATCGACTGGGTCCTGACCCACCGCAAGGGCTACAACATCCGCGTCCTGAACCTGTCGCTGGGCCACGCGATCGAGGAGTCCTTCGTCACCGACCCGCTATGCCGCGCGGTCCGCCGGGCGGTGCAGTCCGGGATCGTCGTGGTGACCGCGGCCGGCAACGGGGGGCGGATCGGCACCGGCTTCGGGACCATCCTCAGCCCGGCGAACGAGCCGAGCGTCATCACCGTGGGCGCGATGGACGACAGCAACACCGTGGCCCGCGAGGACGACGTGCTGGCGCCCTACTCGGCCAAGGGGCCGACGCTCATCGACTCGATCCTGAAGCCCGATCTCGTGGCGCCCGGCTCCTCGATCGTGTCGCTGCGCGCCGTCGGGTCCCTGATCGACACCACGCACCCGGAGCTCGTCATGAAGACCGGGGACTACAGCGCGGCCCAGCCGCGCGACGCCGTCGGCGCTTACCTGACGCTGTCGGGGACCTCGCTCGCGGCACCGCTGGTCTCGGGGGCCGCGGCGCTGATGCTGCAGCAGGAGCCGCTGCTGACGCCCGCCGACGTGAAGGCGCGTCTGATGCTCACGGCTTCCAAAGACGACTATCTGCCGTTCGAGACCGGCGCCGGCTACCTGGACGTCCAGGCGGCGCTCGCGTCGACGGATCACACCCTGTCGGCCCTCTCGCCGCGGGCCCTCGCCGGCCCCGGTGGGGAGATCACGCTCCTGCCGTTCGAGCAGGCCTGGGACGGCGCCTGGCAGCAGTCGCTGATCTGGGGCGGCCGTTATCTCGGCAGAGTGCTGATGACCGAGAACGACCGGGTCACCGGCTCGGGGTTGGTCTGGAGCGGCGGCAACCGCGCCCTCGGGCTGGACCCGACCCTCGATCCCCTCGGGATCATCTGGAGCGGCGGCAACAAGCAGGGCAACGGTTCGGCCCTGGGAGCCCTCGGGATCATCTGGAGTGGTGGCAACAACAAGGCCGGGGATGCCGCCGGTGTCGGGACGCTCGGGATCATCTGGAGCGGCGGCAACAAGACGCTGGGCGAGGACGCCAACGTCGAGACCCTCGGGATCATCTGGAGCGGCGGGATCTGACATGACGAGATGGATGTTCGAGGACTCGTTCGACCCGAGAACGACGCAGATGAGCCGGGGTTCCTGAGCGACCCGGTACTGCGCCCCACAGACGGCCGCGCCGACCCTCCCCGGCGCGGCCGTCGCCTTTCATGGTGGTGCGCAAGTTGTAGAGTCCGGGGGTGGACGGAGGGGATGTGAGGCGCGGCGCCGGCGAACGCTGGAGGGTGCTTACGAACCAACAAGTCGTTCGCCCTCAGTTCCTTCGGTCCGAGGATTCGTGGTCCGGCGATTGCTCCCTGGGCGACCGTGGTCTGGCCGGAAACGCCCGTCGAGCGGCTGCAAGGCTTTAGGCCGCGATTCTGCCCCTGGCCCGAATGCTCGGAGCACCGACGCTCGGCGCCCGGTTACCGCTTCCATCGTCATGGGGCCTTCGCCACCGTGCGACGGCCGAAGATTCCTCGGTTCCGTTGCCTCACCTGTGGCCGGGCGTTCTCGCGGCAGTCGTTCGCGACCTCCTATTACCTCAAGCG
>DASRJX010000088.1:0-31384 GCA_035649235.1 Candidatus Cryosericum sp.
GGCCATCCGGAGCGTGCCGAGCGGCTGACGGCCATCCGCGATCACCTCGAAGCCGGCGGGCTGCTGTCGCGGCTGCTGGTCGTGGAGCCCTCTCCCTGCCCGGTCGATCGACTGGCGAGGGTCCACCGGCCTGAATACGTCGAGGCGATCCGGCAGGCCTGCGACCAGGCCCCGGTCGGGCTCGATCCCGACACCGCGGTGTCGCGCGGCTCCTGGGATGCGGCGCTCCTGGCCGCCGGCGGGGCGCTCGCCGCCTGCGACGCCGTCCTCTCGGGCCGGGCCTCGGCCGCCTTCGTGGCCACGCGGCCGCCCGGCCACCACGCCGAATCCGGCCGCGCCATGGGGTTCTGCCTGTTCAACAATGTCGCCGTCGCGGCCCGCTACCTCCGGGACGAGCACGGCCTCGATCGCGTGGCCATCGTCGACTGGGACGTCCACCACGGCAACGGGACGCAGCATGTCTTCGAGGAGGACGACAGCGTCTTCTACTTCAGCGTCCACCAGTTTCCCTTCTATCCAGGTACGGGGGCGGCCGCCGAGCAGGGCCGGGGGAGGGGGCGCGGCTTTACGCTCAACGTGCCCCTGCCGGCCGGGAGCGGGGACGCCCGGTATCTCGAGGTCTTCGAGAAGGACCTCGTGCCGGCTCTGGAGCGGTTCCGGCCGGAGGCGATCCTGATCTCCTGCGGCTTCGACGCGCACCGCGCCGACCCGCTGGCCGGCATGGATCTCACAGAGGACGGCTACGCGGCGCTGACGGCGATCGTCAGGAGGGAGGCCGAGCATCTGTGCGGCGGGCGCATCGTGTCGCTGCTCGAGGGGGGCTACGAGCTGCGCGCGCTGGGGCGATCCGCCGCGGCGCACATCGGAGAGCTTCTATAGCCGGAAGCGCGCGGTGGCGAGGAACCGCGCCGTCAGCTCGTGCACCTCCCGCACGTCGGGCAGGAACATGTGTCCCGACCGCGCCACCACGAAGTCCGCGGCCCCTCGGAGGCCCGCCCGTTCGACCGGAACGGTCCAGTCCCAGGATCCGGCGATGACGCCGATCGGCACGCCTGCGGGGGTGGGGAGGGTGTGGGCGGCGTTGGTCTCGTCGGTCGTCAGGTCGGGGAGCGGACGCATGAGCCAGGACAGCCAGGGGGCGGTGGCGTCGGCGAGCCGCGATCCCTGGTTGGGCGCCGCCAACAGGACCACCCGGGCCAGGCCGGGCGGTGGCCGGTGGACGATGATCCAGCGGATCAGGATCCCGCCCAGGCTGTGGCCGACGAGGTGCAGGCGGCCCCCGTCGGCCGCGCCGCCACCGGGGCGTCCGGCCGCGATGCGCTCCGCCACGAGACGGGCCAGGCCCTCGACCCGGGCGCAGAAGCTCGGGTACCCGACGTTGAGCGTGTCGTACCCCGACGCCCTGAGGGAGCGCTCGAGCCGTCGCATCGACCGCGGCGTCCGGCCGAGCCCGTGCAGCAGCACGACGCAGTCCATGGCAGGTCAGCCGATCGGTCGCCCCAGGCCCAGGGCGATCGCGCGATCGTAGGCCAGGGAGGCCACGGCCAGGTCCTCCAGGCCGATCCCGAGCGACTTGAAGAGAGTGATCTGCCGCTCGTCCTGCCGGCCCGGTCGCCGGCCGGAGAGGATGTCCGCCAGCTCGACGGCCCGGTCGAGCGGCGGGCCGCCTTTCGGCGGCGCCGCCAGGAGCAGATCGCCCGCCTCGAGACGCGCCTGCTCGAGGGAATCGACCACGATGAGATTGGACCGCCCGACGGCGTCGTCGTCGATCTCCCGCCGGTCGGGGCGGTTGCTGCCGACGGCGTTGAGGTGCGTTCCCGGCGCCAGCCACGAACCTTTGAGCACCGGCGTCGGAGCGCTGGTGGCGGTCACGACGATGTCAGCGCCGCGCACGGCCGCCTCCGCCGAGGCGGCCGGCAGCACCGCCACGCTGGTGTCCTTGGCGACCTCGGCGCAGAAATCGATGAGCCGTCCGCGGTCCCGTCCCCAGGCGCGCACCTCGCGCAGCGTGCGGACCCTGGCGATCGCCTGGACCTGCGTTCGGGCCTGCCAGCCGGTGCCGAGGATCCCGAGGATCGCGGCGCCGGCTCCCGCGAGGCAGCGGGTCGCGACGCCGGTCGCGGCGCCCGTGCGCATCTGTCCCAGCCGGTCGGCCTCGATGACCGCCAGGAGGTCGGCGCTCCCGGCGTCGAACAGGAGCACAACGAAGCGGACGCCTCCCTTGGCCGTCGCGTACACCTTGGCGGCCAGACGTTTCAGGGACGAAGAGGCGGCCGGAAGGACGTGCAGGATGGCGCCGGGGACCGCGGCGCGCGAGCGCGGCCGGTTGACGGCGCGCCCCACCGCCCACTGCCGGAGGGCCCCCTCGACGGCCTCGAGGCAGGCGTCCATCGTCAGGGTTTTCTCGACGTCGTCTTCCGTCAGGTGGAGCGCCATCCGCAGCGCATGGTAGCGCACGCGGCGGCGGGGAACCACCGCCGATTCGCGGGGCCGCTCACCAGCCGGAGCCGATCGGGGAGCGCGGGCTCAGTTGCGGTTCTTGCTCCAGCGGTCGTGGGTGATGCCGTGCTTGTGGACCTTGTAGTTCATCACCCGGCTGCTGACGCCCAGGAGCTTCGCGGCTTCCTTCTGGATCCAGTTGCTGCGCTTCAGGGCTTCGAGCAGCGCCGCCTTCTCGAGGGCTTCCAGGTTCAGGAGATCGACCGCGAGCTGGGGCGTCATGTTCACCGAGTGCTCCCGGTCCATGAGCGTCAGGTCGGCCGGCCGGATGGTGTCGCCGTCGCACATCAGGACCGCCCGCTCGATGGTGTTCTCCAACTCGCGGACGTTGCCCGGCCAGCGGTGCTCGCGCAGGCCCTTGACGGCCTCGGCGGAGAACCCGGTCACCTTGCGGCTCAGCTCCTGGCCGAACTGTCTCAGGAAGTGCTCGGCCAGCGGCAGGATGTCGTCGGCGCGCTCCCGGAGCGGCGGCACGGGGATGCTGACGACGTTCAACCGGTAATAGAGGTCCTCGCGGAACCGGCCGTCCTTGATGGCGTTCTCGAGATTGACGTTGGTCGCGGCGATGATGCGGACGTCCACCTTGATCGTCCGACTGCCGCCGAGGCGCTCGAACTCCTGGTTCTGGATGGCGCGCAGCACTTTGGCCTGCGTGCTGCTGCTCATGTTCCCGACCTCGTCGAGGAACAGCGTGCCATCGTTGGCCATCTCGAAGCGGCCGATGCGCATCTGGTCGGCCCCGGTGAAGGCGCCCTTCTCGTGCCCGAACAGCTCGCTCTCCAGCAGGTTGTCGGGGAGCGAGGCGCAGTTCATGCGCACGAACGGCGCGTCGCGCCGAAGCGAGGCGTTGTGGATCGCCTCCGCCACCCGCTCCTTGCCGGTGCCCGTCTCGCCCTGGATCAGGACGGTGGCGCTGGAGGAGGCCACCTTGTCGATCAGGCGGATGACCTCGCGCATCGATTGCGAGGGCCCCAAAAGCCCGTGCGGGCGCGACGCCTCGGGGTGGCGATCGGTCATCGAGGAGAGGCGCGACAGCAGCCGCTGGTGCTCGATCGCGCGCTGGATCTTGAGCTCCATCGCCTCGATCGACAGCGTGCGCTGCACGAAATCGAAGGCGCCCGAGCGCATCGCCTCCGCGGCCGCGGCGCCGCCGTCGCCGGTCATGATGATCATCGTGCCGGCATTGCTCGCTCTGGCTCTGCGGACGATGTCGATGCCTTCCTGGCCGCCGACCCGCTGGCCGGCGATTACCAGGTCGAAGACCTGTTTCTCGATCTTCTCCATGGCCTCTTTGCCGGTCTGGGCGACGTGCACCTTGTAGCCGCCCTTGCTCATCGCCTGCACCAGACCGTCCCTGAGAGACCTGTCGTCTTCAGCCACAAGAATATTCTTCATGCCCGCAGCTCCCTCCGACCGGACCGGTGCGACACGCGCCGCCGCACACCGCGCCAATATAGATGCAGGCAAATCCGAGTCAAGGAATCGGGGCAAGGAAAGTGCCAGAGGCGCGATTTTTTCTGGCGATCGCGTCAGTCGGTTGACGAGGCGCGCGAGACGGCAGGTTCCGGCAGCGGGTTCGGTGGGCCGTCGGCGACGGCCCGGCCCTCACCGGCGCGCCGGCAGCAAGAGCGAAAGGACCCGTTCCGCGCCGGCCAGGGATCGGCGCAGGACGCGGCTGATGAGGCCCGGCGCGGTCCCGGGCGGAGCGGCGGCGGGCAGGATCGGGCGCAGCATCGCGCTCAGCGCGTACCCGCAGCGGTAGAACAGGGAGAGAGCATCGGCTTCGAGGGCGACGACGCGTTCCTCACCGCGCCGCCGGCCCGGAATCCCCACCGCTACGACACGGCCGAGGACGGCCGACCTGGGAACGCGGTCCCGGACCCGACTGTAGTCGCCCCGGAACACCAGCGTTTCTCCCTCGGGACGCCGCTCGATCCAGACCAGGCGGTGCACCGTGAGGTAACGGTCACCGCGGAACACCGCGATCTCGCCGGGCTTCAACTCTTCGTGCAGCGGCTCGATGTAGATCCACCACCCCATCTGCAGGGTCGGGTGCATGCTCGTGCCGTTGACGGCGATCCGTGCGCTACCCTTCGCCTGGAGGGCCTGCGCGAGCAGCTCGGCGGTGATCGGCTCGTCGCTGAGGTTCAGGCGCATCAGCGATCGCCGGAGTGATGCGCCTGGTGCCTCTGGGCGATGCGCAGCACCGCGCGGGCGAGCTTGCTGTCGTGATGGCGGATCAGGTGTCCGCGCGGGTCTTCGCGCAGCAGGTCTCTCTCGACGGGGACGACGCCCATCGAACGGAGCGCCGCGGGGTGCAAATGGACCGGCTCCGCGCCATCGCGATCGTAGACGCGCCGCAAGGATCGTGACACCGGCCGGCTGTTCGCGAGGTAGTAGTCGACCAGCCCCGGCCCGGCGATCCGGGTGAGGGCCGCCAGGTGGTCCGCGGCCGAGAAGCCGAGGGTTTCTCCGGGCTGGGTCATGAGATTGCCGATGAGGACGCGGGGCGCCTTCGAGCGTCCGAGCGCCCGCGCCACGCCCCGCACCAGGAGATTCGGGAGGATGCTCGTGAACAGGCTCCCCGGCCCGAGGAGGATCAGGTCCGCCTCGCGCAACGCCGCCAGGACGCCGGGCGCGGGACGCGGATGCGGAGGCTGCGTGGTCACCTGGAGGATCGGGGTCGTGTTGCGGGAGATGCGGGTCTCGCCGCGGATCGCGCGGCCGTCGGCCAGCCGGGCGCGTAGCACGACGTTCTCCAGCGTCGAGGGCAGGATGCGGCCGCGGATCGCCAGCACCTCCCCCGAGGTCTCGATCGCCTTCAGATAGGATCGGCAGCAGTCGGCGAGCGCCGTCAGGATCAGATTGCCCACGGAGTGCCCCCCCAGGCCGTTCCGGCCGCCGTAGCGGTACTGGAACAGCCGCGACATGAGGGGCTCGTTCTCCGACAGGGCGACGAGGCAGTTCCGGATGTCGCCGACCGGCAGCGCGTTGTAGCGCCTTCGAAGGCGCCCGCTGCTGCCGCCGTCGTCGGTGACCGTGACGATGCCGGTGAGGCTCCCGCCGCTCTGGGCGAGGATCCCTTTGAGCGCCCGCAGGACGACCGGCAGCCCCGTCCCCCCGCCGAGGGCGACCACCTTGAGTCCGGCGCGACCTCGGCCGGAGGAGATGCCGGCGGGGCGAGGGCGGGGCGTGCGGCTCACGACGACATCTCCAGACGCATCTTCGGTGGACGCATCGGACTATAGGCGACCCTTCGGATGCCGGTCAAGCCGCGGAGTCCTTTGCTGTCGCCTGCCTCAGCGCACCTCGAAGGGGACTTCGGAGCGCGCCGTTCCGCCGGTCAGGTTGTCCGTCACGATCACTTCGAGACGGTAGGCGCCGGGGGACCATCCGGTCAGCGGCAGCGAGAACCCCTGCACCAGGTTCTGCTCGTGCGTCAGGTGGATCGGGTTGCCGAAGCCTTGGAGATGGATCGAGCCGTCGGGCGCCGCGGCGGCGAACCGGAAGCGGTACTCGAGATCGAAGTCCGGCAGCCCCTCGATCGGATCGGTCATCGCGCCGAGCACCTGGTAGTAGAAGGCGAGCTCCTCTCCCTGCCGGAGCCGGTCGTCGGTTCGCGGCACGACCCGCAGGCGCCCCAGCACGAAGGGGGCCGTGTACTCCGGCCAGGTGCTGGTTGAAAGGCGCTCCAGGTGCGACGCGAAGGTGATCGGGCCCACCGCCAGCGTATCGCCTTCGAGCTCCGGCACGGACAGGGACTGCTGGAGGGACTGCAGGGGGGACGAGTCCGTCTTGAGGAGAGCGATCTCGACGCCGTAGTCTCCCGGCCGGATCACCAGCCCTCCCTGGAAGACCCGGCACCCATCGGGCCCGCGCGACAGGGAGTCGTCGCCGGCGCGGAGCACGGTGCTCCCTTCCGAGCCCTCGGGCCCCGAGCCCGTCCCGCCGGCTGCGACCAGGCGGGCCACCGCCTCCCGGAACGCGGCACCGCCCGGCCCTCCTTTGTTCCGATCCCCGCCGTGGTCCGGCGTGAACAGGCTCTCCCGCGCCCAGAGCGTCAGGACCACGAGGGTCCGGCCGTTGCCGGCCCGAAAGAACCCGGCCTGCATCCGCAACGGCGCAGCCGCGCCCGCGGACTCCGGTGGTCCCGATCCCTCCTCGACGGCGTGGGTCCCGGGCAGGCTCGCCATCTGCAGCGCCTGGAGGGCCAGCGCCCGCGACATCGCCGTCTCGCTGAGGAACGTCCGGACCCGGGTGCTCAGGCGGTATTCGCCGCTCGGATCGCGCAGGAAGTTGACCTGCGAGTTGGGGCTGGCTCCGGTTCCAGGCGGCGGATCACGGTAGATCCAGGTGATGATCTCAGGACCCGTGATCTGGATCGAAGCCTGGGAGAGATCGTCGGGAGGGCCGAGCAGGATGTAGATCTTTCCGCGATCGGTCTTCCAGCCGGGCTTGGTGGATTCCGTCCTGAACAGGCTCGTGGCGTCCTCGGCGCGCCGCAGGAAGAGCGAGCGATACTCGTTCTCGGGCGTCGATGGGGCGGGATCCCGGGAAGCCCAGAAGCGGACGATGAACTTGCCCCGCTCGGCGTCCGTCGCGAGACGCCGGAAAGCCTGATCCTCCTCCTGGGTCAGCAGGTAGCGGACCGGCCCTTCCCGCCAGCCGGGTGTCGGAACGTCGAAGTGGTCGAAGGATGCAGGCATGCGCTCCCCGCCGCGCGCGGCCCGGCCGGTCTCGGACGCGAGGCGGGACGGCCCCGCCGCCAGCAGGCACGCGCCGAGGACGAGGATCCGGGAGGCCGGCAGGCGCCGGCCGCCTCCTGTCCGGTGCCTGATGCGCACGGCCTTCGCCTCCGGCTCTGCGGCTAGCCGGCGCCGCCGGAGGCCGTCGACTTCGGCCGGCGGGTGAGCGAGGCCCTGAGGAAGTCCCGGTTCAGGCGGGCGATGGTCTCGAGGGGTATGCCCTTCGGGCAGGCGGCTTCGCACTCGCCGTGGTTGGTGCAGCCGCCGAAGCCCGCCGCGTCCATAGCCGCCACCATCCTGAGGGCCCGGCTCGAGCGCTCGGCCTGGCCCTGCGGGAGGAGACCCAGATGGGACACCTTCGCCGCGGTGAACAGCATCGCAGAGGCGTTGGGGCAGGCGGCGACGCAGGCGCCGCAACCGATGCAGGCGGCGGCGTCCATGGCACGCTCGGCGGCCTCCTTCGGGACCGCGACGGCGTTTCCGTCCGGCGCGCTCCCGGTGTTGATCGAGATGTACCCGCCGTTCTGCACGATCCGGTCGAGGGCCGTCCGGTCGACCACGAGATCCTTGATCACCGGGAACGCCGCCGCGCGCCACGGCTCGATGGTGATCGTGTCGCCGTCCGCGAAGGTCCGCATGTGGAGCTGGCAGGTGGTCGTCAGGCGCCGCGGGCCGTGCGCAGCGCCGTTGATCACCATGCCGCAGGTGCCGCAGATCCCCTCGCGGCAGTCGTGGTCGAAGGCGATCGGCTCCTGACCCTCCTGCAGGATGCGCTCGTTGACCACGTCGAGCATCTCCAGGAACGACATCTCCGGGCTGACGTCAGTGGCCTGGTAGGTGACGAAGCGTCCTTCGGTGCGCTGGTTCTTCTGCCGCCAGACGTGCAGGGTGAGGTTCATCTCTACTTGTAGCTCCGGGCCGCGAGGTGCACCGATTCGAAGACGAGGGGCTCCTGATGCCGGACGGGCGGCCGGCTGGCTCCCTGGAATTCCCACGCCGCGACGTGGCAGTAGTGCTCGTCGTCCCGGAGCGCCTCGCCCTCCTGGGTCTGGAATTCCTCGCGGAAATGGCCGCCGCAGGACTCCTGGCGCTCGAGCGCATCCAGGCACATCAGCTCGCCCAGCTCCAGGAAGTCGGCGACGCGGCCGGCATGCTCCAGCGACGGATTCAGATCGGCGTTCTCGCCGACCACGTTGACGTCCTTCCAGAACTGCTCGCGCAGGGCCGGGATCGACTTGAGCGCTTCTTTAAGCCCCGCCTCGTTGCGCCCCATCCCGCACTGGTTCCACATGATCGCGCCGAGGTCGCGATGGAAGGAGGTCGTCGTCCGCCGGCCCCGGATCGACAGCAGCCGTTGGGTCCTCTCCGTCACGTCCGCGAGGGCCTTCTTCGCCTCGGGATGCGAGGCATCGACCTTCGGCAGCGGATTCGTCGCCAGGTAGTGCCCGATGGTGTAGGGGATGATGAAGTAGCCGTCGGCCAGCCCCTGCATGAGGGCGCTCGCGCCCAGACGGTTGGCGCCGTGGTCGGAGAAGTTGGCCTCGCCCAGCACGTGCAGCCCCGGGATGGTGGTCATCAGATTGTAATCGACCCAGAGCCCGCCCATCGTGTAGTGCGAGGCGGGGTAGATGCGCATCGGGGTTTTGTAGGGGTCTTCGCCCGTGATCCTCTCGTACATCTCGAACAGGTTGCCGTATTTTTCCCGCACCGACTCGGCTCCGAGGCGCCGCAGGGCGTCCGCGAAGTCGAGGAAGACGCCCAGCCTGGTCTCGCCGACGCCCCGGCCCTCGTCGCAGACGCGCTTCGCGGCGCGCGATGCGATGTCGCGCGGCGCCAGATTGCCGTAGGTCGGGTACATCCGCTCGAGGTAGTAGTCGCGCTCCTCCTCGGGGATCTCGGCCGGGGCGCGCCGGTCACCCTTCGTCTTCGGGACCCAGATCCGCCCGTCGTTGCGGAGCGACTCGCTCATGAGCGTCAGCTTCGACTGGTACGCACCGGTCACCGGAATGCAAGTGGGGTGGATCTGCGTGTAGCAGGGATTGGCGAACGCGGCCCCCTTTTTGTAGGCCCTCCAGATGGCGGTCGCGTTGCAGCCCTTCGCGTACGTGGCCAGGTAGAAGACGTTCCCGTAGCCGCCGGTGGCGAGGATGACCGCGTCCCCGAGGAACGTCTCGAACTCGCCCGTCACCATGTCCCGGATCACGAGGCCCCGCGCCCGCCCGTCCACGAGGACGAGGTCGAGCATCTCGTGGCGCGGGAACATCCTGACCCGTCCCGCGTCGACCTGGCGCTCGAGCGCCTGGTAGGCGCCGAGCAGGAGCTGCTGGCCGGTCTGTCCGCGCGCGTAGAAGGTGCGCGACACGAGCGCCCCGCCGAACGAGCGGTTGGCCAGCGTGCCTCCGTATTCGCGCGCGAAGGGAACTCCCTGGGCCACGCACTGATCGATGATGTTGACGCTCAACTCCGCGAGCCGGTAGACGTTCGCCTCGCGCGCCCGGAAGTCGCCCCCCTTGATCGTGTCGTAGAAGAGGCGGTACACGCTGTCGCCGTCGTTCTGGTAGTTCTTGGCGGCGTTGATCCCGCCCTGCGCGGCGATCGAGTGCGCGCGCCGGGGGGAGTCCTGATAGCAGAAGGCCAGCACCTCGTAGCCCATCTCCGCCAGCGTGGCCGCGGCGGAGGCCCCCGCCAGCCCGGTGCCGACGACCAGGATCGTGTACTTCCGCCGGTTGGCGGGGTTCACGAGCTTCATGTCGAAGCGGTGCCGCTGCCACTTCGTCTCGAGGGGGCCGCCGGGAGAGCCGGCCTTGAGGTCCATCGCCATGACGCTACCTCACCACTCCGCTCAGGACCGCCACGGGGATCGAGATGTTGCCGGCGACCACGGCCAGCGTGATCGACGCGGCCAGGACGCGCCGCCAGCGGTCGTAGCGGGGGTGCGCGCCTCCGAACGTCTGAGTCAGGCTCCAGACCCCGTGGTACATGTGCAGGCCCAGGGCCAGCATCGCCAGGACGTAGAAGGCCGAGACCGGCCAGACTGAGAAGCCGGCGACCACGTTGTGGTAGACCCGTCCCTCCTCGAACGAAGGGTGCGCGCTGCCGATCGTGAGGTGCAGCAGGTGGTAGACCACGAACAACGCCAGGATCGGTCCGCTCCATCGCATCGTGCGCGAGGCGTACGACGACTCCCGGTGCTCCGTGAGGCGGTACCCGACGGGCCGCGCGCGCCAGCCGGAGCGCGACAGCGACCACGCCGCCCAGATGTGCAGGGACACCGCCAGCAGCAGGACCGTGCGGACGATCCAGAGGCCCGAGCCGTGGAGCAGCTCGCGCAGGAGCGCTCCGTAGGCATCGAGGGCCGCGGGCCCGAGATAGACCTGGAGGTTGCCGAGCATGTGGCCGATCACGAACAGGACCAGGACGACGCCGGTGATCGCCATGACCACCTTGCGGCCGATCGTGCTCGACAGGAAAGCCTCGGCCGCGACCGCCGACGGCAGCGCCGCCGACGGCGCGGCTCGCATGGATGAAGGGATCATCGACGTGGATTCTAGCACCTCGCGCGACGCCGATCGGAGCGCGAGAAATCTCCGCGGGCCGCTTGACGGCCCGTGAGGCCCCTCCTATACTCGGGTCAACTCACAGGACGAATTCATGTCAGCCATGCGGGCCCGCGAGCACGAGAGCGATGTCGATCGGGACATCGCGATCACCGTGCCGTTGCTCACGCTGCGCGCGGGGGAGACGCTCGTGGTACGCATCGGCGCGGTCGATCGCCAATCGGGCGTGGCCGAGGTGGTCGCCCGCTGCCGCGCGCGCGACAACCGGGATCTCACGACCTGCGGCCGCTGGATCGCCGGCGGCGGCGAGCGGGCGCCGGCGGATCACTACTATCGGGTCGCCGTGACGGTCCCCGAGCGATCCCCCACGGTGATCTGGGAGGTGCACCAGATCCTCCTCTGCGACCACGACGGCAACCGGCGCTCCTATGTCGCCGGCAAGGACTTCGCGCCGCTGCTCTTCCAGGTGCTCGAGCGCGAAGGCGTGGACTGCACGCCGCCGCGCCTCCTCGGCATCCAGCTCTGCAAGGACGGCAACTCCGCGGACGAGTAACGAGTCCCGACGGAACCCGGGCCACGCCGGTCCGGGGCGCCGGCCCCGCGTCCGCCGGGCACGGGTCCGGGTCGCTCTCGCGACCCTCCCCTCTACGTCGCCTCGCTCCGCCCAGCGCGCCTCACAGGCGCGCCGGGACCCCGTCGCTCGGTCGCCGACGGGCCCGGCGGACGCGTGGCCGGCGCCCCGTATCGACGCCGCCCGCGAGCCCGGACCCGTGCCCCGCCACGGAGCGGTCCGGCCCTTCACGGGCCGCGGTTTCTTCAGTCGAAGGATTGGCGCGCAGGGAACTACTTGCCGGCGGTCTTCTCGACCTTCTTCTCGCGGATCTCGACCTTCTTCATCACGACGTCGCGGATCGGGCGCATCACCGCGCGGGCACCGCCCGCGCCGGCCGTCGGGAGGTTCGTGATCGCCTTGACGGTATCGAGACCCGCCGTCACGCGCGCGAAGACCGTGTAGTGCGTGTCCATGTCGGGCTTCGGCACGGTGGCAATCAGAAAGATGCTGCCCGACTCCTCGGCGCCGCTCATCGCGTTGCGGACCTGGGCCACCGATCCCGGGAGGACCTTGAGGCCGTTCGGCTCGGGCGGGAGCGTGTAGCCGGGCCCCCCGCGCTCGTCGTTGGTCGGCGATCCGGCGAATGCGACCTCCCCCTTGATGGTGCGGTGGAACAGCTTGCCGTCGTAGAACCCCTGGTTGGCGAGGTCGATGAAGTTCTTGACGTGCATCGGCGCCAGGTCGTCGTAGAACTCGAGCACGATGTTGCCGAACTCGGTGTTGATGACGGCCTGATAGTCGCGTGACGAGTCGTACTTCTTGATCACGCGGTGCGTGATCGCCTTCTCCGGGATCCCGGGGCCGCTCCAGGTGATCTTGTACGTGTCGATGCCGCTGATCTTGGGGAACAGCGCGCTGAGATCGACGATCTTCCCGAAATAGCCGTTCGGTTCCAGCATCCGCGGCTGGCCGTCCTTGGCGGAGGCGGCGACGTTCTTCACCCTCTCGAGCTTGTTGCCGTTGCTGTCGTAAACCTGGAAGCCTGCTTCGACCTCCATCCCGGGGTTGGTCCAGTTCTCGGTCCCCTCGTTCTTGAAGAGGATCGTCACCTCGTTCCGGTCGCCGGAGTAGCTCAGCGGGGCGCGCGTCTCGATGTGGACGTAGAGCGGCGAGCTCGCCTTCGGGGTCTCCTTCGCGGGCTCCGCGGCGGTCGCCACGCCGGGTCCTGCGAGGGCCGCCACGAGCACAAAGAGCGGCGATCTCCTGACGAATGAAGCAGTCATCATCGGCACCTCGAGATGTTAGCCCGGTTCGGCCGGCGCGCGGTGCAGGACCACGCGGGGCCGCATATCCTACCCGACCCCCCAGGGGCTGTCAAACGCCCACCCCGGGCGGCCGTCGGGCCGCTGACACCCTCCTCGCGGCACGCAGGCCGCGCGATGATCCTCCAAAAGCCTTGCTGGGCGCAGGTTTTGGACGTATATGAGGCTCGCTCCAAAAAGAGAATCCGGTTCCGGGATCGTGGGGGCGACGATGTGGTGTTCGGGGTGTGGCACTCCGCTGGCGGCCGGGGAGGTCTTCAACATCCCCGTCGAGGCCTGCTCCGAGTGCGGCGGGACCTGGCTGGAGGAGGGCCGCCTCAAGTGGATCATCGAGGTCGGCCCGAAGTCCCTCCCGGCCGACCGCACGCGCGAGGTGACTCGCTTCACGGCCGGCGCGACGCCGGCCTACAGCCTCAACGCGGACGAGACTCGGCGCATCGTGAAGTGCCCGTACTGCGTCTGCATCCTGCGGCCGGTCAACTACTCGGCCAACTCGGGCGTGGCGATTTATCGCTGCATCCAGGACCACGGCGTCTGGATCCCCAAGGGCGGCATCGACCGGCTGATCGTGTTCATCGACACCTGGGACCGGTACCTCCAGTCGGCCGCGCCCTACTACATCGGCCTCGCCCAACTCGAGCGCAAGCGCTTCCTCCGCAAGCTGGTCTGACAGGGGCGCCCTCAAGGGGTTCGCGCCACCACGAAGCCGATGACGGCGGCCGCGCCCGCGCCGCGCAGCGCCCCGGCGCAGGCCTCGAGCGTCGCGCCGGTGGTCATGACGTCGTCCACCAGCAGGACCACCCGGCCGCGCAGGGAGAGGAGTCGCCGGCGGCCGGGGGGGCCGGTCCTCCGGGTGGGACGCGCGCGGAACACGCCGTCGAGGGCGCGGAGCCGATCCCCTCGTCCCAGGCGGATCTGGCGGCCCGCGGCGCGAGGCCGGCCCAGCAGCCCCGGCACCACCGGGAGGGCGACCGCGCGCGCCAGGGCGCGCGCCAGGATCTCCGACTGGTTGTAGCCCCGCCGCAGCCGCCGGCTCCAGTGGAGCGGCACCGCGAGCGCCAGGTCGGGGCGCAGCGGCCCGTTCAGGAGCAGGGCCCGGGATCGGTCGAGCGCCGCCAGTGCGAGCGCGGGGCCGAGCGACTCCATCCCCTCGAACTTGAAGACCTGGATCAGCCGGCGGATCTCCCCCTCGTAGTCGCCACCCCAGAGCACGGCGCGCAGAGGGCCGCGCCGCCATAGCCGGGTTCCCGGCGTCCAGGGGATCGCCTCCCAGCAGGGGAGGCAGACGCCGCCCCGCTGGCGCCAGGGGAGGATCCCCGCGCACAGCAGGCAATCGGCGGGAAACAGCGCCGCCAGCAGCCCCTCCCGGAGCCGCCGGACGAGGGGGACACGATCGCTCAACCGGCCTATCCCTGAAGCAGGGACCGGCCCTCCATGTCCTGCGGAATCGGCACCCCCGCGATCTGCAGCATCGTGGGAGCGACGTCGGCCAGAAGGCCTCCGTCGCGCAGGCGCCTCCCCTCGAGGCCGGCCCCCGCCAGGTGCACCGGCACGGGGTTGGTGGTGTGGGCCGTCAGCGGCCCTCCGGTCCCGGGGTCGATCATCTCTTCGGCATTGCCGTGGTCCGCCGTGACGATGACGGTGCCCCCCAGGCGGAGGACCAGGCTCACCACGGCCTGGACGCACTGGTCCGTCACGCGGCACGCCTCGACGGTCGGATCGAACCGCCCGGTGTGCCCGACCATATCGGCGTTGGCGTAGTTCAGCACGACGGCCTGGCGCGGCTTGGCCTCGAGGCGCTGGAGCACCTCGGCCGTCACCTCGCGGGCGCTCATCTCCGGCTTCAGGTCGTACGTGGGCACCTTCAGGGACGGGACGAGGCAGCGCTCCTCCAGGGGGAACGGCTGCTCCCGTCCGCCGCTGAAGAAATAGGTCACGTGGGCGTATTTCTCAGTCTCGGCGATGCGCAGCTGGGGGATCCCCGCGCCGCTGACCACCTCGCCGAACGTGGCAGAGATCATCTGCTGTGGGAAGGCGACGGGAAGGGACCAGGTCCGATCGTAGGTCGTGAAGCACACGAAGGAGGAGAGCACCGGCGGCGCGGGGCAATGGAAGCGGTCGAAGCCGTCGAGCGTGAACGCGCGCGTGATCTGCCGCGCCCGGTCGGCCCGGAAGTTGAACAGGACGACGGAGTCGCCGTCGCGCACGGCCGCGTCGCGCCCGGCGCGTGCGGAGGCGGCGGATCGTCCCGGCGCTCCCGCTCCCGCCTCGGGGCCGACGACCGCGGGCAGGATGAACTCGTCGCCGATGCCGCGGGCGTGCCCTGCGCTGACGGCGGCGGCGGCCGAGGGGAAGCGCTCCCCCTCCCGGAGGACGAGGGCGCGCCACGCCTTCTCGGTCCGATCCCAGCGGTTGTCGCGGTCCATGGCGTAGTAGCGGCCCGACACCGTGGCGATGGGTGGGTACCGCAACGCCTTCAGCCGCGCCTCCGCGCGCTCCACGAAGGGGAGCGCGCTCATCGGCGGCGTGTCGCGGCCATCCAGGAAAGCGTGCACGAAGAGGGTGTCAACACCCTGCCGGCGGGCCAACTCGAGGAGCGCCTCCAAGTGCGCGATGTGGCTGTGCACGCCACCGTCGCTCAGGAGCCCCATGACGTGGAGCGCCGCTCCCGGGCGGGCGGCATCCGCCGCCGCGCGCAGGAGGGCTTCGTTGCGGGCGAACTCGCCGGTCCGGATGCTGTGGTCGATTCGGGCCAGGTCCTGCATCACGACGCGCCCGGCCCCCAGGCAGAGGTGGCCGACCTCCGAATTCCCCATGTAGCCCGGCGGCAACCCGACCGACTCTCCCGACGCCGAGAGCAGCGAGGACGGCCACTCGCGCCGCAGGCGCTCCATGAAGGGCGGGGCGCAGGCGGCGATGGCGTTCCCCTCGCGTCGAGGGCTGTGGCCCCAGCCGTCGAGCACGATGAGGACCATCGGGAGCCGCGGCGTGGAGGGCATCTAATCCTGGTTGTCGACGGTGTAGACGGGGGCCGTGCTCAGGCCCAGCTCTTCGACGCCGCGCTCTTCGCGGAAGTCCACGACCACGCTGTTCCACTCGCCGCAGCGCTCGCAGTGCTCGACCCAGGCGGGGTAGCGCCGCGAGCAGGTGCCGCAGGCGTACTCCACCTTGAGGGCCTCGGCCTGCAGCAGCAGGGTCTCGAGCTCCCGGAGCGCCTCGCGGTAATTGCCGTGCCGCTCCTGGATCTTGGCCAGGCAGTAGTGCAGCGCGGGGAAGTAGGTGACCTGGGCCTTCATGCGCGAGAACTCGGCCAGGGCTTCGTCGAGCATCTCGAGCCGGAAGTACAGCTTGCCCAGAAAGAACCGCGGCAGGACGTCGTTGCGGCTCTTCCAGACCGCGGCCTTGAGCGCCTCGATCGCCCGGCGCGGCTGCTCCTCGCGCAGATAATGGTCCTCGATCGTGGTCAGGAGGATCGGATGGCCGGTCGCCTGGTGTCCCTCCTCCCAGACCTCGACGGCCGCCTCCGGCTGGCCGATGGCCAGGAGGGCCCGGCCGAGGCGCAGGTGGGCCGGCACGAACGCGGGGTCGACGCGCACGAGGCGCCTCAGGATGCCGATCGCCTCGCGGGGCCGGCCTTCCTCGAGGTGCCGGATCGCCAGGTTGTACCGGATCGCCAGGTGGTACTTCTTCTCCGCCTTGCTGGAGCGTCCCATCCCGGTCAGCAACTCCTCGATCTTCTGCTGGATACCCCAGGCCTTGTCCCAGGAGCCCTCGCGGATGCAGATGGCCCGGAACTGGCGGTAGGCGTTGAGCGACCGCTTCGGGTTCAGTTCGATGATCCGGTTGAGCGAGGCCTTGGCGTTCTCACTGGCGCCCGACTCCTCGTAGTCGGCCACCAGCTGGTAGAGCGGGCGCAGGTCGCCCTCGCGGTCGCGGGCCGCGCGCCGGTGGTATTCGATCGCCTCGGCATAGCGCCGCAGCGTTCGCAGCACCTCCCCCCCCTTCAGGAGGGCCTCGAAGTGGGCCGGGTCGATCTCGATCACCGCGTTGAAGTGCTCCAGCGCCCGTTCCTCGCGTCCGTTCAGCATCGCTTCGATGCCCTTGAGGTAGAGCTGTTCCGCTTCCTTGACGTTGATCTGCCGCTGGCGCACGGTCAGGTTCGCGAAGAACCGTCGCAGATCGCGCAGCAGCCCGAACAGCAGGGGCACCAGCATCGAGATGCCGCAGGCCAGGAGGATGCTCGACCAGACGGGCATCGAGAGCCCGTGGCCGAAGAAGATGTGACGATCGAGGACCTCGCGGTTGGTGGTGTAGAGGATGGACAGGACGGCGACGACGATCGCGCCGATCGTCAGGTACAGAACGGTCCTGATCTTCATCGCGATCCCCGTCCGCCACGGGGACCTCCCTGCGACGGGCGGCCCTCCGTCTAGAGAAGTCCCTTTTCGATCTTCTCCTGACAGGTGACGCAGTGGCTCGCCCAGGGGACCGCCGCGAGGCGCTTGCGGTTCAGCTCCTTGCCGCATTCGCCGCAGGTCCCGAACTCGCCGCGATCGATGCGCGTGAGCGCCTCGTCCACCTTCTGGAGGATCTCGCGGTCCGTGTTCGACAGCGAGTAGAGGAATTCCTTGGTATAGGCGTTCGAGGCCTTGTCGGCGAGGTCCTGCGTGCCCTCGTCCTCGGTGAGCCGGCCGTAGGTCTTGTTCTTGATATAGGCCTCGGCCAGCCCCTTCTTCTGGGCCTGCAGCAGCGCCTTGAACGCCTCGAGCTGCCGGCCGCCCAGGGACGCGGCCGCGGGCCGCGGATTCTCCGGCCGGATCGTCTTCGGGGTCTTCACAGCTTTACCGCCCTTCACGGCCTTGTCGGCTTTCTTTCTGGTCGCGGACTTCATGATATGCGGTACCTCTTGCGCTTTTCCAATAGAGTCTTGCGATTAATTCCGAGAATCCGGGCGGCCTCGGTGCGATTCCCTCGCGTCAGCCTGAGGACTTCCCGGATGTACAGCTCCTCGAGTTGGGACAGCGAATACCGCCCCCGGGTCGCCCGGGCGATCGGGCCGTCGCCACTGGTCTGGCCGATCGGCAGATCGCCGGCCGCGATCTCGCGGCCGGTGTGCGTGATGGTGGCGCTCTCCAGCACGTTGCGCAGCTCCCTCAGGTTGCCGGGCCAGTCGTGCTCCTGCAACCGCTCCAGCGCGGCCGGCGCCAGGCGCTGCGGTGCTGTGCCCCGGCGGGATGCGATGTCCAGGAGGATGGCCTCCGCCAGCTCCGGCAGGTCCTCGAGCCTGTCGCGGAGCGGCGGCAGGTCAAGCCGGATCACGTTCAGCCGGTAGAACAGGTCCCCTCTGAACCCGCCCGACGCGACCAGCGGCTCGAGATCGAACTGCGTCGAGGTCACGATGCGCGCGTCGACCGTGAGCGTCCGGGTGCCGGCCAGCCGCTCGAAGCTCTTCTCCTGCACGACCCGGAGCAGCTTCCCCTGCAGGGACGGCGCCAGCTCGCTCACGCCGTCGATCAGGATGGTGCCGCCGTCGGCCTGTTCGAACCGCCCCTGCCGGCGCTCGGTCGCTCCCGTGAAGGCGCCCTTCTCGTGACCGAACAGCTCGCTTTCGAGCAGTTCGCCGGGGATGTTCGCGCACGTCATGGTGACGAACGGCCCCTGGCTCCGCGGGCTGGCGTCGTGCAGGAACCGCGCGAGCGCGCCCTTGCCCGTCCCGCTCTCGCCCGTCAGGAGGACGTTGGCATCGGTGAGCGCTACCCTCTGCGCCACCTCGTACAGCCGGGCCATTCGCTCCGACCGGTACGGTGGGGGGGTGGCAGGGGCGAATGCAGCGACCGCGCCCACGGGGATCTCCTTTACCCAAAGCAGGGGCGCTAATTTAAAGGCGGGCTGCAGGAATGTCAACCCGCGTGTCAGCTCCGGCGCGTCCGGCCGGCGGTGGCTCGCCGCCCGCCTGCGCCGCGGCGGCCCGCGGAGACCCGTGGAAGGACCGGCGACGGGGAGGCCGAAGACAGCGGCTCCACGCGCGGCGCGTCCCCCCACAGGCGCTCCAGCCCGTAGAAGTCCCTCGTCTCGGGGGTGAAGACGTGCACGATCAGGTCGTAGAGGTCGATCAGGATCCACTCCCCGCGCCCGTAGCCCTCGATGTGGCCCGTGCGCTCGCCGGCCGCTTTGAGCCGCTCGACGATGGCGTCGCAGATCGCCTGGGTCTGCCGGCGCTGGGCTCCGGTACAGATAATGAAGCCGTCGGTGAAGGTGGCGATCCCCTTGAGGCGGATCGCGACGGGATTCTCGGCCTTCTTCTCCTCGGCCGCCTCCAGGACCAGTGCCATTTTTTTCTTCAGCTGAATGGCCGCTCCTCCTCGTTCGGTTGCGCACCGGCGCCGCTGGAGCGCGCCGCCTGCTGCACGATGGGCCAGACGGTCTCCAGCAAATCCCGCAGCCCTTCGCCTGTCACCGCGGAAATGGACCGGAAGGGCACCCCCGCCGCCTCACACCGGGCCTGGAGGTCGCGCGCCCTCTCCTTGGGGGGCTGCGTGTCGATCTTGGTCGCGACCACGATCTGGGGCTTGGACGCGAGGGACGGGCTGAAGGCCGAGAGCTCCCGGTCGATCACCTCCAGATCGTGCACCGGATCGCGCCCCGATGCCGGCGAGACGTCCACCAGGTGCAGCAGGACGCGGGTCCTCTCGACGTGGCGCAGGAACTTCGTCCCCAATCCGTGCCCTTCGTGGGCCCCTTCGATGAGGCCCGGGATGTCGGCCACGATGAAAGTCCGGAACTGTCCCAGATCGACCACTCCCAGGTGAGGCTCGAGGGTCGTGAAGGGGTAGTCGGCGATCTTCGGTCGCGCGGCGGAGATGCGGGAGATCAGGGTCGACTTGCCCGCGTTCGGAAAGCCGATGAGACCGACGTCGGCGATGAGCTTGAGCTCGAGGATGAGCTCGCGTTCCTCGCCCGGCATCCCGTCCTCGGCCTCGCGGGGGGCCTGGTGCGTCGAGGTCGCGAAGGCAGAGTTGCCGCGGCCGCCACGGCCGCCGCGGGCGGCCAGGAATCGATCCCCCTCATGCAGCAGGTCGGCCAGCGTCCCGCCGTCCGCGCCGTTCAGGATCACGGTCCCTGGCGGTACGCGGACGACCAGGTCCTCGCCATCGCGCCCGGCCCGTCCCGACCCTTCCCCATGCCGGCCGCGCTCCGCGTCGTAGGTCCGCACGTAGCGGAAGGCGTTGAGGGCCTTGAGCGACCTGTCGGCCACCAGCCACACCGAGCCGCCGTCTCCCCCGGGGCCGCCGTCGGGGCCCCCGCGCGGGACGAACTTCTCCCGGCGGAAGCTCACGCAGCCATTGCCTCCCGCACCGCCGCGGACGACGATGCGCGCCTGATCGACGAACACGCGGATCCCCCAGAGGCGGGGCGGCAGGAAAGGGGCCGCCGCCGGGACGCCTCGGTTTCGATAAGACTCGGTGACGGGGAAACGAGAATCGGCCGGACCGGGCGTCGTCGCCTAGGTTCCTGGAGCCGACTCACGCTCGGGCAGAACGCTGATGAACCGGCCCAGGTTGCCGCGATCCTCGAAGCGGACGTAGCCGTCGATGCGGGCGAAGAGGGAATCGTCGCGCCCCCAGCCGACGTTCCTGCCGGCCTTGAAGCGCGTGCCGCGCTGCCGGATGAGGATCGACCCGCCGGTGACGAACTGCCCGCCGTAGCGCTTGACGCCGAGCCGTTGCGAGTTGCTGTCGCGGCCGTTCCTGGAGCTTCCGCCCGCTTTCTTGTGAGCCATGCCTGCCTCTCCTGACGCGTCCGCTCAGCCCGCGTGGATCTCCTCCACCACGACCTCCATGAACTGTTGGCGGTGGCCTCGGGTGCGCCGGTACTGCTTGCGCCGTTTCTTCTTGAAGATCAGGACCTTGCGGGCCTTGCCCTGCTCCACGACCTTGGCGACGACGCGCGCCCCGTCGAGCCGGGGACGGCCGATTTTGAGCTGCTCGCCGTCCTGCAGGGCGAGGACCTGGTCGAAGGTGACGGAGTCGCCGACGACGGCTTGGAGGAGCTCCACGCGCAGGCGGTCTCCGACCGCCACCTTGTGCTGCTTGCCGCCTGTCGCGATGATCGCGTAGCCCACTTGCCCCCGTCCTGTCCGGAAGCGCGGATTATACGGGTCCGGCGCCGCCCAAGTCAACGGACACCAATGGTCCGTCGTGGGCGAGCCCCCCCCCTCGACAGTCGCGCCCGGCCCTAGGGGATCCTGGCCAGCTCCACCCGGCGGTTCAGGGCCCGACCGGCGTCCGTGGTGTTGTCGGCCACGGGCCTCCCGGACCCGTAGCCCTTGGTGGTGAGCTGGTCCCCCGGCACCCCCTTGGCCAACAGGTAGTTCCGGACCGCTTCGGCGCGGGCCTCCGAGAGATGCTTGTTGTGCGTCGGGTCGCCGTTCGAGTCGGTGTGGCCGCCGACCTCCAGCCTGACTTCCGGGCGTTCCTTGAGCGAGGCCGCGACGCGGTCGAGGACGACCGAAGACTCCGGAGTCAGGTCGGCGCTGTTCCTGGCGAACGTCACGCCCTCCAGGACCAGCGGCTGCTTGGATTCCGGGATGACCGGCGCTGCGACCGGCTGGGGCGGCTCGGCCGGAGCGGGACAGCCGGTGGCATCGACCTTGGTTCCCTTGGGGGTCGAGGGGCACTTGTCGTCCCCGTCCCACACGCCGTCGCCGTCGGCGTCCATCGGACAGCCGACTGGGTCGACCTTCACCCCCTTCGGCGTGTTGGGGCAGCGGTCGGCACCGTCCCAGATGGTGTCGCCGTCGGCGTCCTCGGTCGGGCACCCATTGGCGTCGATCTTGAGATCCTTCGGTGTGGCGGGGCATTTGTCGACCATGTCCGCGACGCCGTCACCGTCGGCGTCGGCGGGGCACCCCGAGGCGTCCACCGCCCAGCCGCGCTGCGTGCCGGTGCACTTGTCGAGACCGTCGTAGACCTTGTCGCCGTCTGAGTCCTTGGGACAGCCGGCGTCGTCGACCACGGCGCCCTTGGGCGTGTTGGCGCAGTTGTCCTTCTTGTCCGGGACATGGTCGCCATCACTGTCGGGCGGCGGGCCGCCGCCGAAGGACCAGAGGATGCCGCCGGTCGCCTCGTAGTTGCTCTGGGTTGCGCCGATGTCCCCTCCCACATCGACCTCGATCCAGCGCGCGTCGGCGCGCAGGCCGAAATGGCGCTTCTTGCCGAAGTACCAGCGTCCGCCTCCGCCGACGTTGAAGCCTAGATCGCGCTCATCGACATCGACGTCATCGGCCTGGGTGGACTCCCTTCCGATCCCCGCGGTCAGGAACCAGCGGAACTTCTTTCCGGGCCGGAAGTTGAGCAGCCCGTTGACCCGCACCGCGTCGAGGTCGACGTCGACCTTCTGCCCGGACACGCTCCCGTCCGTGCTGAAGGACTGGAACGAGCCCTCCACGCTCCACTTCTCCGTGAAGAAGTAGCCGACGCGCCACCCCCACAGGGATCCGTTCTCGGGGTCGAGAGGGTCGTACGAATCGGGGTGCGATGTCCCCGTGTAGGCTCCCAGCTCCCAGTCGCCGTCGTCACCGCCCCCCCCGGCGAACGCGGGGATCGCGGCGCAGCACACAAGCGACAGGAGAACGAGCGGGATCTTGTGCATGAGCGTCTCCTAGTACTTGATAACCAGGGCCGTCGTGAAGATGCTGTCGAGCTCGTCCAGGTCGACCAGGACCGTGCCGATCGGCGTGCCCGTGCCACCCGGGTCCGTGGGCGGGAACAGGTCGACCTCCTTGAGCGACGGCAGGTTGTCGTAGAGCCACTGGAGGCTGACCTTGAGGGCGAGGTGGCCCGTCATGTTGAGCGCCACCCAGTTGGTCATGTTGACCCGCCAGTCCTCCGTCTCGTTCAGGTTCTCGTCGACGATAGTATCGTTGCCGAAGGTGCCCGCGTCGTTGTCGCCGAACTTCTGCAGGAACGTCGAGGACAGACGGATGCCGACGAAGGTGTCGTCGAAATCGGGATCGTCCACCACGTTCTCCTGCTTCGTTCCGGTGACGGAGTAGTCCGTGCGCCACTTGCGGCGATCGGTGTCGAACCACTTGTTGCCGACGCCGCCGAAGGCGACGTAGCGGTTCTGGATGCCGGCGAACTGGTTGCGGTCCCAACCGGCGCCCGCGAACCAGAAGAAATGCTCCGTGATATTCCGGTCGTAACGGCCCGTGAGGAAGTAGTTCTCCGCGGTGGTCCTGGAGTCCTTCTCCTCCTGGCGCTCGAAGTCGGTCGGGTCGCCGACTGCGTACAGCCGGACGTCGGTCGTCTTGACCTTCAGCGCGCCGAGCTTCACCTCGAACAGATCGCGCTCCCCCTCGTGCAGCAGGGTGTTCTTGAGGGAGTAGCTGTTGCTCTCGCTGTTCCCCGCGGTCGCGACCCAGCCGAGCTCCGCGCTGTCGGACCACTTCGGCACCTTCTTCTCGGGGGCGGGCGGGGCGGGTGTCTGGGCCAGGGCCGTCCCGGCCGACACGGCGACGGCGGCTGCGAGGACGGCGGCGATCAGGCCGCGGCGTCGGGGCATGGTCTTGGGCTCCTCGGGCATGGTCGGCGTTCCAGCCGGGCTCAGGCCTGCGGACTGGCGCAGTAGCGGCACTTCTTGGCCGCCTTGGCAATCGCCTCGCAGCACTGGGGACACTCCTTGGTCGGTGGGACAGGCACGGGCGGCCCGGGCCGCATCGCGATCTTCGTGATCACGAAGACGCAGAAGGCGATGATCACGAAGTCGATGATCGAATTGATGAACAGGCCGTAGTTCAGGGTCGGCGCTCCCGCCTTCCGGGCCTCGTCGAGGGTCGCGTAGTCGGTGGCCGAGAGATTGAGGAACAGGCTGCTGAAATCGAGGTTGCCGACCAGCAGGCCGATCGGAGGCATCAGGATGTCGCTGACGAGCGAGGAGACAACCTTGCCGACCGCGGCGCCGATGATCACACCGATGGCGAGCGCCAGGGCGTTGGTCTTGAGCAGGAACTCTCTGAATTCCTTCATGTCCCTCCTCTCTCCGGACGCGCTGATCGGAAGTGGCGGTCGGCCTCCTCTGTCCGGAAGTGGCGCGGAGCATAGCACAAGGCCCCGCGACGGGGGTTCTGCCGCGGCCGGGTGATGGGTGACATGGCACGCGACCCGCGGCCAGGAGAGCCGCGCGGACGGCACCGGGGCGCACGCCCCTTGATTCGAGATTAGACTCCTCGGCATGGTCGGCCGGCGCGCGCTGTTGGTGTTCGCGATCGCTCTCGCCTCGCGGCTCGTCTACGTGGCGGAGATCAGGACGCTGCCGTGGTTCGACGTCCCGATCGTCGACGGGGTGAATTACCTTCGCACCGCCCGCACGATCGCCGGCGGCGACCTGCTGGGTGGATCGGGCGCGTTCTGGCAGCCGCCCCTCTATCCCTACTTCCTCGCCGTCCTGCTGCGGCTGTTCGGCGAGCGCATGGCCTGGATCTACGTCGTCCAAGCCGTCCTCGGCGCGCTCTCCTGCGTCCTCGTCTTCACCCTGGGCCGCCGGCTCTTCGGCGAGCGGGCCGGCATCGCCTCCGGCCTCATCATGGCCTTCTACGCTCCGCTGATCCATTTCGACGTCCAGCCGCTGATTCCCGTTCTGCACATCGTGCTGGCGCTCCTGGGGATCCTGCTCCTGCTCCGGGCGGGAGAGGCCGTCCCCGCCGGGGGCGGGAGCGGCGGAATGGAGCGCCCGGCCGCCCTCCGCTACTCGCTTGGCGGGCTGGCGTGGGGCCTCGCGGCCATCGCCACCCCGAACATCCTGCTCGCCGTCCCGGCCGCCGCGGCGTGGATCGCCTGGCGGGCCGCCCCCGCCGGCCCGAGGAACGGGCGGGCGCGCGCGCTGCCCGTCCTGGGATTCCTGCTGGGGATGGCACTTCCAGTCGGTCTCGTTGCGTCGCGGAACCTCGTGGTCGCCGGAGAGCCGGTCCTGATCTCCAGCAACTTCGGGATCAACTTCTACATCGGCAACACGGCCAACTACGAGCAGGCCATCCGCATCCGCCCCGGGGGGGAATTCCAGCGGCTGGCCCAGGAGCCGGAGAACGCCGGGGTCGTCGGCGCCGCAGCGCAGTCGCGCTGGTTCACAGCGCGGGCCATGCAGTTCCTGATCGGGTATCCGGGCTCGGCCGTGCGCCTGTACCTCAGGAAGGCCCTCGATCTGGCCGCCGGCCGGGAGATCCCGCGCAACGAGAACATGTACGAGTACCGCCGCCATTCGTGGCTGCTCTCGGCTCTCCTCTGGCGCCGGCTGCTCTCCTTTCCGTTCGGCCTGCTGGCTCCCTTGGCCCTGGCCGGCGTGGTGGCCACGGCCGGAGAGGCGCGCTCCGAAGCCGGCGCAACACCGTCCGAAGAGCGGCGCGCGGGTCGGACGCTCCTCCTGCTCTTCGCCGGATCGTACGCGGCCTCCCTGCTGCTCTTCTTCCCGACCGACCGCTACCGCCTGCCGATCGTCCCGGTGCTGGCCGTGTTCGCCGGCGTGCTTTTGGCCACGCCGGCGCGCTCCCTGCGGCGCGCGCCCGTATGGGCGCTCCTCGCCGGCCTCGTGCTCTTCAACCTCGACGCGCTGACCCCGAGCGAATCGTGGCCCGAGGAGGAGGCGCTCAATCGCGCCTACGCCCTCCGCGTGAAGGGGCGGCGGGAGGAGGCGCGGCAGGAGTATCAGCGCGCCATCGATCTCAACCCGGGCCGCATCGATGGGTACAACACCCTCGCCGTCATGGCGGCGGAGGAGGGAGACTGGGAGCACGCGGTGTGGCGCTATCGGGAGCTGCTCGCCGTCGCCCCCGACTTCGTGGAGGTGCGGTGCAGCCTCGCCCAGGCGCTCCTGGCCCTGGGCCGGAAGGAGGAGGCGCGGCACGAATGGGAAACCGCGGCCTACCTCGTGCCCGCCGCCGGGGCGCCGCTCGCGGATCTCGCGCTGTCCTATCTCGAGGAAGGTCAGCCCGAGCCGGCCATCGACTATGCCCGCAGGGCGGTGCGGGCCCGGCCCGACCTGCCGGAAACCCACTTCGCGCTCGGCATGGCCGCCCGCGCCCTGCGCCACCGGGAGGAGGCGCTCCGGGCGCTGGAGGAGGCGGCGCGGCTGTTCCCCGAGGGCTCGCCCGGCCGCCAGAGAACCGAAGAGGTGCTCGGCAAGATGCGGAGCCGCGACCGCACGGCTCCGGCCCCCGGTCCTGCGGAACGCGCCGGGCCCGGATAGCGATGGTATAGTTCGCGGCCACGGACACATTTCGAGGAGGACGGGGATGAGGCTCGCGAAGATCTCGGTCGGGCTGGTCGGCGCTCTTGCGGCGGCGGGGACACTGGCGCTCGCGTCGGTCAGCGTCGATTTCGAGAAGAGCGTGGATTTCTCCAAGTTCAAGACGTACCAGTGGAAAGAGGGCACGACCCTGCCGAACCCGATGATGCAGGAGCGCCTCAAGGCGGCGATCGAGAAGCAGCTGCAGGCCAAGGGAATCACGCCCGTGGCCGACAAGGCCGACCTGGTCGTGACCACTCACGCGCGGCTCGAGAAACAGACGAGCGTCGACCTGACGACCTACGGCTACGGCGGCTACTACGGCTGGGGCGGAGCGGGGATGTCGACCTCCTCGGCCACCGTCCGGGAGATCCCGGTCGGCACGCTCATCGTGGACCTGGTGGACACCGGATCGAACAAGCTCGTCTGGCGCGGCTCCGGCTCGGACGTGGTCAGCAACAAGCCCGAGAAGAACGAGGCCAAGATCAACAAGATCATCCCGAAGATGTTCAAGAACTTCCCGCCGGCGCCGAAGCAGTAGCCGGTCCCGGATGCCGGGAGACACCGTGAGCCGCACGCTGAGGATCTCGATCACCGCCCTCCTGCTGCCGTCGTGTCTCGCGACCGTCCTCCTGGCCGGCTCGGAAGTGGGGGCGGAGTACGACCGCCAGGCCGACTTCTCGAAATACAAGACGTACTCCTGGGGGAAGAAGCCGGACACGGGCAAGGCGGAGGCCGACGCGCGGATCATGGAGGTCGTCGACGCTCAGCTGAAGACCAAAGGCTGGGAGCGGGTCGAGGGGGGGCCGTCGGACGCCGTGCTGGCGGCGATCGCCATCATTCGCGAGGACCAGCAGATCGATACGGCCTACTCGGGGTGGGGCTCCGGCTGGAACTGGTCGGGACCGGGTCCGCTGGCGGGCGCGGCCACCACCGTCCGCACCGACAACCGGGTCGGCACCCTGGTGGTGGACATCTTCGACACCGGCACGAAGAAGGTCGTCTGGCGTGGCACCGCGAAGGGCACCCTGTCGCCCGAGGCCGATGTCGAGGTGAACCGCCGCAAGCTGCAGCAGGCCGTGACCCGCCTGTTCAAGGGCTTCCCGCCCGCCAAGCCTGCAGAACCGAAGGGCGGCTCCTGAGAGGTTACTTCCCCTTCCGCAGATCCATCAGGACCATCTTGGCGATGGTCTTGAGCGTCTCGAAGACGCCGGTGCCCTTGGAGGCGACCGCCTCGAAGATCGGCTCCCCCTTGAGGTGGAGGCCCTTCTTCATCTCCTCGAACGGCATGGCGGTCGGAAGATCGCGCTTGTTGAACTGCAGGACGTAGGGGATGGTCTTCAGATCGTAGCCCTGTTCCCTGATGTTCAGCTCGAGGTTCTTGAGGGACTCGAGGTTGGCGTCCATCCGGGCCGCCTGCGAATCGGCGACGAACACCACGCCGTCCACGCCCTTCAGGATCAGTTTGCGGGAGGCGTCGTAGAAGACCTGACCGGGCACCGTGTACAGGTGGAAGCGCGTGCGGAAGCCCCGGATCTCCCCCAGATCGAGCGGCAGGAAATCGAAGAACAGCGTGCGATCGGTCTCGGTCGCGAGCGAGATCAGCTTCCCCTTGGAGGTGGGGTTGGTCTTCTCGTAGACGAACTTGATGTTGGTCGTCTTGCCGCCGAGACCCGGGCCGTAGTAGACCAGCTTGCAGTTGATCTCGCGCGCCGCGTAGTTGATGAACGTCATGGGAGGGGCCCGGGACTCCTTCTCGACGTCAGTCGCTGAACAGCCGGTCGATGTCCTCGTCGGTGATCTCGGCGAACGGAGAACCGACCGCCGACTTCCTGGGCGCCGCGGACTTGCTCCAGACGGTCTCCAGAATCGACTTCAGGTCGTTCGTGCCCCGCTTCACCCGCAGCCGCACCAGGCCGAGCGAGGAACGCTCGTCGAAGATGACCACCAGGATCATCTTGCCGCCGACGACCGAGATGTGCAGGTTGTCGCGCTCCCCCTCGTGGAACAGGATCGAGAACTCCTTCTCGCCGATGAGCCGGGCCAGGGAGTCCGTCGCGGCGACGTTGCCGGCCGCCAGCGAAGCCAGGGCCGTCGTGTCCAGGGCGTCGATCTCACCCTGGGCGGCGATCTGCTGCCCGTTCTTGTCGACCAGGAAGACGATCTTGGCGTTGCAGTCGGTGCGGAGGCGGGAGATGACCTCGCGGATCTTCTCGTATTCCTCCGGGTGCAGCACCAGGTCGGAGGGCATCAGTCTCGAACCTCCCGCGCGGCCCGTGCTGGGCCGGCCGCGGCCCGGATTCGGGGCATACCGGGCCGGCTGAGAATATGGTGGAACCCACGGGAAAGATCAACGCGACCGGATCGATGCGTCATGGCCTGTCGTCGGCACCGCGCGCCGGGATTCGACCTCTTCCCGAGGTCTGAACGAAAACCCGCACGGCGTGTCGGGCGCGATGATATCGCGATCCTTCAGGTCGCGCTCGTCGATGGGGAACAGCCGGCAGACCTTGGGCTTGACCTCCTGGATGGTGCAGCGGACGGGGTCGGACCGGCTGTCGAGGAGGGGGCAGGTGAACATGAGGCGGCAGCAGGCGCCGGTGCGGTTGCAGTCTCCGATCCTCCGGGCCAGGCTCCGCCTCACGTAGCCCGGCCGGAAATGCGCCAGGTAGAAGCGGCGCGCCTTGCCCCATCCGAGGATGAGCCGCTCGCGAGCCGAGAGCGAGGTCCGCAACGCCACGACGATTCACCTCCTCCAATGACAGATCCGGCATCCCGGGCGATTGCAGTTTCGTCATATCGCCCGGGGCTTTTTCCGCGGCTTGGGGCCCGGTTCTGGTTGCCCCCCGGCCCCTCCGCGCCCTACCTTATTCCCTATGCTGAAGCCTCTCGAACTGGTGGTCAGCGATTCCGGCACCCCGGCGTCCGGCCTCTGCGGCCAGACGCATCAGGACGCGGGCCCCGACGAGCGCCATCGCATCCTCGCCGTCGACGACGACGAGATCATCCTCGATCTCATGGCCGAGACCCTGCGCGGCCAGCGCTACCACGTAGACGTCGCCAAGAACTGCCAGGACGCGCTGCCGCTCCTGATGTTCCGCGACTATTGCGGCGTCATCCTCGATCTCCTGCTGCCGGACGCCAACGGGCTGTCTCTTTACCGGCAGATCGCACGCCGCAAGCCGCTGATGAAGCCGCGGGTCATCTTCGTGACCGGAGCGATGGACAAGCGCGAGGCGCGCCGGTTCGTGAAGCTCCTCGACAACCGCGTCCTGCTCAAGCCGTTCCGTCTGGACGACCTGGTCGAGGCGGTGCGGCATCTCGAGGCGCGCGGGCTCCGTTAGACCCGTCCGTCGCCGCCAGGCGCGCTCACGGACGCTCCCCCAGCTTGAAGGTCTTCCTGACGATCTCCATCCCCTCGTTCGCGAAATGGTTCGTCAGGATCCGGGCCGCGTAGTCCGCCGCCGCGGCGGCGGTGCCGCCGACCCATTGCTTCGGCAGGGCCGGGGCCCGCGGATCGAAGCGATCCATGTTCCAGATGGTGCCGTCCGGCAGCCTGACCACGGCGATGTAGTGCCCGGGCGCCTTGTCGACTTCGATGAGGTACGTCTCGTCCGTACGCTGCCGCGTGCGGACGACGTACTCGAAGGCCACTTCCCAGGCCATGGGCGTGATTATACACCCCGGGATCCGGCGCGCGCCGGCCGCCGCCCGGGCCCGATCACCTCGAGGCGCCGCCGGGTGAGTGCGTCGCGAGACGCGGCAGGGTGAAGCCGGCGAGGCCGCGGTTCGTCAGGGCCAGGGAGGCCACCCGGTCACGCCGGTCGCGCACCAAGCGGACGAGGCCGAAATCGCTCTCGTAGAGATCGGGCGCGAGTGCCACGAGCCCGCCCTCGTCGCCGGTCGGGAGGCGCAGGACGAGGGCGCCGTCCTTGACGGCGACGGTCAGCGTGGCTCCCAGCTCCGGACTGCCGTAGCCACCCGCCGCGTCCCTGGAAACGGCGGGAGGCGCCGTCGCGCCCTGGCCGCCGGCGCGCACGAAGGGCTCGGGGCGCGGGCCGAGCGAACGGGACGCCAGCTGCATCTTCGAGCCGTCCGGCTCGAACGCCACGCGGATGTGGCCGTCCGCGGTCGCGAACCTCGGGCCCGTGCCAGGGGCCGGGGCCCCGCCCGGCTCCGGCAGGAGGTCCTTCGGGGACCCGATGCCGCTCAACCGCAATCCAGGCGACAGCGGCGCCAGGCGCGCCACCTCCCCCAGGTGCTCGTTCACGTAGACGCCGGCGAGCCGGGCGCTCCTTTCGACGGCGCCCGCTTCACCGGACGCCCCTCCCTGAGCCATGGAGGCGGCCGGCCCGCCCGCCACCCCCAGCGCATCGAGCGCCGCGTCCGCCGCCGCGAGCGAAAGGGCCGTCGTGTCGGCGGTGTCGACGTTGCACAGGGTGACAACCGAAAGGCGCAGGGCGGGGAAGCGCATCAGCATCGCCCGATACCCGGCCCAGGCCCCGCCGTGCGAGACCAGGCGCTGCCCGCGGTGCTCCTCGAGCACCAGTCCCAGGCCGTAGTCCAGCGGCGTGCCGTCGAGGAGGCGTCCCTGACCTTCGAGCATGTCGATGAGTCTGCGGCCGCCCACCGTCCCGCTCTCGAAGTTCCCCGCCCAGTGGAACAGATCGGAGACCGAAGACTGCGCCGAGCCGTCCCCCGCCTGCTCCCAGTTCGACATCGCCACCATGAAGCCTCCCCCCTCCCGCGGGGCGTAGCCCGTGGCGCGTCCCGGCACCACCTGCGTGTGATCGTCGAGGAACTCGGTGTGCGCCATCCCGAGCGGCCGGAACAGGCGCTCGCGGGCGAACTCCCGCAGCGTCCGGCCGGAGACCCGCTCCACGACGACCGAGGCCAGGAAGAAGCCCGTGTTGCTGTAGCGGTACTCCGCCCCGGGCTTGAAGTTGAGCGCCCGCTGGCGCGCCAGGATGGCTAGGGCGTCGGCGTTGGTCGTGACGTCCTCCTCGCGCTTGCCGGCCAGAGACAGGAGGTCGGTGTAGTCGCGCAGCCCGCTGGTGTGGGTCAGGAGGTGTCGCAGGGTGATGACCGTGCCGTAGTCCGGGATCTCGGGCACCGACTTCCGTACATCGTCGTCGAGGGACAGTTTGCCGTCGAGCGCGAGAAGCCCGATCGCCGCGGCCGTGATCTGCTTCGAGGTCGAGCCGAGGTCGAAAACCGTCTCGGGCGTGATCGGCACGGCGTGCTCCAGGCTCGCGAGCCCGTGCCCCCTGGCGTAGAGGATCGTGCCCGCCGACAAGACGCCGACGGCGCAGCCGGGGGAGCCCGGCTCGTCGTAGGACGCGAAGGCGGCGTCGATGCGGTGCGCGTCGATCGCGGGCGGCGCCGCCACCGCCAGGTGCAGCGACAGGGCCAATCCGGAAGCGGCGGAGG
>DASRJX010000089.1:0-5449 GCA_035649235.1 Candidatus Cryosericum sp.
GAGGAGGACGTTATGCGACAAGGGATGGCCATGCCCCGCGCGGCGTTACTCGGCGCGGGATTGCTCGCGGGAAGCCTGCTGGCCGGCGCACCGGCTCTGGCCCAGGACGATCTGAAGAAGGACGTCGAGGAGCTGAAGAAAGGTCAGCAGCAGATCCTGCAACAGCTTCAGGAGCTGAAGCAGATGCTCCAGAGCCAGGCCCAGGCCCGCCCCGCGGCAACCAACGTCAAGGACGTGGTCTTCAACCTGGGGTCCAACCCGACCCGCGGCAGCGACCAGGCGAAGCTGACGCTCGTCGAGTTCACCGACTACCAGTGACCCTTCTGCAACCGATACGTCCGTGAGACGTACCCGCAGATTGAGAAGGAGTTCGTGGAGTCCGGCAAGATCCGCTACGCGCTGCTCGACATGCCTCTCGAGTCGATCCACAAGTTCGCCTTCAAGGCCGCCGAGGCGACGCGCTGCGCCGGGGACCAGGGCAAGTTCTGGGAGATGCACGGGCGCCTGTTCGAGCAGCAGAAGGCCCTCGAGCCCTGGACGGCCCACGCCGAGACGCTCAAGCTCGACGTCGCCAAGTTCGAGGAGTGTATGTCGAGCGGACGCCACGCCCCCGCCATCCGCAAGGACATGGCCGAGGCCCAGAAGGCCGGCGTCACCGGCACGCCCGCGTTCCTCATCGCGGTGACCGACCCGGCCGACAAGACCAAGGTGAAGGGCCTGACGACGATCAAGGGGGCGCAGCCCTACGACCGGTTCAAGGCCGAGCTGGAGCAGGCGCTCGGCGCGCAGTCAAAATAGAAGTCACGACGGGCAGTCGATCCGATTCTCAACCCAGGGGGGGCTACCATGAGCCGGAATTCGACCATCGTCATCCGCATCAACAGCAGAGCACTGCTCGCCGCCGGTTTTACGCTGGCGATCCTGTTCGCCCTCGCGGCTTTCTCCGACGCGCCGCGGGCCCAGAAAACCCAGGAAAACTACAGGGACAAGCTCAACATCGCGGACGCGGCGGGCGGCGTGTCCATCGCGGCCAGCGCGGACGGCAAGTACGTCTTCGTGGCCGGACCGCAGGGCGTGATCGTGTCCGAGGACTTCGGAAGGACGGGAACCTGGGTGCAGACCGCCAAGCTGAAGTAGCTAGCGCGGGGTCGCCAGGAGCGCCTTCAGGTCCTCGAACCAGTTGAAGGTGAGCTTCACCATGCTCCCGCCGGCGGCGGCGGTCGTCTCGCTCTGCACCATCAAGAACCGGCTGCCGTCGGCGGTGACGTCCCAATCCGGCTGGAGCCCTACCGCCAGCTCGAAGAGCTTCTCCGGGCGTCCGACCTCGAGGGAACTTCCGGTGGCTTTCACCGGTACCCGCCAGGCATTCTTGCCGCGCTCCTGGTAAAAGAGAGTTCCGCCGTCCCGCGACCAGCGCGCGAACTCGCCGCCCTGGACCGAGACCTGCCACCGGCCGCCTTCCCCCGCCACCGGCCGCACGTAAACCTCCCAGCGTCCCGACTCGTCGGAATCGTACGCGACCCACCGGCCGTCGGGGGAGAAGACCGGATCGCCGTCGGACGAGGCGCTCGTGAACAGCGCCCGCGGCTTGCGATCCTCCTGGAGGGGAAGGATCATGGAGTCGCCGCCGGCCGCCACCACGTGGTACCCCAGAAACCGGCCGTCGGCCGACGCCGAGTAGGCGTCCATCTCCTTGTCCGAGTCGAGCATCGACTCCTCGGAGCCCGTCCCGTCGGCGCGCTTGCGCATGATCGACCATTTGCCGGTCCGATTCGAGGTGAAGTAGACGAACTGGCCGTCGTGCGACCAGACCGGGTAGAGGTCGCGCCCCTCGTCGAAGGTCAGGCGGGTCTGCGTATCGCGCTCGAGATCGTGGATCCAGATGTCGGAGTTCCCCTCGGCGATGATGGCGACGGCCACGCGCCGGCCGTCGGGGGAGACGCGCGGCGGCGTCTGATACTCGCGCCTGGTCCCCGTGACGGGCGTCGGTTTCCCTTGCCGATCGGCCCAGACGAGTGCGTTCCGGGCGCCGGCGGCCTGGCCGGTCAAGTAGACGATGGTGCCGCTGGCCGACACGTCGTACTGGCCGCCTCCCTCGACGTTGGTGCTGATGTCCTGCAGGACCGGCGCTGGCAGCGAGGTCATCTTGAGGGCACTCAGATCGAACGGCGCCGCGAAGAGCGTCCGGTTGTTGAGGTAGAGCAGGTGGCCCGAGCCGGCGTAGCGGGCGAAGGTACCACCCTGGTGGACGACGGTCCGCTTGCCCGTCCCGACGTCGACCACCTCGATCCGCCCGGCATTGCGATCCCCCGATCCGTACGAGGTGAACAGGACTTTCTTCCCTCCTGGGAGGAACTGCGGCCAGCGATGGGTCGCCTCTCCCTCTCCGAGCTTGGTCAGCTCGACCGGCGTCCCGCCGGCCGCTGGTAACTGCATCAGGCCGCTGGCAGGGTTCGGGGCGAAGACGATGGCGCCGCTCTCGCCCCAGGCCGCTCCCCGGCTCAGCGCCACAGGGCACAGGACGAGCGGCGTGCCGCCCGAGATCGAGACCTTCTTGAGCGCCTGCGGCGTGACGAAGCCGATCCACTGCCCGTCGGGCGAGAAGAAGGGGTTGTAGGCGGCCTCCGTTCCAGCCATCATCGCGTCCTCGAAGCGCCCCAGGTTGCGGAGGTACATGCGGGTCGCCGAAACGTCGCTGGCCGTCCCGACGACGTAAGCCAGGTGGCGCCCGTCGGACGAGAGCGCGGCGGCGCTGCCCTGGATCTGCAGGAGCGGCTGATCGCCGGTGACCAGGACTTCGAGCCGGACCGGCTGCGACGGCGTCGGGGACGGCTTGAGCAGGAACAGCGCGGCGGCCGTGAGCGCCGCGGCGCCTGCCGCCGCGGCCCCCGCCAGGAGCAACGGGCGCCGTCCCGCGCCCGGCGCGGCCGCGATCGCGGCCGCCGGCTCTTCGGATCGGCCCGACTGGATCTCCTCCAGCGCCACGCGGGCGTCGCCGATGTCCCGGAGGCGGTGGCGCGGGTCCTTCTCGAGGCAGCGCCGGATGAGGCGCCGCAGCGCCGCAGGCGTCTTCGCGGGCAGCGCAGAGAGGTCCGGCTCGGTCTTGATGACCGCGGCGATCATCTCGGTGATCGTCTCGCCGTCGAAGAGGCGCCGCCCGGTTAGCATCTCGTACAGGACGACACCGAAGGCCCAGATGTCGGCGCGCCTGTCGACCGCCTTCCCTTTCGCCTGCTCGGGGCTCATGTAGGCGGCCGTCCCCAGGATCACGCCGACTCGCGTCCCCGCCGACGTCAAGGTCGGCGACAGCGAAGACGAAGGCGAGGAGGACGACGGGTCGCCGCCGAGCGCCTTCGCGAGGCCGAAGTCGAGGATCTTGACCTGCCCCTCGTCCGTGACCTGGATGTTCGCCGGCTTGAGATCGCGGTGCACGACTCCCTGCTCGTGCGCCGCCTCGAGACCCTCGGCCACCTGGAGGGCGATCCTCAGGGTCTCCTCGAGCGGCAGCGGGCCCGCCTTCAGTTTCTGGTCGAGGTTTTCTCCGCCGACCAGCTCCATCGACAGGAACCGCGCGCCCTGCGACTCATGCAGCCCGTAGATCGCCGCGATGTTGGGATGATTGAGCGAGGCCAGCAAGCGCGCCTCGCGCTCGAACCGGGTCAGCCGCTCCGGGTCATGGGCGAACAGGTCGGGCAGGATCTTGACGGCAACCGAACGGTTGAGCGTCGAGTCGGTCGCCTTCCAGACGACGCCCATGCCCCCCTCGCCGATCTTCTCGGCGAGGCGGTAGTGCAGCAGACTCTGCCCCGGCTCGAACGGCATCTCGCGTCCCCCCTCGCGGGAGTAGGCCGCGGCGACGCGCACCCGTGACCCCCGGATGAATGGCGCATCATACAGCGTATCCCCTCAGTCACACCGCAGGGCCTCCATGGGTGCGATGCGGGTCGCGCGGCGGGCCGGCAGCCAGATCGCCGTCGCTGAGACCGCGCCGATGACTCCGAGGACCGCGACCAGGGTGGGAGGATCGAAAGGAGCCACGTCGTAAAGCTGCGAGCCAAGCACGCGCGTCGCGGCGAGGGCCGCGAACGCCCCTCCGACCAGTCCCCGGCCTACGAACCCGAACCCCTGCCGGAAGACCAGGCCGAGCACGCTGCGCGGATGGGCGCCCAGGGCCATGCGCACACCGAGCTCGCGCGTGCGGCCCGCGACGGAATACGAGATGACCCCGTACACGCCGACGGCGGCGAGGGCGAGCGCCAGGAGTCCGAACGCCCCGAGCAACACCATGGAGAACCGCTCGGCCGCGGCAGCGGCCGCCACGTGACGCGTCATGGGGGCCGCATCCCACAGCGGGAGCTGCGGGTCGAGTCCGCGCACGACCGCCCGGAGATCCGCCACGGCCCCGCCGGGATCGCCCGCGGTCTTCACCACGAGGTGGTTGGCGAGATAGGTGAACTGCGGCATCGCGAGGTACACGCCCGGGGCGGCCCCGGTGCGGAGGTTGCCGTCGAACTTCACGTCCCGCACGACCCCCACGACCTCGGCCCATCCGTCACCCTCCGGCCAACCGACGCCCAGCCGGATGCGCTCCCCCATCGGGTTTTTCCCCGGCCAATACCGGCGGGCGGCCGCTTCCGAGACGAGTGCTATGTCCGGCGCGCCGGGTCGGTCGCTCGCGAGGATGCCGCGTCCGGCGACCACGGGAATGCCGAGTGTTGCCAGGTATCGCTCGTCCACCATGTTGAGCCAGACCTCATGGTCCGCTGCCGCGGGCTCGCCCGCGATGGTCATGACCACCTGATCGCATCCGCCCGCGACCGGCAGGCAGTACCCCGCGCCGGCGCTCTGCACCCCCGGCAGCGTGGCGAGGCGCTCGGTCGCGTCGCGGAACAGCCGGCGACCGCTCTCGTCCGTATAGGCCCGAGTCGGAGGATTGACCAGTGCTGTGACTACCTGGCGCGGCTCGAACCCGAGCGGCGCGCGGCTGAGAGCGACAACCGTCCTGATCAGGAGGCCGGCGCCGGCCAGCAACACCACGGCCAGGGCGACCTCGGCCGTGACCAGTGCCCCGCGCAGCCGCAGTCGATCCGACGAGATGAGATCCGCGCGCAGGAGGGTGAGAGGGTCGGTGCGCGAAGCCGACCAGGCGGGAAGGAGCCCGAACAGCACGGCGGCTCCCATGCTGGCGAGCGCGGCGAAGGCCAGCACCGCGACGTTGAGCCGGGCGCCGCCCGGCCCGCCGACCATCGCGAGGGCCTGCGGCCGCAGGGCATTCAGAAGATCGAGCCCCCACGCGGACAGGAGGACGCCGATGAAACCGCCACCGAGCGCCAGGACGGCGCTTTCGGCGAAGAGCTGGCGCGCCAGCCGGCCCCGCCCCGCGCCGAGCGCCACCCGGATGCCCAGCTCGCGGCGGCGCCGGCGGGCGCGCGCCAGGTGCAGGCTCGCG